>CAYIYN010000001.1:0-46523 GCA_964367645.1 uncultured Bacteroidaceae bacterium
ATATTATGATTTTGTAGTTATATTTAGGGAAATCGTGTCGAGAAATAAAAGACTTTGTAAAAAGACCAAAACCTTCAAAAATTATGTGACAACTTAACGAAATCATCAAGCGTCAGCGATTCTCCCCTAACCATCGGCGGCAGTCCCGCTGCACAAATCTTAATGTCGGCATCGACTTTGGAAAGCCCGAAAGACGCGCATAGATTATTATTCAAAGTTTTGCGCCGCATGGCAAAAGCGGAGCGCACAAGACGATGTATCAATGCTTTATTTTCGCCTTCCAATTTGTGTTCATCGATGTCAATTCTGACCACCGCACTGTCCACGTTTGGAGATGGATAAAAACATTTTCTGTCGATTTTTCGGCAGATTTTTGCCTCTCCGCGGGATAAAATTGCAAGCGTTATTGCCGAATATTCCGGTTTACCCGCTGTTGCCACAAGGCGGTCTGCGACTTCTCTTTGCACGGTAACGGTCAAAGAAACAACCTTTAAGTTGCTCTCCAAAAAGCGCATTATGAGCGGAGTCGTTATATAATAGGGCAAATTTGCCACAACCTTAAACGCCGCATCGCCAACGATAGATTTAAACTCTTCATCGGACATTTTCAGTACGTCACGAAAAATAATTTCTACGTTTTCAAAACCTTTAAGATTTTGTTCTGATACGGGCTGAAGATTTTTGTCGACTTCAAAAGAAAACACTTTCCCCGAATGCTCGGCTAAAGTCCGAGTTAGGGTGCCTGCCCCTGTGCCTATTTCAACAACCACGTCACCGGATTCTACCCCGCTGTCCGACACAATACCTTTCAGTAGATTCTCATCAAAAATAAAATTTTGACCAAGAGCCTTGTTAAAGCGGAAATTGGTGTCTTTTAGCAGCTCTGCAATTTTCATTTACAAAATTTTCCTTTTTGCTACCGTATATTATTATGGCTTAGACACAGATTAACTGCGTACCTGATTGGCAAAAGCCGAAGGTGCACTGAAATCGGAACGCGGTATATTCTTCGTTCCCTTTTCTATTTATACGGACTTTGTCAATTACTTTACGACTTCCACCAACTGCGTACCGCTGTTTTCCTTCCGTATGGATTATCGTCAAATTCCCAAAATTTATGGATTGTTGCATTTTACGGCAAAAATGATGCGATAGAAATTTGCGAAAACTATTATATTTTAATACTCGTCGTCTTCGTGGATAGTATCTCTCACTCTGAAATGCGCGCCGACTTCTTTTGCGATTTTGCGGCAGGCTTCGACCTCTTCTTCTCCGATAAAATCCACCACAGAAAGTGTGGTGTCAATTCCGTTTTCCACACATGCCTTTGCAAATTCCAAAATTGCGTCGTAGGCCTGTTCGCCGAATTTACTGCGGCAAATCTCTTGATATCCGGACGGAGTCGACGCGTTTAATGATATCGAAACCGCATCAATATACGGAGCGATCAACTTGGGAATGTCGTTTCTCTTGTTGATAAGCGCCGCCTGCCCGTTTGTATTTATCCTCGTTTTGCACCCCATTCTTTTTAGATACGGCGCGACCTGGCTTAAAACAGGAAGAGCATACATCGGTTCTCCGAAACCGCAAAAGACAAGTTCTTTGTACTTTTTCAAGTTATAAGTCGAAAGGTCTTCCTTAACATCGTCAAAAGACGGCTCGCCATTTAGGCGCAAGTCGTTGTCGCCAACTCCTTTTTTGAAGTTGCGGATACAAAACTCGCAAGCATTTGAGCATCGATTGGTAAGGTTGATATAAAGGCTGTCACCAAACTCATAAACGTATGTCTTCATTTTTTCACTTTCCATTGTTTATTCTATCAAAATTGCCTCTTAAACAGCGATTTTGCATTTTTAGTTGTGATTTCTTCTAGGCTTTCTCTTTCAATTTCAAGCACCTGCGACGCCTTGTCGCAGACTAGATTGACCCATTTTGGGAAGTTGGTTTGCCCGCGATACGGCACGGGAGTCATATAAGGCGCATCTGTTTCAAGCAGCAATCTGTCTTTGGGCACGCATAAAAGCGATTTGATATTATGCGTTGCGTTGTTGAACGTTATCGCTCCTCCAAAACTGAAATAAGCGTCTAGTTTTGAAAAGATTTTTACGTATTCGGGCGAGCCTGAGTAGCAGTGAAGCAGAACTCCGTCAGCCAGCAGATTATGGTTTTCAAACAAGATTTTTCTTGCGTCTTCATACGCCTCGCGCACATGCAAAATTACGGGTTTTCCCAATGAGTGCGCAAGTTCCAACTGTTCAATAAACACACGTTTTTGTATATCGCGCGGTGAAAAATCATAATGATAGTCAAGACCGATTTCACCGATAGCGACAACTTTTTCGTCTATTGCCATATCGCAAAAAAGGTCGTACATTTCATTTGTGGCATCTTTACTATCGTGCGGGTGCATACCGACAGCGGCATAAACGTTGGTAAAATCACGTGCCAACTCATAGCACTTATCGGAAGACTGCTCGTCATAGCCGACGGTTATAAGCGCACTCAAACCGTCGGAGTGCATGTCATTAACGATGCTTTCTACGCTGTTTAATAGTCTTTCGTCGCTAAGATGGCAATGAGTATCAACAAGCATTATCTCACCGTAGAACCGTTTTCGATTTTCTTTTCTGGTGATACCAACACAACCTCGGTATCGTTGCTGGCACAAAGGAGCATTCCTTGGCTCTCTATGCCGCAAAGCATAGCAGGTTTCAAATTTGAAACTATGACAACCGATTTGCCGACCATTTCCTCGGGAGTATAGTACTGCGCAATACCGCTTACAATAGTGCGTGTTTCCTCACCGATTTTTACAGTGGATTTAAGCAATTTTTTGGCTTTTGCTACTTTTTCGCAAGCCAAAACTTCGCCGACTTTCAGTTGAATTTTGGCAAAGTCGTCTATCGTAATCTCACCGATATCAACCACGTTTTCAACTTTAATCGGCGCCTTGCGGCTGTTATACATTGCATCCACTTTCTCCGCGATTTCTTTGCCGTCAAATCTTGCAAACAGTTTTTCGGGTGAAGATGTCACTTTTGTGCCGCTTTTTAGCAGTCCAAACTTTTCTATATCGGAATAACATCTTGCCTTTGAACCAAACATTTCAAGAGTTTTTAGAGCAGTGCTTGGCATAAACGGCTCTAAAAGCGAAGTTGCGATAACAACAGTTTCGGACAAATTGTAGAGCACCGTTGCAAGCCTGTCTTTATTCGCCTCGTCACGCGCCAGCGCCCAAGGTGCAGTTTCGTCGATATATTTGTTTGCACGGCGGAAGATTGCAAACACTTCCGTCAAAGCATCGGCAATACGGAAACCGTCCATCTTGGCTTTGACTTTCTGATATGCGCCTGCCGCCATTACTTTTAGTTCTTCGTCAACAGGTTCGCTAACGCCTTGATTTGACACCACACCATCGAAATACTTGTTGAGCATCGCCAGTGTGCGGCTTACCAAATTGCCGAACACGTTGGCGAGGTCGCTATTTATCGTTTCGGTGACCAAATCCCAGTTTATTACTCCGTCATTGTCAAAAGGCATTTGCGAAAGCAGAAAATATCTGACTGCATCCACACCGTAAAACGACACCATATCGTCGGCGTATATCACGTTTCCTCGGCTCTTTGACATCTTGCCGCCGTCTTGTAACAACCACGGATGCCCAAAAACCTGTTTGGGGAGCGGGATGCCCAACGCCATCAAAAAAATAGGCCAGTAAATTGTGTGAAAACGAACTATATCTTTGCCGATAACGTGTACATTTGCCGGCCAGTATTTTGTGAACAGTTCGCCGTTTTCGCCGTCAACGTCGTAATAAATGCCTGTGATATAGTTCGAAAGTGCGTCAAGCCAGACATACACGACGTGCTTATCGTCAAAATCAACCAGTATACCCCACTTGAACGACGTGCGAGAAACGCATAGGTCTTGCAAACCGGGCTTAAGAAAGTTGTTGACCATTTCGTTTTTTCTGGACAACGGCAAAATAAAATCGGGATTGTCTTCATAATATTTGAGCAACTTGTCGGCATATTTGCTCATACGGAAGAAATACGCCTCTTCTTCTGCCAAATGCACTTCTCTGTGGCAATCCGGGCATTTCCCGTCAATAAGTTGGCTCTCCGTCCAAAAAGATTCGCAAGGCGTGCAATACCAGCCGTGATATGAGCCTTTGTAAATATCATCCTGCTCATAAAACTTTTTGAACATTTTTTGGATTTGTTTTTCGTGATACGGTTCCGTTGTGCGGATAAAGCGATCGTAGGAAGTGTCCATCAAATCCCAAATACGCTTTATCTCCGAGGCTATTTCGTCCACAAATTTTTGGGGTGTTTTTCCTGCAGCCTGCGCTTTTTGCTCTATCTTTTCACCATGTTCGTCAGTACCCGTTTGAAAAAAAACGTCATAACCTTGTTTGCGTTTAAAGCGTGCAAGCGCGTCTGTCAAAACTATCTCGTACGTGTTGCCGATATGCGGCTTGCCCGATGTGTAAGTTATTGCGGTGGTAATATAAAACTTTTCCATAAAACCTCTTTTGGCGGCGCGAATGGAACGCCGTCATACTTGATTTAATTATTATACAACCAAACGGTATGTTTGTAAACGGAATTAAGGCATAGCCTCTCTGACGAAGACGTAAAATAGTGTGTGAACATAGCTTTTACCGCATTGAGTTTAATATCGCTTATTCTTCTTTTCGTGTCGTCGCCCGAAACGGCTTTTCCTGCAATGATAGAAGGAGTGCGCGGCGCAATCACACTCATTTTGAAACTGCTGGCAATATACGCGGTTTGGCTTTCCGTGCTTAAAATGATGCAAGCTACCAATCTTGACAAAAAACTCTCACGCGCTATGAGCCCCATAATCAGGCGAATTTTCAAAAACGAAAGCGAAGAGTCATACAGTTGGATAACCGTGAATCTTGCAAGCAATATGCTTGGTATGGGCGGCGCCAGCACACCCGCGGGCATAGAGGCTATGGCATCAATGAGTCCAATGGAAGGGGTGGCAAGCGACAATATGCTGCTTTTGCTCGTTATTAACGCCACGTCAATTCAACTTATCCCTGCGACGGTTATTGCACTTAGAGCAACGGCAGGCAGTTCAAATGCCGCGTCTATATTCTTTCCTTCATTGATTGCTTCCACCATTGCCACATTGACAGGCTGTATTCTGTGCAAGTTGTTTGCAAAAAAAGGCAAGTCTGAAAAATGAGCGTTTATCTTTTGCCGATTCTAATGATAATTATGTTCGTATACTGCCTTGTCAAACGGGTGAAAGTATATGATTGTTTTTTGGACGGAGCACGCGACAGTCTTGACCTTGTCAAAACAATTTTCCCGTATATCGCCGCAATTTATGTGTGCCTTGAATTGTTTAAGCAAAGCGGATTAAGTCACATCGTTTCAGGCTGGCTCTCCGTGCCTTTTTCATACCTTGGAATACCGACAGAAATCACGGAACTAATACTGCTTGTGCCTATATCGGGAAACGGAACTATTGCTCTTCTAGAACAGATTATCGAAGAGCACGGAGTGGACAGTTATCCCGCACGCTGCGCCGCTACGATTGCAGGCGCAACAGAAACAATTTTTTACATATCGGCAGTTTATTTCTCGAAATGCAAGGTAAAAAACCTTCGTTATGCAATTCCCGTTTCTCTTTTCTCTTCGCTGTTCGGCAACGTTGTCGCATGTTTGCTCTGCAAAATAATGTAATTTTTATTATAATTTTGCATGATTTGTGGCTAATAGCAATGCTGATTTTTGCATGATTTGTGGCTAATAGCAATGCTGATTTTTGCCTATAACGCCGATATTATTTGGGCAAATATTATACTGTTTGTGTCAAATTCTATTCTGTTTTTTTCGCACAAAAAACCAAAAAGCACCTTTTTCAAGGTGCTTTTGCTTCGGTTTAAGACAAGAAAACTATGTGATATTTGTTTTACTCGTTGATAATTGTCAAGAACTTTGCGGGATTTCCACCCATTGCAAGTTGCACGTGCGAGAATGACGGGTCAAAATAAATACTGTCGCCTGTACGCAAAAAATAGTCGACGTTGTCAACGATGACTCTAAGTTCGCCTTCCAAAACATAGTTGAATTCTTGCCCGCCGTGCACCACAAGTTCAGGAGTGTCTGTGGGTGCGATGGTGACAAGCATAGGATTCATAGTCTTGTTTTTAAACTCGTTTGCAAGCGAAGTGAACGAATATCCTTCGTAGCGCTTTATGGACGCTCCTTTGCCGTCGTAGACAACAAAAACCTTGTCCTTATCGGGCAAATTGCCGGTGATTACGTATCCCGGTTCCGTCTTCAATATGGACGCAAAGTGGTAAATAACGTTTATCGGCACTTCCTTTTCGCCGTTTTCATATTCGACATATTCTTTTTCATCAATGGACAGAAGCGCCGCCATCTCTTTTTGGGAATAATCGGAAAAGGTTCGCAGTTCGATAAGACGTTTTGCGATGGCCAGTATGTCAGTGGTGTGCATAAACCCTCCTTCGGGCTTTATTTTGCCGCTTCGTTTAGTTTTGAAATCAAATCGTTGAGGTCAAGGTCGTGTACGACAGCCGCCTCTTCTATGGTTTCGTTGTGTGCGAGTGCGCAACCAAGACAATGCAGTCCGCTGTCTGTCAAAATTTTAGCAAGTTTTTCTGCATCTCCATGTTGAAGCACGTCAATTATAAGCATGTCCTTTGTTATCATATTTACCTCCGTGGCGGCTAGCCGCCGATTATTATTTATTTTGTTTTTACAAATGCTTACTATGTAAAAAGGTTGCTGTTTATCACGAAATACGCTATCACCGCAATAATTCCCAGTGCAAACATAATGGTAGCACCCACACGTAGCGGCGAAACGGGATAATCGCCCGTTGACACGCCGGTGCGACCGTTTACGATAAAGCGATACATCTTCTCTCGGTACTTATATCCGCAAACCCAAAGGGGCACCAACATATAGTTGAAACGCGTATTTATAAAATGTGGGTCTACTCTTAGATAATCCACAACGTCATAGTGATATCCGCTCAAGATTCCGCTTTTTATCTGTGCAATAATCTGTTCTTTTGCTATACTGAACGAATCGTCAAGTCCCGTGTCGTAACGCTCCGAACTAAACCCCGCAAGATACTCTTTTTTGTATTCTTCAATATTTTCAATATCGAAAGGCAATATTTTGGTCATTTCCTTTTGATTAAGTTGACGGCTTGCCTCCACAACTACGTTGCAGAAATAACGATTGTAGTTGCCGCTGACCATAAACCAACGCGTGCGGCGCTCCTGATGTCGGTTCTGACCGCTGCCTACGGTGACGTAATAGTATTCGCCCAAACGTCCTTCGTATGCAGTGACAGAGTCGGTATCAAACTTAAACGATGGCACGTATACACCGCTGAAACGGTCTGCCACAAAAGTCTTTTTTGCCTTCGTAGGCGCATAAACGCGCCTTTTTATCCACTTTTTGCCCGCTTCAAGTGCTTTTTCGCGCGAAAGGGCAAAAGGAAGAATACTGTCGGGCTTCAGCCCTAAAATATTTTCACGCTTGACAATATTTGTAGCCCCGCAAAAAGGACAAGCGGCAGCAGTTGTAAATTCTTCGAGCTCAACCTCTCCGCTGCAATTTGGGCATGTATACGTCGCTCCCCCTAAGACCACTCCCCCTGCGCTCTTTTCTTTATAGAAATCTCTTGAAAGAGTGCGGATTTTTTGGACGGTTTTTATGCTGTCACAATACGGACAACGAAGCGCACCCATATTCGGGTCGAAAATCATATCCGCACCGCAACTGGCACATTTAATTACGGATACTTCTTCCGACATATATTATTTAATTTTTGCTCCGCATTCGGGACAGAATTTTGCTTTTGTCTTTAGGCTTGCTCCGCATTTTGGACAAACTGCAGTCATTGCCGCGCCGCAATCCGGACAGAATTTTGCATTTGAGTCAACTGCTGCCCCGCATTTAACACAGGAGGTCTTGCCAACACCCAAATTTTTCTCGCCGCATTCGGGACAGAATTTTGCTCCTTCTGCCATTGCCGCGCCGCATTTTGAACATTTCTCCGTTTTTTTTGCGGGAGCAGTCGCAGCGTCTATGCCTGCGGCAAAACCTGCGCCTACTCTAGCACCCGCACCCAAACCCACTCCCATTGCGGCAAAAGCTCCGCCTGCGCCGGGATTTTTGGCTGCATCGCGCATTGCCTGAACACTTTCGTACTGAGCGTATGCGCCCATCTTGTCGCCGATAACGCCAAGAGCGGTACGCTGGTCCATCGCCTTTTCCACAGATTCGGGCAATTTTAGGTTCTTTATCAAAACCTCGTCAACGGCAAGGCCAATTTTTCCAAATTTTTCACAGGCTTTATCTCTTGTGGTATCGCCAAGTTCACGATAATTTGCCGCAAGTTGCAAAGCGGGAATTTCGCATTCGCCCATGAGGTCCGTAAGTTCCATCAGAATAATGCTTTTTAGATAATCTTTTATCTGCTCCGTTGTGCAAGATTTGAGCGTGCCGAAATATTCTCTCATAAAAAGTTGAGGATTGCACACGTGGAAGGCGAACTCTCCGTGACCCATAACTCTTATCATGCCAAAGTCCTTATCAGGAAGCATGACGGGATTTGTGGTGCCCCATTTTAGTCCTGTAAACTGCTTTAGATTGACAAAATAAACGTCAATCTGTTTGGGGTTTTCCCAAACATATTTCCAGTTTGCAGCCTGAGTCAAAAGTGGTGTTGCTCCTTCGTCCAACTTCCAGTGACCTTCAGTAAAGACGTCTTCTATCGCACCGCGATAGACAAAAATAGCCGCCTGCGCAGGTCTAACAATAAGTTCTGACCCTTTCATTATGGCATATCTGTCCGAACTTTCAAACTTATGAACAAGCATGCCCGGTGTGTTGTCGACCCATTCGACAACTTTAAGCATATTCTTTTTTAGAAATCCCATAATTTAGCCTCCAAAAATAGCTGTATTTTATTATATCATTCAGCCTTGCTTTTTTCAAGCCAATTCTAAATTATCAATATATCTTCATTCACACCAAGAGCATCATCGCAGGAATCGTGATGATGCAAAACAATGTGGATAAAAGTATCGAGTTTGCAGCCGTTTTTTGGTCCGCTCCGTACAGTTCCGCAAGATTGAGATTCATTGACGCACAAGGCATGCCTGAAAGCAATACAAGTGCGGCGCGCAACGTGGGTGCGATGTCAAACGGCATAAGCACTAGATATACGGCAAGCGGAAAAACCACAATTTTGACCGCTGTCGAAATGTAGACCTTCCAATCGGTAAACATTTCTTTAAGAGGAGCCAGTGCAAACCTCATGCCCAAAATCAGCATACACATAGGAGCCGTCATGTCTGCGAGGAAGTTGATTATCTTGTTTATGGAAGTCAGCCATACGTTGCCGGACAGCTTTGACGTTGTAACTCCTGCAAAAAACAACGGAAGTGCTATGAGTAGCGTTATCGTTTGTGGGTTTAAGAGTGCCTTTTTTATTTTTATATGTTTTTTATCGCCGGTAAGCACATACGCACCCACCGTCCAACACATCAAATTCATCGATACTATATATACGGCGGAATACGCAATAGTTTCAGGATTATTTGGGAATAAAAACTGAAGCACCGGCACACCGAAGAAACCGACATTGCCAAAAGTGCAAACGCACACCATCATTCGGTATGCCCTGCCCCTCATCGTGTGTTCAATTTGTGCCTTAAGCTCCGACTCTGCGCATTCTTTTCCTCCGTCTAAATAACCCTCTTCTAAAAATTTCAGAGAGGTTTCGGGATTGTCAAATTTTTTATAGAATATGAGCCATAGAATCAGTAACAGTATTCCCTGCGCCAAAAGCGAAAAAGCAAAGACGATGCCGAGGTTTGCTATCAACTCTTTGGAATATTCAACTTCCATAAATGAGCGCAGCGACAAGAAAGGCTGACACACATAGAGCAAAACCGCAGAAAAATATGTCATTGCGTTGGGCTTTACCAACTTTATTTTCATCAAAATAAAGCCGGGGATTGCCATTGCGACAAGCAAAAGCACGTTTACTGCAGTTGTTGTAAATTCCATATTAATTTTTTTAGTTTTTGGTCGAGTACGATCAAAATGTTGTATATTTTCTTTTTGAATGGGATAAGTGCGCCTTTTTTAGCGGCTTATTCTTACCTCTGCCGTCAAGTGGAGATGCTTCCGCATCTCCACTTGTTCAGATTATTCCTTTTTGAACGATTGAGGAATTTAAATCAAGCCCGCAGTTCTTGCAACAATTATTGTGGTCTGAGTTCCCTCTTTCTGTCCGTTAGGTCTAAACGTGCTGATATAGTCTGTGATTGCTGACGTGGAGTCTACCACCGCACCGATGACGGGCGTTAGCACGTAAATGACTTTTCTGTTGTTCTGCGAAGGCAGAGTGTAGGTGCTGCTTGACGAAGCGATTACGATTGCGTGAGAAACTATCGCCTTGCTTGGTTCGTTAGAAGTTTCGTTGATGTCAAACGCGTAAGCCATGCCGTACCAGGCAATCTGTGCACCGTTTGCAGTCTTTGTGGTGAGCGTCGTTCCGCCTGTTCCGCTTGTGAGTCCGGTTGTGGAATATCCGCTCATATCGACTGCGGTTATGCCAAACGGAATGTTGATCTTTTCACCGGTTCCTAGTTGGATACCTGCATTGTACTTGTTTGGTGCAGTTCCGTTTCTGCACTCGTTTACCGTAACTTTGAAGTTTGCAGGCATGCTGAGCGTCACATAACTGAATATTCTCGAATTTATGCCGCTGTTACGGTGCGATTCGTCCCAACCGGTGCCAACGTTGGTTGCCGCCCAACCGCCGACTTCAAGATTCTGCATATCCACACCCGCACTTATGATGTCCGGATTGGAAATTGCGAACGTCACTTTGTAGGCTTGAGGCAGGTTGTAACTCTTGTTGGCGAGAGGCGAAATAACATACGGTGTGACAGCCGTGCCTCCGCTTATGGCTGAGTTGTAGTTTGAGTTTGCCGAGCCATTGCGCGAGCCTGCAATCAGAGTTGTTCCATTCGATTCTTCATCGAGATAGAAGTCCGTTGTGATGCTGGTTGCAATCATCTTTTGAACAAGGAACGGCACTTTGAAGGTTTGCGTTGTCTTGTCCGCACCGACAAGGAATGCTTGCAGATAGACCACGCCGCCCTTGTATTCGGGTCGGAAGGATGCAAAGTTCCATATCAGTTTGTAATTTTCGTCACCGCTTACACTATATGTGACTGCGCCGCCGTTTTCAGTGTCAACCGTCAATGTGTCAGGCAATACCATATCGGATTGCAAATATTCATATGGGTTGATGTAGGTTTGCCCACTTGCGACAACGCCGTCATAATAACCGGTAAGTGCTTCAAGCGATTCGTTGCCGTTGGTGGAAACTCTTTGTGCCTTTCTTGAGTTGACAACAAATCTGCACTCCACTTTCTGTTCCGCAACGCTTTCGGTTGTTCCGCCGATAATCGCTCTTATGACATATTCACCGCCTTCCCATGAAACCGAGCCTGCCGATGCTGCAACGCCGAAGTCCCAAGTAATGGGCACGCTTACGGTGTCACCGCCGACAAGTGTTACCGTGCCGCTGTTCGGGAAATACTTGTAGAAGTCGTTAACTTCTGAGAAGATATCCAAATCGACAAACGGATCGAAGGTAAAGGTGGGAACCCCGCCTACCATTTGCATTTTGCTGGAATTCGCTCCGTCAGCGAAGTTTTCCGACGTGAACGATATGCCGCTAATCGAACTATTGGTTATCTGTACAGGTACGCGAACCGACGTATAAGACGTGTTTGCTACGGTTGCACCGCCGACGACTATGTTGACGGGGCTGGTTATCTTTGCTGTTGCGTAAGCCGAGCCGCCGTTGACAGGATCGCTTCCTGTGTAGTTGTATGACAGTGACGTGAAGTCCCAATCAACGCTTAGCGACTGTGACACCGTGTAAACAAACACGTAGTACTTGGTGGCATCGTATCCTACAGGCAGTGTTTCAACATACTTGTACGTTCTCGATTTTGTGTTGTAGGTGTAGTAGTACGGAGTCTTTGACGTATCGCGAACTTGTTCGCCGCTGACTGAGTCAAGAGTTGTCACAACGTTGCCTGAAGCATCAACCGTTCCGTTTCCGAGTACCTTGTAGAGGTATCTGGAAGAATCGCCCGCCCATCTCACGTGCGACAAATCACTGAGTGAATGACCGCTGTGCCAAGCAGACAGAGTCACGAACTTGCCGTCTGCATAGAACGTTGTATCGCTCTCATAGTTGCCGTCAAAGTATGCGTCGTCAGAACCGCCTTCAGTGCTATAAACGTTGAACACCTTTCCGTTTGCCGCGCTGTAACGAATATCGTTGAATGACATCGTTGGCGATGCAACGTCGGAATTGTAGCGGTTCAAATTGACTGCTTTGAAGATAAAGTCGATTTCCATCGGTTTTCCGTTGCCGGTTAAGAAGAGTTCTACACTCATATCGGCTGTGGGATATACGCGAATAGTTGCCTTTGTCGCGTAGTCTTTTGACGTGTCTATGGAGCGAAGGTACTCGGCAATATCTGCAATCGAGATTGTGATGTAGTAATCTTTGATCTCTTCGCTGCCTGCAAACTTAATTCTCAGTTTGTTGGGCAGGTCGGGATCGCCGAAGCTGTAAACGTTGCTGACAGTTGCCGATATAGGCAGATGTGTTTTGTTGTCGTAGGCGATTTCCACAAGGTTACCCTTTGTGGAATCGGTGGACCCATAAGTATGGACATAAGTTGAGTAGCGTTCCGTCACGCTGCCAAGTGTAAAGTCGTCAAACGAGAACTGAGCAGACTTGACAACTCTGTTGAGAACGGTAAGCGGCACTGTGAACGGTTGTGTTGAGCCCTTAGAATAGCGTGCGACGGAATGTCCGACTTCGTATGCACCCTCTTCATAATCCTCTATTGCAACAAAGTCTATCGTTGTGCCATCTCCGTCTGTGACGAGATAATACGCGCCGTCTTCTGCTGCATAGATATAGGTGAAGTTAAGCACATTGTCGGGATTGACCATACCTGCCGCGATGATGACACTGTTTGCGGGCCACTGCACCAAGAAGGTCTTTACTGTTCCGTCTGCCAATTTTGCGTCAAGCGCTATGGGCAGGTTCATGCCGCCTTGCTCCGAACCGAAGGATGAATACATGAAAGGATCCACGACTATCGAACGATACAGAGGATTGACTATGCGGGATATTGCTTTGTTTAGAACGGTGAACTCATAATCGATTGCGATTGCTTTTGACTGAGTTCCCGTATTGTAGAGCAAGTTAACTGTCAAAGTGATTGCTTCGCCGTAGTACTTGCCGGGATTGGTATAGAAGTCGGCGGGAAGCGTGTAAGTTGCCTTGACGCCGTCAACGCTTGTTTCAACACCCTCAAGAGCGACTGAAACGTTGCTTCCGCTGCCAAACGCTGTGGAACTTTCTCCCAAAGGATCGATTTCATTGCCGTTTTCCCAAACTATGCCGCTGACAGTAACTGCTGCAACGTCAAGAGCAACGGTAATATCAACCGTCCTCCCGTTTGTCGCCGTAACGGTGACCGTTACGTTGCCGTTGTAACCTGCCGCGTCGTAATCTACGTTCCAATCAAGACCGATAGTTTCATCGTTGCCGTCGATTGTCATAGTGCCGGTTTCGGGCAGACCTTCAAAGAACTTATCCGCAGTCAAACTGTAGATATATCCCGTCGCAGTTTGAATGCCGCCAAAGTTGAGGATATAGTCCTCAACAATTTGGAAAGTGTATTCCAACTCGGCAAGATTGCCTCCTACGTAAGCGATGCGGGTGAATTGTCCTGCCGCGATTTCTTGTTCGCCGGGCAGAGTTGTATCGTTCCATTCAACACTCACGTTGTACGCAACTGTTCCGCTGGTGAAATTGACGGTTGCCGTTGTGGGCCAAATCCATTCTACAAACGGAGAGTAGCTAACTAAGGCGATACCACCCGTTCCGAATCCGTCGATTTCGACTGAATCGACATCCGGTGCCATTGATTTCATCTTAAGACCGCTTGCAGATCTGGTGACAAGATAAATCTTGACGTCCAGTCCGCCTTCAGGGTAGCGAAGTAGAGCGGCATCGTAGAAATAGAGTTTGCGCACCACATAATCACCATTGGCGTCATTCTGAATTTCAGCGTTTGTAGGAGCGGAATTATTTACCCAACCGAGCACCCCTTCCAAACTCTTTTCGGTGTCGTAATCGGTGAGTTTAACCGTTGCGTATGTGGGAAGTACCCAGCTGTCCAGACGGTTATATTCCATGGTAAACGCCGCTTGATTACCGGTGTAGGACACACTGGATGACAGCGTGTTGCCGTCAAAGGTTAGCGTGCCGCCCGTTAGGTTGCCCTCGCCGTCGCGGTGAGTCGTATCAAGAGTAATGTCTGTTACGGATACGTTGGGCAGGTTGAGCGGTATTCTTATTCTCTGGTTGGCTATCGTCATATAGACATAAGACAAGCCGCCTGCCGCGGAAACAGCCATAGTGTTTGTTTCGATTGCGTTGACGTAAGCAATTTCCTTGCTTCCGTCGCTGAGTTCGACAACAACGACTGTGCCGTTTCTCAAATCGCCCCATTCAGCCACGTTAAAGTAGTTGTCGCTATTTTCAGCATAGGAGTCGGACATAATGTTGAATGCCTCACCTCCGCTCATAAACTGAGCATAGCCCGTTGCCGTGTAATTGGCGATGTTGGTAAGTTCATTGTCCGAGATGACGTAGTTACCTTCAACCATACGGTTAATTAAGCCGTTTCCGTAGAGATCCTCTGCCCCCGAGCCTGAATAGAAGTACACTTTTGTGATACTCTTTGCGGGAACAGAAAGTTTAAGCGTTATGCGTTGAGAAACATAACCAGTATCGGTCTTGACATTCCCCAAAGGATTTCCGTTTGTATCGAGTACGTCGGCTTCGACAGTCGCGTAAATCGTACCTGCTCTGTAGATATTTTCTAGAGGCTTGGTCAAAGCGGAGTTGGAATAGTATTTAATGGTTTCCCATTTGGGAGTCATATAATGCGCCGTGGTGCCTGCTTCTGCATAGTTTACAAGCAGAGTGTTGTAGTTCATTTCAACGCCTTCTTCTTCCCAAGTGTATTCATACCACTTAGGATTGAAGGTCGCCTCTTTCTGCACTCTGACAGACGTAGTGGTCGCAGTCATCTTTGTAACGTTAATCTTGACATAAACTTCTTGGATTCCGCTGGTATGAGTACCGATGAGCAGTTTGGCATACAGTGTGCCGTCGCCCTTGAATCCTTGATAAGTATAGTTGTCTGAAGACAAGCCTGTCGCACGAGAATAAGTCGTTCCGTCCGAATTGAGCACATAAGGAGCTTCAATCGAGAGCGAACCGCTGCTCAGTGTCACCAACCCGTCAATGTTCTTGAAGTTGACTTTGGCGTTCAAAGCGAAGCTGGTGTCATTGATTTCGTTGAAGGCGTAGGAGTCGAAGACCAAAGATTTATTCTCCAGCGAATCGAATACGCGCGGTGCAACATAAATGCGGACCGTAACGGGCTGAGCCACGTTGCCGTTGCCGCTTACATACTCGCTGTCGGTGCTTAGGTTGCCTGTCAAGCCTGCAATTGCTTTGCCGGTTTCATCGTAGATAATGACGGTGTTAAAAATGTCACCGCCGACGTATGCAGTAACTTTGACGTCGATGCCTTTATAATAATCATAGCCATTGCCTTCAACAGCGATTGCAGCAAGTCTTGCATAGAGTTCTGTCAAATCCCACTTCACGCTTAGGTCGGTGAAACTCTTGCCTGAAGTGTATCTGCCGCTCATCTTGGTGAACGAACTGACATAATCCGCAAGGCTGTAACCGTCGCTTAGTATGCTGTCGAGTTTGAACGCATCGAAACTTTCCATATTTGGCAGATAAGTGCCATCGGATTTTGTCAAACGCGTGATTTTGCTGTCATTGACGTCGTATCCTGTGACACTGACTTCCACGGAGTCTTTTATTTCGTTACTACCGCCCCATTGATAGGTAAATCCGACGTTATACAAGCCGCCTGCCCAACCGAATGAGAAATCATCGGTGCCTCTTAACAAGGTGCCTTCATAGTCCCACGAAATTGTGCCGGCAGGAGCATATCTGCCTGTGGGCAGTTTGCTGTAATCAAGCACAGCATAGACCGCTTCGCCAATGGTTTCCGTTACGATTGAACCGTCCTCGTTGTACTGCAATGCCGCAGTATAAGCAGGCATAAGTTGGTAAACGTTTTCGTCATCATTGAGCAACTCGTTGCCTTCCGCATCACTGCCAAGCGTAGGATTGCCCTGCAATCTCGCTTTGAGCATATCGCCTTCGTCGTTTGTTGCGTATGTTCCAAACGTGTATGTGCCGCCCGTCAGGAAACGTATCCTCACCAAGTCGGGCAGAGAAGGATTGTATTTGCTTGAAGCGGTGTTGATGTCAATCATCAACGTTTTCTGCTCATAACTGACTTCTTGTCCCGCAGGAGCGGTGTTGACGTAGGCGTATATATTGCTCAGTGCATAATCGTTTGTGATATACACAGGAATTGCATACAGCACCACGTTGAGCGCGTAGCCGTAGACGTTTCCTGCAAAGTAACGACCGCTGCTATCCAGTGTCGCCGCCGTATAGTTGACCGCGGAGGCGTCCCAAATGATGGCAGTGCCGCCCAAATAGTCCTGATCTCCGAGAGTGGTCGTGCCTACGCTGTCCAGTTGGTTGCGAGTCCAGGTTACTTTGGCTTTTTGCGGGAATATGTTTCCGTTTTCAAGCATGTATTCGTTCAAAGTGCCGCTATAGCCGTTGCTTGTTGTCGCCCAGCGTCTGCCGGGATCGGTGACGACGATTTCTTCGGGCGCTTCAACCTGACCGTTCATAAGTTCCGCTGTTTCCGCTTCCAAGAAGCCGAGCATAGGATCCTTTATTGAAGTATTGCTGTTGGCATACGGGGTGATTCTCAGCGAGAGCCAGTCAAACGAGCCGTCGTCTTTGGTTGTGTAATGCGGACTTGTCCCGCTCGACCAAGACAACTCATCGTCATAGCCGTTGCCGTTTGCGTAATACTGGAAGCCTTCCGAGCGGTAAATTGCACTTGTGTTACCGACAACGTAAGTTTTTCCGAGGTTATTGATTGTGGTGCTATTTTTGCATTCATATCTCTGCGTTATCGCGCTGCGGTAGAAGTTCATCGCCGCGCCGGGACCTGCCTTTTCGCAGTTTATGTACAATTCTATTGCCTGAATGCCCTTGCTCATCGTATATCCGCTAAGGCCGTAATCCGCGGCGTTTGGCATAAGGTCGATATAGATATTTGCCGTAGGATTGCAAGCCGTTGCGGTTGCAAACGGTAGAGGCAGAATTGTCGCAACGAGTTTGGACAAGTTTTGAGTGGTGTTAGACGCTAGGAATGTTGCAAGTCCCGCGAGGTTGGTACCTGTAAGTGTTGTGATTAGGTCTTCTAGCAGCCAACTGTAAATGGTTGCCGGCAAGCTGCGCACGTAAGGCTCCATAAGGTTGACACGCACAGAAGTCGGTTGATTGTTGGTTAGCGACTGATCGATTTGTTCGAACAAATTGTAAAGTTCATTGGTTGCATGTTCACCGTTCAGCGCATAGTTGTTAAACTCATATGCACGACGAGATGTCAAGCCGTCACCATAAAGTTGACCAACCGCACCGGCATTATAAGCACTTGCGTTGGCTAGCTTTACCATATCGATGAAGTAGTTCGTTTCCTGCTGGTTTTGGTCGATTCCGCCGTCGGTAGTTCCTTCCATCTTGTTCTGGAACAGACCGAGAACCGTGCAGTACAAGAACACGAGCAATTCGTTAAACGCGTCTTTGTTGAATTCAACCTGCACCGAGATAAACCTCGTGTCATCGGCTCGTCCGGCTGGTATTGCACTCATTCCTGCATAGTAAGGAATATATCCGTTGGAGTTGAACAAATTCAAACTCAAGCCTTCGACAAGACCGACCAATTCAAGAGGATATTTGTATGCAGAATAATCCGCTGCCGTCCCTGCTTCTGCAGTTTTTTCCTTATCTGCAGTGGTCATTGCTTCGCTCGCAGTGTCCGCAGTGGGATATGCATAAGTCGCTGTGTCACCGTCGCCGGTCTTCAGCAGTCCGATGAACGGAGAGCCGTCGTCGTTTTGAAGCGCGATACCGCCTACGGTGTCATTGATGATGCCGTTTATGAAGTCGGAGCCGATGTCCAAATTCTTCAAATACAAGCTGTTGTTGCTGAATCCGATGCCGATCTGTAGATTGTTACCTTCGCCGGTTTGACGGTTTGGATGGACGGCATCTAGGAACAGATAAATTCTGTAACCGTTTGTTCCGCTACCCCATTTTTGGTTGGCTCGTACACCGGTAAGCGTTGCTTTTGTATAGACGTTTTCGGTTTCAACATAGGTTTCAGCACCGCCGCCGGAGTTATAACCGACTGCTCCCGTCCACACCTTTCTGTCGATGTCAATTTTCAGTGCGGGGTTAATGCTGTCGATGATATTTTGAATAAGCGACGAGGTACCTGCCGACTTGGAATAGGTCACGCCGACATAGCCGTAAGAAACCGTGTCCACCAAATGTTCGATGTCCAGAGTCTTTTTGCCGATTGCTACGCTCAAGTCTTTGATGTCAACCGCCAAAACAGTGCCTCTGCTGTCCAAGACAGCGTTGATACCAAGATTGTTTATTGCAGTCTTATCAGTGGTGTTACCCGGTACCAAATCGTAGTTTAGCACCAGCGCAACAGACTGAATGGGAGGCATAGTGATCCCTAGCGTTGACAAATCCAAGCCCAAAATTCCAAGCAAGACGTCAAGCATGCTGCGTTCCATCTTAATTGCAAGCCTGCCGGATTCGAGTTCGATTTCCAGGAATATTGCCATCGCTGCCGCTATTGCAGTTTCGTCCTCTGTGGAGGATGCGCTCGCATTCACGCCTCCTGCAGTCAAAGCGTCCGAAGTCGAACCCGCATTAACGTCCACTGTTGCCTGTTTGCCGCCTAATATGCCCGCAAAGCCCTGAAGTTTAATCTTGCCGAGTCCAAGGCCGCTGGCGTCGACATAAAGCGCGTCGGAGAACGTTGTTCCGTTCGGGCTAAGTTTATAGATGTTGTTGGTCTTTTCAAGTCTTGAGGAGCCAAGATAGTAGGCTGACAAGAACTTCTCGTTGGAAAGTGCACCGATGGTTATATCCAAAGCAAAGTCGCTGTAGATGATACCGCTGATGCCGTATGCCAAAATTGCAGGCAGGTTGATGTCTGCTTTCAAAGCAATATCAATGACGAATGTTTGCGAAGGCAATGTAATGCCAAAACTGGACTTATAGTTGCCGTTTGCGTCTTCAACATACTCATCTTCCACCAGCGAATAGCGCGTGCCGTAATACTTGCCGCTAAGCACTTTCTTGAATGTGCCGCTGCTGTTTGCGGTTCCGTTTGCGTCATATCTTTGTCCGGTGTAACGTGTGTCCTCATACTTGAAATAGGACTTTCCGGCAACGTACGAAGTATCGGTAGTAACGACGTAGTCGCTTCCGTTATATTCGCTGACGCCTGCTATGTTGCGATATGTTGTACTGTTTGGATCCTTTTCAGAATCAGACAATTCCGTCCATGTGCCGTAGCGCTCCGCAAATGTGAGCGCAACGTAGGCATTCTGACCGTTCTTTTCAAGTTCTGTAAGAGCGGTATAGCCGTTAATAAGGTCAACACCGCCAAGCAGTCCGCCAAGCAGTCCGAGAGCCCAGTTGATAAAGGTTTCATTAAATCCTTCGTCATAGGCACCGAGTCCTGAAGAAGTTATTGTAAGAGAAAGATTAAGACCTACTCCTATGTTATCAAGGCCGATAGCACCTGTTTCAATGTTATAGACTTCCGAGTATGCGATGACTTTATCGCCCGTTTCAGACACTATGTAGCTGTCTTCTTGATATTTGTAATCGCCTTCTAAAGCAGATACAAAATTAAAGCCCGTGCCGACTGCCGCCGATTCAAGTTGCGCGTCGGTGCGTTTAACATACAA
Organism: uncultured Bacteroidaceae bacterium; assembly: GCA_964367645.1. Taxonomy (GTDB): domain Bacteria; phylum Bacillota; class Clostridia; order Christensenellales; family CAG-917; genus RGIG4097. The sequence goes on from CAYIYN010000001.1 coordinate 20,094, forward strand.
ATCTCCGGACTGGATATACTTTCCTCTTTCCGTTGCACCTGCAGCCACAATGTTATAGCGTTGTCCGCTGTATTCTTCACCGCTTTCAAGGCTAACAAATCCTCCGAGAATGTGGTTGTATCTTGTGAGTCCGGCATGCGTCGCCGCGTTGTAATTTTCATGCAATTTTGCAAGATAGTCGCCGCTCTTGTGAGCGTTTATCCCTAACTCCATGACATCAATCGAACCGTACAGACCTTCTGTGAACTTGGCAGCAATGCTAAGATGCGTTGTGCGGTCGTCAGTGCCGTATTCGTTGGGCACATATCCGAAACTCTCGATGAACACGTCGCCGAGGTTGGGGAGAAGGTCATGCAATTCGTCACCGCGTGCCGCATAAATTCTGTTTGCGATGGCGTTGATTGTTGCAAGAGATAACTGCAGTGAGAAGTACTGAGGATTGATGATTGCCGCCAGGTACGCCTTGTCGTGCAGCGTAATATTGCCTGCATTCTCAATGGACGCGGCATACGCTTCGCTTTCGCCCGTTGCCGGTTCGTGTCCAAGGAATCCGCCGAGAGCGTCCTCCAATATGGAACTTAGTCCCAGTCCTCCGATAGAAATCTTTGCTGTGCTGCCAAGCAGAGCCGTGCCGTCGATATAAATATTGTCGTTGTATAGATACACTGCAAGAAGCGCCTGTTCGTTAAGTACTCCCGCATCGTCATATTGAATGATTTCAAGTGCAATCACCGTCTGGGTGAAATCTACAAAATCAAGGAATGCGTTGATGTTGAGTCTTAAGAAAGGCCCGATCGCGTTGCCGATTTCATCGGTTATCCTTGCGCGGAAAATAGAGCCGGTGTAGTCGCCGGTGCTGTCAATAAGCCCTAGAACAAGTCCGATTAGTTCCGATAAGTCGACCACGTTGGCATCGTTTGTTGTGTCATCACTGCCATAGAGGCTGATGTTAAGTCCGATGTCAAGCGACAAAGTGGACTGTTTGAAGTCAGCATAATCGGTAATCGGTGTGTCTTCCTCGTCAATATATACGCCAACGCTGTTTGTTGCAACCGTAAGTTTGTCCTTGTTTAACCACAAACTGAGGTTTCCGATTCCAAGTCTTAACGCAAGGTCGCCTATCTTGAGATATTTGCCCGTTGCGCTTTCGGAGAAGCCAATACCGCTTGCATTTACATCGTATCTGTTGCCTGCCCATTCGGGATAAGCAAAGTCAATCAGTGCATACTCGGTGCTGGACAACATCATATAAGCACTTGTTGAAGTAAGATCGGTACGAGTTGTGCTTATGTAGCCGTTGCCATCGCTGTCGATGTCGAACGTGACGCCGCTCCAATCCGTTTCCGCCCACTCGTTATAAGTTGCTTTGAGCAGATACTCGGGTTTGTCATATGCTTCAGCCGTTACGATATACTGGCCGCTTTCCGACACGGTGAACGTGCTGTCGCCACTGAGTGCGTATCTTGTAACGCCCATTCCTGCCGTCACAGAACCATAAATAAGCGAATAATTATTTCCGCCCGTAGTTATGCCACGGAGAACGTATTCGCCGCTTGTGCCTTCTGCTCTTGCATAGCCTGTCGCGTCGGCAACAATATAAGTGGTACCGGTCCAGTCTTCGCCGTAAGTACCCTCATATTCGGCAAGTGTGATAAATTCTTCATAACCTGCCGCAAATCCAAGGTTAACGATAATGGAGGGCTGTCCGCCGCCGAGGTTGATGACCACGCCGGAGGTATCCATGTCGTTGGTTATCTTGAGTTTGGGTAGATATTGAGCGATGCTTTCCATTTCGGGAGAAAGCATTGAGATGAGGTCGCCGAAAAGGTCTGCATTAAGACCCACTGCGACGATATCGTTGGCAACCAACAGTTGTCCCAAGATAATATTCAAAATATCCCAAATGTTTTCGGGGATAATGCCGGTATTTGTGCCTTCCGGAGCCGCTGCGATGGCTTCTGCCGACGCAGTGTCGGTTTCACCGCCAAGTCCGCTAAGGTCGATTCCTTCGATTTTAAGTTTTCCAAAGAAGTCCCCGAAGCCTACTACTCTGCCAATATCGCCAAGATTGAGATAGAGATTGAGCAGACCTTCGTCCGTAATTTGAGCCCAAATTTCTACACAAGCAATATTATCCGCACCGTGGAAGTTGGTATTGTAGGTGAACTTGATGTATGCTTCCAGTCCACGGAGCATGTCAAACACGCCTGCGCCGCCGGATATGCCTTCAATAAGATTGCCAATGTCGAGTTTAACTTTGAGGTCAAGCGTGCCGCCGATTACGCTTGTGAATTCAGTGTTCGATGTCGAAATCGACGCCAAGATGAATTCAAAATAAGAGTAGAGGTCGGTGTCAATAAATTTGGACATCTGTTTCGTCCAGTTGATGACGTCGCTGAGTTCAAGGTCGACATCAAGCGACAATCCGATTTCAGCAGTTTCAAGATCTCCAAGCAATTCCACTATATCAAGGTCACCGCCGTTGATAAGGTTGTTCAGGTTCAAACTCATAACACGGGTGTAGTTGGAGAAGTCCCTGTTTGGTTTATAGTAAGCCTTGTCAATGCTTAGCGATGCAAAGTCGGTGACCTTTGTGAAGTTGGACACGTCTGTTGAGTAAGGCATTGCATTGATGCCGTCATTGAGCACATACAAATCGCCCTTGACTTCGGGGTCCCAAATAGGCGCGCCGTATTCGTCAAACAGAGCACTGTCAAGAACTCTCACGTAAGAGATAGCGGGCAATCTGTACATCCATATGCCTTCGCTCTTGAACTCGTTGAACTGTGTTTCGGTGTATACTTCGTCCGCTTTGACATAATATTTGAAATCCGTCTTTTGGACAAAAGGTCCTACTTGGACAGCGTCGGCGAGAACTACACCGGAGTCGGTTATGCCGTCGGCAAGTTTGCCCTTATTGACTGCATTGCCCACTTTAAGATATGCGTCCTCATACGAAACTGAGTCGTCGCGTATGAAGTTGGCGTAATAATTGATATAGTTGTCTGCAACGTCCGGTTGCTGTTCTATGGTCGTTATATTCTTGTAGGTGGTGTCCTTTGCAGTAAAGCTTTCAATCGTTCCGAAGTCTATAACAGAACTGTCTTCGGTGCCGTTGAACAACTGTAACACCAGCGTCAAGTCAAGCACGCCTTGTGTACCGTCCGCGGTAAACACGTCGAGGGTAAATCCGACGCTCCAAGGAGCAAGGTTCAGTTTGAGTTTGACCATAAAGTTGGGCAGTTCTATGCTACCCAAGTCGACACCGAGAGCATTGAGCAACAACTCAAAGAATCCCTTTGTGATTTGAACAGCCAATGCGCGCGTCAATATATTGATATACGCGCCCGCAAGGAGCGGATTTGCCGCAGTTTCGACATAACCGCCGGATTCGGAACTTGCCGCAGTCAACGCTTCGCTGCTGCTTCCTCCGAGTATCGCTTCGCTATCGCCCGCAAGAAGTCCCGCCAACAATTCTTCAATTGTATAATCACTCAAATCAATGGCAAGTTTCGCGCCTTCACCGAATATCCATTCAAGGTCGACGCACAGACCCGCAATACCGGTATCGGCATCGTGAGTGTAGTAAATGCCAAGGAAGTGAGTCAAAGTGCCGTCCGTCTGATCTGTTGCATCGTTTTCACGACGCCACATATCAATGGCTAGATCGAGGTCATAAATTTCAAGTGAAAGACCGGGCGTCCAGTTAAGTTTGAATGCAAGGTTTATCTTGATTTCAAACAAAATTTCGCCTGTGAAGCTTTCCATTATTCTGACCATTACGCCGTCGAGGTCGCCAAGTAGACCGCCCAAAACCTCCGCAAGTGTTGTTTCGACTCCCGTGGTGTAGAGCACGTATTGGAAGTTGTCGGAAGATGTCTGGAAATATTCGCCTTGATTTGTCGTAAAGCGTTTTTCAGGTGCGACGTAGGCAGGCGATAACGGATTTATAAGAGAAGCCATTGTATACGGAATTTCTCTGCCTGCATTGAGCAGGTCCAGATAATCGGCAACGCTGACGTAATCGTAATAACCCGTTGTGTACAAACCTCCGCGGATTGTCAGCGAAATGAAGTACATATCGTCGCTGTCCACGTATTCGATGGAATTCGCTCTATAAGTGGTTGCAACACTTCCTTCGGGCTTTTCTATAAAGCCTCTTTCTTCATCGCTCCACACATAGTTTCCTTCCTCGTCTTCTGTGTATGCGCTATACAGCGTCGTAGCGTAGAGGATAGCGTTCATTTCTTCATAGGTTGCAACGTCATAGTGGTAAGTGTACAGATACTCGGAGAGTGACATATATCCTCTCGTCCAAGCGTCGTAAACATAAGATTTGATTTCTTCTGCGCTGAGTGCCGTCGCCGCAGGCTCGTTTTCAAGTGCGGTGTTGAGCGTGAAGTTACGGCTTACAAGATTCCAATAGTAAGTTCCTTCTGCGCCGTTTATTTGAGTGGATTTTTCAAAGGATGCATAGTCGATATACTCAACGTTAAGCACGTTTTCGGAAGTAACGCGGACGTATTTAACGGCTTCCGCATCGACTCCGTAACGCTCATAATTTTCCGCAGTGTCTTTTACGTATACATTGCGGTACCACTCTTGCTCATACAGATAGGCTTTGGTCAGTCTGACATAGACGTCAAAACTTTCGCCGATATCGACTCTCAAGAAGAAGTCGGGATTATTGCTGCAATCGGGATCATTTGCAAAGTTTTTGCCTGACGTAAAGTCAATCATTTCATCTGCCGCAAAGTTGACTTTTGTGGGTCCCTCGCCGCCGAAAAGGCTGACTACGTTAACAAATTCGTTGCCGCTGAAGACATACAAATCCTCAACCGTAATGGCAAAATATTCGCCGCGATAATACATATATCTGAGATTGTTTGCACTTCCGTCGCTGTTGACGTAATTTTCTACAATCTTGATGCCCGTATCCGTTTCCGCGCCGTTCAAATACGCCGTCCTCTCCGTTTGATTAAGAATCCATTCGTTTTTGGTTTCTTCTCCACCGATAAATCCATACAAATAGTCTTCCGCCTTGATATAGAGGTCATACTCGGGGGCGGCAACGCCGTTTTCGGTTTCATATTCGTCTTTTGTAATGTACTTATACCCTTGCACGCCAAATTCAGGAGAACCGATGTTGATACCGAGTTCGTACTCCCAAAGATAAAGTTGTACCGTTATCAAAGGTTTTCTGACAGTTTTGTCAATTTGAGCGACCAACATGTCTTCGTCATTCAATCTCGTGAAAGTATATAGTTCGATTGCGGTGTATGGGCTGGTGTCGCTTACATATTCATACTGCCCGTCGCCCGTGTTTACATAGGAGCCTGCACCTGAGGTTGTTATGTAGAAAGCATAATCTCCAAGGGCAGCCTCTTTTTGTGCCGAAGACGCGGTTTCTGCCAAAACGTAACTGTTGACGACGTAAATGTACGCTCCGTTGTCTTCGCTGTTGAAGGTGTAGTTATCGCCGTCTTTGTCAAATGTCACAAAACATTTTTCCGCGTTATCTTTTTCTATGGACGTAGCTTTGGTCAGTTCTTGATAGTGGAAGTCGTTTATACCACTGCCTGTTATGACTTTGATATAAGCCTCGTAAGTAGACAGTGTATAGAAGTGCTTGCCGGAAATAAGATAAGCGGCTTCTTGCTCTGCGGTCAAGTCGGAACGAAGTTGGTAGAGCCCCTTACTGTCAATATAGTAAGTGCCTGTTTCGTCGTTTTCTACCTTTTCAAAGCGGAACTCGGATACCTTCAACTCATCAAGGTTAGGTCCGCTTCCGTTGCTAACGCGCAATGAATCTTCTTCGGCTTGCGAGTAGTCCTTGTAGAAGTACGTCGCATTGTCGGTGTTGATTTGAACGAAAGGCTTTTTGGTGAAGTTGTAATTGAACTCCAGTTTGCTGTCGCCCGTCATCAATAGCCCGATAATTTGATTGATGTAATCCGGATTGACAATGACTTGTATGAACATTGAAGTAATACGGATACCCCAAGCAAACGCGGTTAGGTAGCCTGCGATTTCGTTGCTAAGTAGCGGCAGAGCGGTTGCACTTGCGGTTTCGTCATCGGCAACCGACAGCGCTTCGCTTTCCGATGCACCCAGTGAGATGCCTCCTTCGAGCAAAGATGCCAATGCATCGCGCAAACCGTAACTGTTGATGTAGATGCTGGGTATTGAGAAATAACTTAGGTCAATATACAAACCTCCGCGCACTCTCTCATATTGTCCCAACGGGTTGGCATAGCAGTAAGTTGCGTCGTACGAATAGAACGTATCAATCAAAGGATCCATTCCTTCATAACGGGGTTGATAAGTTTCGGTTGTTTCATTGTAGAAATATTCGCCCGTATGATTTTCATAGTAATGATCGTAGCGGTCTTCTAATGCAATTTCTTCAAGAGCCGCTCCGCTCCTCTTCTCAAATTGACCGCTGACTACATACAGACCAAGCAGCGTATGTGTTTCTTCAAAGTATTCGTTGCCGAACTTCCTGTCGGCAGTCGTTTGGATGATTATGGATGCATTGATATAACTGAGCAAATCACCGATATTTATGCTATCGATATTGGCTATGACGTTCTTGAAGATTTCGATTATATCCATAATGGACATATCTTCATTGATGTTGCCAATGCCCGAGTTAAAATCAAACTGACGGAAGTAGTTGAGCAACGCGGCGAATTTTATTTCCACGTTGATAACCAGTTCTATCTTGCGGTTGACGTCACCGCCGCCGTCCGCCATAGCGGAAATGATGGCTGCAAGATTATCGTAATCTTCCTCAGGGAAGAAGTATCCCAAAACTTCGGTGAGGTCAATGTCGTTTTCGGCTCCGGACTTGAATGATGTTGTTATATCAATAGTTTCCGTGAGCATGAAACGGTCAATTTGGGTGATTTCCTGATACTCTGCAATTTCTTCTGCCGTGAGCGTATAGTTATGCTCCAACATAAACGAGATGTTCAAGTTGCGGATTGCCACCAAAAGATTGAGTTCGGCATCGGTGGCTTCGAGGTTGCCCGCATCGGAAGATGTACGTCTGAAATACGTCGTGTTTGCGTCGATATCGCCGATATTTAGCAATTCATTGCGGTCAAAGCGCGCGCCTGATATAACTTCGCCTTTGGCAACAGCACGGTATTTTCCGCTTGCCGCGTCAAACACGTACATACCTGTGGCGTTGTTTGACGAGAACCAGTAGTCGCCTTCAACTGCCACACCTTCCATAACGCCTTTTGCCTGAATCTGCGTTCTATCGGTGACTTCTATATAGCGGTCGCCTTCAAGTCCGAGCGTTACTTCGACAACGAGGTCAACCCCGTCGTTGAAATTCAGTTGAATGCCTGCGCCTGCGATGAGTTGGTCAGAGATATAGTCATCGAGATCCAAACCTTCGACCAGCAGTTCAATCAACATTCTTATGAACTTGTTGGCAATGTTTACCATAAGTTGACGCTTGCTGATAAGCAGCAGCACGTCGAATTCCGAGTTGACAACGCTTGCGGCGCTAAGTGCTTCGCTGTCGGCAGATGACGGAATTTCATTTTCTGTATAAATATCTTTGACGAGAATATCTCCAAGATATTGTTCGATGAGGCCGGAAATCAAGTCGCTTGTTATGCTCAATTTGGGCATTTCGAGTACCGCAGCATCAAGATAGAAGATGTTCTGCAAATAATACAGACCTATCCACAGTTTTTCTGCGCCGGTTTCGGTAATGCTGAAGAATTCCACAGAAATTTCGGAGTTTGTCAGTTTTGACATATCCAAGATAATGGAAACGTCCAAACGGAAATGAGCCGAAGAATAACCTTTCGCCGTTTCGGGCATTTCAATGACGATGCCTTCGATGTCACCGAGCAATTTGGAGAATATGGTTCCTATGTCCAGAAGCCCTTCCGTGACGCCCAGTTCAAGTTCAATGGAGAAATTGAGTGCCACTGAGGATTCGTAGAACGGCATAAGCGGAATCACCACCTCGGGATTATCGCGCGATACGCCGTTAAGGACATAATCGGGGATAAGTTTGTCGCTTGCACCGAAAGCAAGAGCGATGCCGCCGAGTTTAATCCCCAATGAAATATCTTCGACGTTGATGTCAAGTCCGATATAGAACTCATCAATTTTGGTATAAGGACTCAATCTGCGGTAATTGGTGCCCGAATATTCCAACTCATAACCGTATGCACGGTCTGCAAAGTGGTCTATTTCGCGGTATGCGCAGCCGTAGAAGATGTAATATGTGGTACCGACGTCATACGTTGTCGTATTTGTTTCCGATTTGCCGGTAAGGCTGCCTTCGTCGTCAATATAAAGCGTGTAGTTGGAACGCAGGAAGAATTCCGCATTATCGGCGAATTCGTCGCCTTCCCAGTTGCCTATGACAGCATAGTTGCCGTCTGTATCGTTTAAAGACCAAGTGATTTTATCGTAATACGAATATCTTTCAAAGACGGGTATGACAAGTCCGTAAACGTCTTGGTATGCGGTTTCTCCGTCGGATAGCGTTACCACTCTGTCTTGTTGCAGATAGTACACTGCAGCATGAGTAAACGCCTCATCGTCTTCTATCGTGGCGGCGAAAGTTACGTCATAGAGAGTCGCGCCCGCGGGTGCGCCGGTGCCGTCGTATATGGAAATATAATAATCAGTTCCGTTTGTCACTTTGTAATACGCGCCCGCGGCACTTTCGGTCACCGTATCAACTTTATATGTAGTACCTTCGTAGATATTAGCAATTACTGCTTCTTCGTCAACGCCTGTGCCGAGTCCGTCGGTAAAGGGTTCATATTCGTATCTTCCGGAGTCAAATCCTAAAGTTATATCAAATACGTTAAATATCTCTTCAACCGAGCCAAGATCGGGGAGCAGTACCGCAAGAACCATGGCAATAAGTGATTTCATCAAAACGATTTGTATGCCGAGGTCGGAATAAAGCAGCATCAAGGTGGCGTCACGTTCAACCGTAATATCAGCTGACGATGCAGCAAGTGCAGAGTTGTCGGAGGCGCCTTCGCCCGAATCTTCGGCGGTGGCATCTTCGCCCGTTATCAATCTCATCAGCAATTCGGTGAAGTTTGGAACGTAAGAATAGTTGCCGGCAATATCAAAGAGGTTGGTACCGTCAAGATAGAGCATTCCTCTGTACAGATAAATTCCTGCCATAATGGTGGGTTTACCTTCGGAATTTAAGAGTATCTCGCCGTTTTCGTCGAGTTCAAGCAATTCAAGCGCTATCTCGATGGTGTCTAAGTCGCTGTTCTCAAGGAATTTAACAAATTTGCTTTCCTTGCCGTATACGGCGATTGTGCCGTTTGATACACCGCTGGCGTGTCTAGTGGCATCATATGCCACATAACTGCCGCCTTCCAGAATAAACTTGTCTTCATCGGCAGCCGCCGCGATTTGATCTTGGGTCATCACATAAAATGTATCCTCTCCAAGCAAAGCTGCGATGTCTACGGCTGCAAGATCGACTTTGAGGGAAACGCGGCCCAAAACAGTGTCGCCGAATACGCTCGTCGTCTTTGCCGCAATAAGGACGTCGGAAAGCCAGTTTTCAATTAAGCCCCCGAGTCTGTCGTTGCTTGCAATCGCCTTTGAGTCGAATGACAAACCGAGATTTAGACTGAGTTTAATATTTTGACTGTCGTAATTGGTAGAATACCGCTCATATGCCAGTTTATCTGAACTCAAACCGCTCAAACTGACATTTCTTAGATATGTCTGCGTGCTTACAACTTCGCCTTCCGCAATTGCACGGTAGCTGTCAAGCGAAGCGTCAAACACAAAGTTTCCGTTTGCACTTTCTACGTAGTTGTAGACCTTTTCGGCAGTGGAAATAGCATAGCGCGCGTCTGCCGCCACACCGGAAATTGTTGCAGAGGCATCGAAGATTCTCTTCAAAATTGTATCTTCCGTATACGTGCCCTGCACGTTCTTGCTGAACACATAGTAATCTCTTGCCGCGATGTCAACTCTGATTTCTTGTGTCGCCGTGTCTGAAATCACAAAATATCTGGATTTGTAACTGTCTGCAGCACCTGAACCGACGACTTCATAGATTGCATTTATTTCTGTAAGCTCGCTGTATACTGCGGGACTTGCTTGTGTAGCAGGAACGGAATCGTACACCAAAGCACCCGCCATATTACGGACAACGTGACGTTCATATCTTTGCGCTTCGCCGATATTTTCATCTGCCTTAATAAGACGGAAAGCATTGCTTGCTATATCGAACATATACGCGCCTTCTGCATTGGGCAGGAAGGTATAATAACTTTCGGCAGAAGGTTTGTAATAGTCGGCTGTGTCGCCGTTTATCAGTCCGACTATGTTGACGATATAATCGGTTATGTCAACAAAGTGCAGCAATTCGGAGGCATCGACGATGCCTTCGTAGTCGGTTTTTGCAATATCCAGTTTAAGTCCCAGACCGAGTTTGAGCCCTACGTTGTAGCCCGTTGCCGTGACCATCTTGATGCCAAGCGACAATTTGTCGTCCATATCGGCATCGTTGAATTTCAAGAATATACCGCTTTGATTTTCGTCAAAGTCGATGCCTTCCATTTCAAAATCAATGTTGAGCAAGAACTTGATGAATGCGGGCAACATATCGGAATAGAACAGAATATCGATGCTGTCAAAGTTGTTGTACCAAAACTCGCCGCCACCCTTATATCTCGGTGATACCTGCAGAATTATTCTTCTGATGAGTACGTTGAGCAGTCCGAGAATATCAAATGAAGCGGATTCTTCTTCGTCCGCGGTGGTAAGTGCTTCGGCAGAGCCTACTCCGATGAGTCCTAGCAAGAAGTTCAAATCAAGTTTGATTTGAGGTCCGCCGAGGTCGGAGGTGTCGAGGAAAATCTCGCCTTCAATCAAATAGATTCCCAGTTTCGCTTCGGTAAACTCGCCGGGATTGAAGATAAGTTCCACTCCGAGGTCCAAAGCCGCCAAAATTAATTCAAGCGAGAATTCGAGTTCGTCAAACTTGCCTTGAAGAATGTCGTCAAAGCCTATGGCTTCAAGGTCAAGTGCGCCCGAAAGTTTTAGAACGAAATTATCGCTCATCTCGTCGTTGAGGTAGATATTGAGCCCCAATTGTTGGAACAGAGCATTGAGCAGGTTCTTTACCAGACCTTCTTCCATGCCGGTGACAAGACCTTTCACTGCGTCAAGTCCTACGATAAAGTCAACCAAACCGCCAAGTTCAATAGGGTCTTTTATGTAGAGTCCGTTGGGATCTTGCACATACACGCCGTCTGTTACACGTTTGGAGTAACGGTCGGCATCGTCATAGAGCGCAGCACTTGCCGCGTCAAGCAAAATATATGTGGAGTCAAGACCGTATTCAATGGCGATTTCCAGTTCAAAATAGACAATCTTGTTGTCTTCGTAATCCTGGAAGCGGTCGTCGCCCTCCTGCGCGCCCGTGTATTTATAGTAGACCTTATCCACTAGATACTCGGTATCGGCAGTCTTTGTATAGACCGATGCATTCTTTTCATAAGCGTGTGCAATGTTAAACTGCGATTCGCCTTCCGCCTTATCACCTACGGTGAGCACAGAATAATTGCCGTCAAGCGACCATTTATAGCGTGCTTCGCTTATCATCGATTCAACTTTGCTGTTTCTGTTTGCGGAAATCTTTGGTTGCAAGATGTATACGCCGAAATTTATCAGTTCGCTTGCCAAATCAATCTTGAGTGCCACTTCGGCGAAATCGATGTCCAAAGACAGCTCCATGCCGTAGTCGGGCAACCTTTCGATGGCCGACGCAATATCGCTGTTATCAGTGCCTTCAGTTGAGGTCAAGTTAATGATTAACCCGATAATCGACATGATAACTTGCTGTGTGACAAGCAGAGAAATCTTGTCGTTTGCAAGAGCAAGGAGAATTTCAAATGCCTCTTGTTCTTCGCCTTCGGAGGCGGCAAGAGCCTCACCGTCATCCTCGCTGCTTCCAAAACCTTCAAGCAGACCTTGTATCGAGCCGATAAGTAGGCTTGCAAACTGGGTGTCGTGGATAACGAAGTCCTTTTCGGACAGAATGCCCATATCAACCCAAATGTCGGAGCCGTCCATATAGACGCCAAGCATGGGTTCGCCTTTGACAACGTTGTATAGTTCAAACACAATTTGAGTGCTTTCCGGGTTCTCGAGCGAAAGGTTGGCGCCCAAAACCAATTGAATATCGAAAAGTATGTCTTCGGTAATTTCAACGCCGAATGCCAGCATGATTTCTTGCGCGAAGATGCTGATTATATCGTTAATAGGAAGTTCGCCGTCTTCCCAAACTCCCGTCGTCTGATTGAGTTGAAGTTTCAATTCAAGAGTGAGGTCAAGGCTCAAATCAGAGAAGTTATCAAAGCCGGTGTATGCGCTGTCGATAACAGGGAAGTAAGGATTTACCACGGTCTTGTTCTTTGCAAAGCCGATGCTGAGTCCTGTCAGTTCAATCCCTAGTCTGAGAGGATCGATGCCGACTGAAATGCCCAGTCCGTAGCCGTTCATGCCGTAGTCCAGTCTAAGATAACTGTTTTCTGGGTTTAGTTGGACAAATTGTTCGACATCAATTTGCTTTCCTGCAAGCAGTCCGACGATCATGCCTATCATGCCCGACGCAAGGTAAACGGTCAGGCTTTCGCTGTCCATCGTTAGACCGTGGATTGCTCCGCCGATAACTGTTGTAATCGTGTCGAGAATACTAGGCTCGGTTTCTGCCGCCGCTTCTGCTTCGGAATCGCTTGCCGCACCCGCATCGGATTCCCCGTTTGCGCCAACGCCCGAGAGCAATGCCGCCAAATTCATGCCGGCAAGTTTGAGATGTACGTCGTCTATTATGTCAACGTTGCCGTCGATATAAAGAGTGCTTGTAGCAAGTTCCGTAACTGCGTTAGGATTGTCGCAAAGCAGAGTTATCGCAAGCATACGCGCCGCTTGAGCGTGAGCCTGAGTATCCGTTACCGCTTCATAATTGCCGTTGTAAATTTCGATGATAATGTCGGAGTGCGACAGCAGATAATTTATATCACCGATTTTGTTGGGATTGAACCGTAAGACTGCGGCAATGCGGAAACCAAGTTGCTGAATAATGTCATAGTCGATGTCAAACGCAATCAGCAGTCTGTCTAACAGACTGACAACACTTTCGTTGGTTGTTGCGGGATCCAAGAAAAGATTTACCCAGTCGCCCACAGGCCATTCCGAATTATCGGTGTTGAAAGCCTCGAGGTCAATGGTGCCGGTCAACTCCACAAAAACCTGTTCGAGTCCTAAGGAAATATCGCCGAATTCGTCAAAACTCAGCAGACTCATCAGAGTGTAGCCCGTGTCGGAACCGTCGAACACAAACTGTTCTTTTCCGTTTATGGGATTGATTGACTTTTTGTTGTGGTAACTGTCGATAGAAAGACTAAGTCCGTCAACATAAATTTGAACTTTGCCGGTTTCGTTGTTATCTGCGTCTTTGACTACAACTCCGAGGTCAAGCAAGTTTTTGCTTTCTGCCCAGGACAGTTCAAGCCACACGTCGAGTCCGACGGCGTTAATACCCACTGTATCCCAAAGGAACTCGGCAAGACCTTGAACAAGTTCTATGCGGAAGCTTTCTGTGGATAATTTTGCCGCAAGTTCAAATGCGATATCAAAATTCGCGGAGTCAAACTGCCAGTCGGCTGCCGCGCTTGCTTCGTTTTTGGGATTGACATAGATGCCTTCATAATCCCACTTAAACGTGCCGTTTTCGTCTTCAACGTACGCTTCTACGGCTTCGTATCTGGTTCCGATATAAGCATCGCCTTCGACGATGGCGGTATAACCCGTGGCGACATATTTATACGTGCCGCTTGCGGATTCAACATAATTGTTGCCTACTTTTTCATATCGGACGCCAATGTATGATTCTCCTGCGGCTATCTCTATGTATTCATAAACCGGTTTGTATGCTCCTTCGTCAGACTGCTTATAGCGAACACCCTTGCTGTAACGAGGTCCGTCATAATAAGCGGCGTTGTTAGAATCCATTTGCTCTGCCGTCAGTTCAGAATAACTGTTGAGAAGGAGAGGCAGAATAATTTCAAACAAATCCAGTTCAAGCGCCACTTTATCAATACCGAAATTGGTGGCGTCGAGATAGATTTTGCCGTCCAGATAGTAGATGCCGATAAGTAATTTTTGGTCCGGAGTCCCCCTATCTTTGCTTATTTCGATGAGCAGTTCCGATTCGTTGCCGGCAGTATAGACGGCATCCGTGCGTTTAAGCAGCACGTCGAAAAGTGGTTTGAGGTCAAGTGAGGCCTCAACACCAAGATTGTAGTCAAGGTTGAGCGTTTCTCCGAATATGAGGTCGCCGCCGCCGCCCAAGGGCGTCGTGCCTGCGTTGATTGTGCCCTCTATGCCGAGGTTTAGAGCAAGCCAAACGTACGGTTCGGCAAACACGTCAACAAATTGATATTCACTGTCCGCAGGGTCGAGGTTTGAGCCTGCGGGCACTTCATTGATGCCTGCGTTAAGATTGCCCAGCGCGATGTCGAGTTCAAAATTGCCGCCTATGCCTGCATAAACAAGAAGTTCAAGCTCCGTCAAATTTAAGCCGTCGGCGAGCGTCACGCGGATACCACCGTTGAATGGTTCGTCTTCAATGCCGATTGCAAATTCTGCGGGCAGTCCGCCGATAAGTGTGAATAATTTTTTTATGAGGTTGGTTGCGAGATAAATTTCAAGATAATTGTCGCTCAGCTGTATTCCTTGAATAAGCGCGGCGATGATACCGATGATGTCGGTGTCGCCATCTGCGGCGGAAATCGCTTCGCCGCCTGCCGCAACGGCCTCTGACGTACCGCTGAGGAAAGGCTTGATGTCAACCATTACGTTGAGGCCACCCAAAATGTCATTGCGCGTGTGCAAATACACAACCAAATTGTCCAGCCAAATTTCAATGGCGGACTCTGTTGCGCCTTGTTTATAGAGCGACAAGTGCACTTTTGATTTGATGAGGCTATCTGTGCCTTCGGACAAGTCGAGGTTGCCTTCGACTTCAAGTACAAAGGTGGAATCGACCGTTTCGAGGAACTGAATTAGAGCCTGGAAGAGCAACGAGCCGTCGCCCATGCCGTATTCTAACGAAGTGAAATCGCCTTCAAGAGCGTAAAGCCCGACTTCGGCTTTCATCGCGACGTAAACTGAACTGATTGCTCCCAAAATCGATTCGCCCGTAAGACCTTCGGAAAAATCCATAGGAGCAAATTCCCTTGCGTGTGCGGAAAGTCCCGGTCCGTCCTTGAATTGATTGATGCGGTTGTTGAAATATTCCGCATTTGAAAGTGTTCCGAAACGCAATCCGAGTTTCAGACCGACGCCCAAAACTCTTGCGCTTTCAACTGTGCCGCCGCTTGAAGAGCCAAGCGCGATGTCAACGTCGAGTTCTTTGTTTTCGCCAAATCCGAGATTCCTAAAGACAACGGATGCCGCAGTAACAGGTATTGTGCCTCCTGCCATGTCGCCGGTGAAGATAAGTCCCCACAAAAAGTCGAGGATTTCCTGCGTCAGCGAAAGGTTCAAACTTTGAATGTTGAAGATATTGCCGTCTTTGACAAGTTCGCACTGTGCAAGGATTGCGCTGATCATTCCCATCGTGTCGGTTATAGCGGCAGAATTCCCTTCGGGATCGGACACCAAACTCTGCACGATTTCGCCGTTATCAAGTTTGTCGGTGACTGCAGTGTACATATCGACCGAAGTCTGCGCTTCGGCTTCGGCTTCGCCGCTGAGCAATCCGCTGACCAAATCTCTCACCGTTCCGCCGAGTGCTCCCTTTATGACGTCGACGAGTTTGTAAATCAGTTCGCTTATGAGGGCGTTCATATTGACGTCTTCGATGACGAATTTACCGGTGCCGACTATACCTGACAAATCGATATAAACCGACTCCTGACTGCCAACGTAATAAATTCCGGCTCTAAGTCCTCCGTTATCACCGAGGATTTCCACAAGGAGATTGGTTTTCGCGTTGTCATGAGTGTTGATAACGCCGTTGATGTTTACGGTCAAACTGTACGTATCACCCGACAAGCCTATCGTCTTTTGCATTAGAGGGCTGTCAGGCGTGATAACGTCTTGCAACAGACCGGTCAGCAAAGTGCCGAAAGCGCCCACTGCGCCGCCGATTGTAATTTCCTTGTTCGCTGTGTCTATTGCAAGGCGCAGAGAAAGATCGAGTGTGAGAATTGAATAATCTTTTGCCGCCTGAATGTCTATGCCGCGCTCTTGAATGGCGGTTGCGACATCAAGCTCGGGTTCAATGCCCGTTGAGAAGTTTTTAAATCCGAGAGAAATGCCGACTTCGTGGCTGTAATTGCCCAAATCGGTCTTCTTGCCGAATGAGTTTAGAGAAATGTCAAAGCCGAGATTAAGCGCAGTCATTGCGCCATTTGTGATATCGACTACGACTTCGATTGCCAAATCTTGAAGAGAACTGAATTTATTGAGGTTAAGACCGAGGAGATTGAAAAGTAAATCGACTATAGCAGTTTGATCCGCCAGCAAATCGCCGACAATGCCGGAAACGATGCCGAGCAGGCTGCCCAAAGACATAGGCATGACAACGCGCTCCTTGCCGCCGCCTAAGTCAACAACGTAGGGATCTTTTATGAGCATTGTGCACAAAAGCGCACTCAAAGGTTGATCGCCGAGCAAATCGAGAAGATCTCCAGCGTTCATACTTAGCAAATCGGTGAAAATCAGTTGAGAAATAGTGCCGCCGAGAAGACCGCTGATGATGTCCGCCGCCCCGACAAAGAGTTTCGTGAAATCGATATCGTCGGTTGAAACGACGTAAGCGCCTTTTTTAAGACCGGTACAATCCATCACCAGTTGGCTGTCGTAATAATAAACACCGACCAGCAACTGCTGCGTATTGGAGAAAGCGCCCGACGCGGTGTCGTAATTGATTTTTATAAGTTCAAACAAAAACTCCGAATTTTCGTCGTTTTCAACGTCGAATGACCCTGCAAGACGTACGGTGAATTCATTTCCCGTTTCGTCTTTCAAATAGTCAAGGTACATCGTGACGTCGAAGTTTATGAACTTGTCGTCATTCCTTCCCGCCACTCCGAAACAGGCATTTTGGAGTTTATCCCAAGCAACCAACGGCGTTATGTAGGAAGGATCGTCTTCAATATAGTTTGGCGGTGTCGGGGGCACGATCGGCTTGTTGCCCGATACATCGCCGACATTGGACGTGGAACATGCGACGAAAACGCCGAGTAACGACACGACCAAGATCAAAAGCAGCGCTAATTTCAATCTCTTCATAATTTCCTCCTGCTGCGCCTTACGCGTAAGCGCACGCCAGCACAGAATAATATACATTATGATTTTATCGCCAAATAGTTATATTGTCAATGCAATTTCTTAAAATATTTTTTGGGAAAGCGCACCCAAATTTTGACAACTAAAACCGCGCCTTAAATTGGGCGCGGTAGATATACGAAAACATGAATTGGCGGCAAAAGTATGCGAAAAAAATATTTTTTCGCTATTGCCCGCTTTTTCTGCCCTTTTTTGCGCTGCGCTGATTTTTTATTGACGTAAATGCGTCGACGTCAATCGTATTTATAAAGAACTTCGCAATCTTGTAAGTCCCGGAAAACACGTCGGGATTGGCTTCCTTTATGCTCGCAAAACCAACGTCGTTCAGTTGGAGCAAACCAAGTACGTTATACAGTCTTTTTTTGAAATCGGCGTAATCTTTTTTGCTGTCCGCCCAAGCAGAATTTGCAACTGCCAAAGCGCGCGGAAACGCCTGATAATACAACCTATCGGCGTCCGCGATCCATTCCGTCCAAAGCGGACACTCGAGTCCTATGACGTTTTCCATGCTTTTTTCGTCGAAAAATGTCGAAATTTCAAATTTATATGCCTTTTTCAGCGAGGACATCATGTAGGGATAATCAAGATAGTACGGGACAAATTTCGACACTACGGTTTTTCTGCCGGCGGAGGCGGCGGAGATAACTCTCAAAGGATTTTTGCCGTCCTGCCAATACTGGCAAACGACGCCTTCGTCCAACATTCCGCTGTTTAGCGCCTCGTTCCAAACTATTGGTTCTTTATTGAGGTTTTTCAGCATTCTAACGACTCTGTTTGTGAAATAACCCTGAAGTTGTTCAAAGTCTTTCAAACCCTCTTTTTTAACAATTTTTTTGCATTTCTCACAGTTTTCCCATTGAACTTTAGGCACTTCGTCGCCGCCTATGTGGAAGTATTTCGAGGGAAAAATTTCAGCCACTTCTTTGAGCAATTTTTCAAGAAAAACATAGTTGCTTTCTTTTCCCGCACAAATAATTCTGCTGTCTATGCCGTAACGCTCGGCTACGTCATAAATTTCACCCGTGCAGGACAATTCCGGTTTGGCTGCCAGCATTGCAACCGTATGTCCGGGAAGGTCGATTTCTGGGATAACTTCGATAAATCTTTCCTTTGCATACACCACTATTTCCTTGATATCCAATTTGGTGAAATAACCTCCGACGGGCACGCCGTCGCCGCGCGTACCCTTTCTGAAGTTACCCTTTTCGTTCAATATCGGGAATTCGGTGCTTTCCAGCCTATAGCCTTGATTGTCCGACAGATGCAGATGCAATTTGTTCATTTTTGTAAGTGCAAGCACATCTATTAACTTTTTTACGACTTCTTTGTCGAAAAAGTGCCTTACTACGTCGAGCATAAAACCACGGTAACCAAAACGCGGAGAATCGCTAATCACACAGTTGTCAAGCGTTGCGATACCGTCACTATAGGCATCGAAAATGAGTTGCTTCAGCGTCATCGCAGCGTGAAAAAGGCCTTCTTCGGTGTTAGAAACCGCTTTTATATTGCCGTCTATCACCAATTTATAATCCGCGTCACACTCTCCCAAAACAAAATCCGCCTTGTTAGATGCACTGTTTTTGAAGTCCAAGAAGTTCAATTCCGAAATAATAATCTTTGCGGGTGCCTTAATAATTGTGTCTGCGGAAAAGACTGTTTTCCCGTCTTTTTTCTCTTCGTTTGTGGGCTTGGGTAAAATATTAAACATATTGCCTCCATACGCGCTTTTACGCAATAAAATAATTTTAGCAGTTGCATATTGTAAAGTCAAGATGTCCTTTGACATCTAACTTTATGCGTGTTATTCTAAATCAAATGAGAGCGGGCGGATGTTTGATTGGAGGAGCGCTTACAACTGCGCTTGGCGTTTTATGGCGGATAATAAAAGCAGTTTGTTCAGTTATCGGCAAAGGCATTTATTATTTCGGTCTATATGTGCCAATCGCCTATCTTATCTACGGTGCCGTGCTCTATTTCATCTTCGACTTCCGGCTTTTCGTCCCGACTACGGACGGAAGTCTTTATACGGCGGGCTTTTGCATAACACTCATTTGTTCGGTGATAATTGCCTACAAAAACATAATTCTACGCCCTTACCGTAAGTATTTTGCCAAGCAAGACGTCATCGAATATGACACTTCTAATGCGGGCAAAAACGCTCCGGAAGCACCCAAAATATACAAAAGCAAAGTCAATCCCGATGTAATTGTGTATGAGTATTACAACCGCTATGACCTCTATGAAGAGCACGGCGACGGACTCAAACAAGTTGCAACCGAATACAAATTGAAAAAGGAGAAGAGATGGTAGAGCCATCCGTGGCAGGCACGATAAAATCCGCAAAAATTCCGCCCGTCAAACGCGGAATACTCGCCCTTCACGAAGAAGGCATCCTCGGTTTCACAAAGCATCCGAAAAAACGCATTTGGGAAATCGACTTTTTGCGCGGTTTTTGCGTTCTTCTTATGATATTGGACCACACCGCGATACTCCTTGCCGATTTTTTCGGACCGATTTGGTATGGCAGAAGTCTTGTTGGAGATGGGATTGGCCCCGCTCTTTGCCGTCTGTGCGCCACATATTTGAACAGCAATTTGAGAGAAATAGGTCATCCCATTGTTTTGTTTTTCTTCTTTTCGATATGCGGAATTTCTTGCTCTTTGTCACGCAATAATTTGAAACGCGCCCTGCAACTTTCCTTTCTTGCATTGACACTTTCAGTTTTGACTTACGTGACCGATTTCGTCTTGGGTATAAAAGGCACGTTCATTCATTTCGGCGTTCTGCATTTTTTGTCGTTCTGTCTGTTGTCATACGCGTTCTTGGAGCTAATTTCAAAGAAAAACAAAATTGTCATATCTCTTTTTGCGATTGCTGCCGTGGTTGCCACAAGCCTCGTCTATCACCTTTATCGACCGACTGAGGCAATCCCCGGAATATGGCAATTCTTTTTGGGCAACGCCTACATCGACTACGGCATGCCGATAACCTACACGCATATTGACTCATACTCTTTGTATCATTTCAGTCCATTGGACTTTTTCCCGATAGTGCCCTGGATAGCGTTTTTTTATTTCGGTGTGCTTGTTCAACCTCTCATTTACGGCAAAAAACGCAGCCTCTTGGCAGTGTTGGACAGGGGTTGGCAGCGACCCGTATCATTCTTAGGCCGCCACGCTCTCATAATTTACGCACTTCATACTGTTGTTATCGGATTGATTTTGATGGTAATCAGTCAAATAGTTTTTGGGACTTGGGGATTGATTTAAATTTGCAAACAATCAATACTTTGACGTTTGACTGTTTGGCTTATCGCGCTGTCAAAATAAAAAAACACCTGCACTGCGGGTGTTTTAATTTGTGAATTTGTCGTTTATCTTTGCAAGCAGATATCTTTGCTTAAATTTCATCGTCGAAATTTCTTTTTGTTGCAGGAGTGAGGGTCAATCGCATCGTCTTGTTTTCGTCTTTTTCCGTGCGGGTTTTTTGTTTCGTAATCTTCTGGGCAAATCTTTCGGGCTGTACCACCCATTTCACTACAAGCGGTTTCTCTGCGTCTGTGATTATTGTCACGTTTCCATAGCGTAGTAAACGCTGAAATAACCTCTGTTTTGTTTCCACAGATTTTATTTCGTTTATGGGAAGTTGCGCGTTTTTCAAAGAAATAACGCCCGAGCGCGCTACAAACTTTTCCTGAGTGATAAGCGCCTCTTTTCTATAACGGCTGACAGCCTCTATAAGAATTGCCAAAAGCACGACTCCCGCACAACCCAAAAGTATGTATTTAAGAACGGCTTCCGAAAGAAATTCCTTTTTTATAAGTCCTTCGATTTGGTCTGCAAAAATCCAGATAACGGCAAGAATACCGCCCAAAACAGCGGCCAAAAACACTTCGCGCAAAAACACCCAGTAAGTGAATTTTGCTTTGGCGACAATTCTTTCGGATTTTGAATATGTTCTTTCCAGTTCTCTCATATCTCAAAGTTCTCTCACATATCAAATTGTATGCGCAATGGAACAACCTGTCAATAGTTCGCTTTTACGCAAAGAGGAAAGTGCGACATTCTTACGTTTGTGCAACCAATGGGCACATACGACCTCTCCATTGTTTCTTCTGAAAATTGAGGTTTTTTGGGTATTAAGGGGACACCGTTCAAGTCATAATCCCAGTTTGGCACGTTTTTGCTTTTGATTTTAAGCTCAAACGGCGGTCTGTCATGCGAGAACGGAATTTCACCTATCGCGTTGACTATGGTCTGTTCGTTGTCATAAGGGCGTCGCAGTCCGTTTGAAGAGTGCTTTGATACGACGGGAGCAAAGTTCCATCTCTTCACAAATCGTACGTCGAAAATATGCATGTCCTCGGCAGAAGCGCCAATCTCGGAAACGAACCTCGATGCCAAAAGCACGTTCCCTTTCATCAAGGATATCGTATCGTCTTGGTTTTCAACCGCAACGAGGGGTATATCCAGTTTGAGCATAAAAGTGCTTCCCTTTTTCAGTACGCACTTTACCGAAATGGATTTAGTTCCGGTGGCAACCACTTGTCCGCCCGATACAAGTTGCATCGCGGTATTCCTAGGCACGCGAAAATTGATTTTAAGTTCCGGGTCGCCTTCCGCTTCTTCAACTTTGAAAATAATAGTGTTGCGGAAAGGATAGCCGGTTTCTTCTTTTATTCTTATGCGGTATCCGTCAACCACGGTTTCGATGGAGCACGGCGCGTAGGTGAGAAAATCCAGTTCCTTTTCTCTTGTCATGCACAGTGACTGCATAAAGAGAGGATATGCGGAAATGAGTGCAACCGCTCCGCGGGAGAGCTTGCCTCTTATAAAAGCATTGCCGTATACGGTGTCTTTAAACTTTGAGGCTCGTTCCACCGACGCTTCTTCTTGGTTTGGCAACACGATGTCTTGAACGGCACTCACATCTTCAAACGCCGCCGCAGGGATGACGTTGAACGCAATCTGCTCGAGAAGATCGGCCGAGTGGGAGTCGTTTGTTTCCGCAAGCACTTCCACAAGCGACTCTATCATTTCCACTGCGCTTTCAACGTCGATACCGCGTGTCGGGACGGTGCCTGCAAGACGGAAGTCCGATGAAAACATTCCGGTGGCGTTTCCGTGATATCGCTCAACGTTTGCAATAAGATTCAGCGAGAGTTCTTTAAGTTCGTCATCACCAATAAAACGACCGTAAACGCAAGGATATTTGACGGCCTTTGCAACGCTTACGCCGGAAGTTTGCACTGCGAAACAATGAGAGGATTTTTTCCATTCCTTGTTCGCTTTGTCAACGGTCAAAACTTTTGCATCCGGCAAGTCGCTTTCCGTCGCGTTATCATAACTTTCAACAAACTTTTTTACCCTTGCCGCCGCCATCTGCGAAATATAATTGTTTGCAGGTTTTTTGTAGGGGAAATGCTCCGCAAGTTTGAACCAGTTTGTGCTTGTTTCTCTCAGCCTTTCTGCAAGGTCGTGCAGCCACTCCGCGTCGGTTTCTTTGAACACTCTCTCTATAGCGGGTATCTCTTCAAGCAGACGCGCTCTGGAGTGATACCAGCAAGGAGTAATGCCAAAGGTATTGAATTGATTTTTGAAAAACTTTCTTAGCAAAACAAGAGCCTTTTCGTCGCCCGTCAGTTCGTAATAGCTAAGAACTGTCTTAATCGCTTCGATTTGGGGAGAAAGAAATCTGCCTTCGTCGGGACCAAAATCGCCGCCTTCGTTGGCGCTTGAAAAAATCGGCGACATAAAACTTTCCATTTTTTCTTTCAAAACGGATTCGTTCAAGACGCCTGCAAGCAAAATCAAACCGCGAACATAGCGGGGAAACGTTTCTCCCTCTACCCATTCTCCGTCACTCAAAAGTTCGCTGTTGCAACCGAGTTTTTTCTGCAAGTTGTTTGTCAGTTTTATTTGTGAGAGCAGCCAACCTTCCGGCTTTATTGCACCCGGCGGTAGTATATTCAATCTGTCAATCGTGTTTCTCGGCATACTTCTCCTAAAATTGTAAAAGACACAACGTGCGCGTAGAGCACATAAGTATTGACAATTTAGCATAGAAAATTGACAAATGCAAGGAAAAGCTCTAAACTTTAATAACACACAAACGAGGCACTTATGAAATATGCATTGATTCTTGGCGACGGAATGGCGGATTATCCCATCGAAAAACTCGGCGGGCTGACTCCCCTTTGCGTCGCACACAAACCCTGTATAGACGCTATGGCAAAGAGCGGAAAAATAGGAATGGTCAAAACTGTTCCCGACGGCATGAAACCCGGCAGCGACGTCGCTAACTTGGGCGCGCTGGGCTACGATGCCAAAGTCTGTTACACAGGACGCAGCCCTCTCGAGGCTCTGTCAATCGGCATAGATATGAAAGCCGACGATTTGGCGCTGCGCACCAATCTTGTCACCCTAAGCAACGATGAACCTTTTGAAAACAAAACGATGGTGGACTATTCCGCCGGTGAAATCACAACCGACGAAAGCCGCGAGTTGATGAGGTTTATAAACGAAAAACTAGGCGACAAAATTTTTAGTTTTTACGGCGGAGTCAGTTACCGTCATTGTTTGATTATCTCCAAAACGGAAGACGGCGACAAGGACGAAATGAACCTTACACCGCCTCACGACATAAGCAAAAAAGTCATTGGGGATTATCTGCCCAAGGGCAAATATAGCGAAAAACTAACCTCGCTTATCAAACAATCTTACGACTTGCTAAAAGATCACCCAATCAACGTTAAGCGTGTTTTAAACCATCAAAAACCGGCAAACAGCATATGGTTTTGGGGACAAGGAACTCGCCCGACGCTGGATAATTTCAAATCGCGCTTCGGCAAAAGCGGCGGTATGATAAGCGCCGTCGATTTGCTAAAAGGCATCGCTATCGGAGCGGGAATGACAAGCGTGGACGTCGAAGGAGCAACGGGCACTCTAAGTTCCAATTTCGACGGAAAAGCACAGGCGGCGATTGACCTTCTCGACAGCGGAAAGGACTTTGTTTTCGTTCATCTTGAAGCCCCCGACGAGTGCGGACATCAAGGTGATTTGGAAGGCAAAATTAAGGCGATTGAAGTCATTGACCAAAAGATAGTCTGCCCTATTAAGCGTCATTTTGAAGAGCGAAAAGAAGACTTTGCAATGCTTGTTATGCCCGATCACCGCACGCCGATATCAATCCTCACACACTCATCGGAGCCTGTGCCATTTTTGCTGTATTCTTCAAAGGAAAACTTGGGCGGCACATCTTCATACGACGAATTCAGCGCAGAAAAAAGCGGTGTCTATTATGACAAACCATGGGATTTGACAAAAGAATTTTTATCGCTTTAAAATTCATTAAGTAAAAACATACAAGTTGCACTTACATAAATGGCAGTTACACAAATTGCAATTACATAAATTGCAGTTACACAAATTGCACTTACATAAACTGCACTGTAAAAATGCGATGCCGAAAATTCGGTTTAGACTAAAAGACAGCCGAAAAAATTTATTACAAAAAAGAGGAGCAACGCTCCTCTTTTCATTTACTCAAATGCTTATCAAAATCATAGTCACGCTTTAATTTGCAATTTTCGTTAGGTTTTTTTGCTGTCTTTTTTCTGACCGTAAAGGCTTTTCATTGCCGCCGTGCGGATTTTGTTTTCCTTTTGTTTTCCGTCAACGAAAGTGACAACTTTTACGGCGATTTTTTTGCCGCGGTGTTTATAAACGGCTTTGATGACCATAATGGAAATCTTTAAAGCCACTTGCACAATCGCAACGACAAATGTAAAAACAAACATCAAAAGTTGCACAACTCCGTCAAATCCCTGCACCGCGATACCTGCCATAGACACGGCGGAAATAGCGAGGAACATTATGTTGACAAGCCCCTTAAAAATGACTATCAGTTTTTTGTAAAGAGCCAGCGCCTTTTTCCCTTTACCCTCGTTTTTAGTGCCCAATGACACTCCGACAATCACAATAAAAACGACAATCCAAACAGCTAGCAATGCGATGAGTGCGGAGTTAAATCTGGAAGGTATCCAATTGTTGACCATAAACAAGATAACGGAAACGATTGTGTATACAACGCAAATAAGCGTCCACACAAAACTTGCAATCTGCGTCCTGCCCTCGTTTGTGGCGGTGCTGATATCTTCCGTAAGGACATCGTTCTGTACGCTTGCATCGCCGTTTGAAACAGAATCTGAATTTTTGGTTGATTTTGTGAAGGGGAGTTTCATAATCCGATTTTAAGCCATAACTGCAACTTCGTCAATATTGCGTTCAATTAGGTCAAGGAAACGGACGATAATTTTGTCGTCGTCGCTGTTTCCGCAAACCGCAACGCTGAAAGTCACCGCACCGTTGAATGTCGTAAATGCCAGTTGCATATAGGGCTTCCCCTTGATTGCGCCCGTATACCAGCCGTCACATAGATTGACATTGCCCATTTTGTATTCCTGAGGTTTGATTTGTCCGATGTTGCTCATACCCACGAGCGGATTCTTATAGCCGATTTTGATTGCAATCTCACTTATAAAATGCGGCAAAACGGTATAAGCAAGATTGAGGAGAGGCAGACCGTATAATCCCAAAAATTTGTCTTTTTTGTTATCCGCCATCGCCTCGGACACATTTTTCAAAGTTTCTTTCATATCCTTGCCCACGCCGTTTATTGTGCAAGACATAAATCCGGTATGGTTTGTCAGTCCCGTTTCCGCTCCGCCGTGTTTTAGGTGACGCCTAAGGTCCACCATACTTTGAATGGTAAAACTTTCGTTTTTGTTTAGCCCGATAAGTTCATAAAGCGACCTAAAATACACTGCCAGCAAAACGTCGTTTATGGTGAATCCGAATCTTTTCCCAGCCGCATGCATAGCGCCGAATTTCTCTGCCGATATGGTGCGTCTGACAACGCGGTTGACATCGCCCTTGCGACTTTCTGTAAGCGGAAAAGCGTGTGCACCCGCCACTTGACTGACGTTTCTGAAAAGCCCTTTCGCCGTCTTTTTATCCTCTTCGCTTAGGCCGCTGTATATCATAT
>CAYIYN010000002.1:0-36982 GCA_964367645.1 uncultured Bacteroidaceae bacterium
CGGCAGGAACGATAAACGAAGTCAGCGTAGAAGTGCTGGCGGGGTCGTTGTAAACCACGTTTACTGCCGGCGCGCCCGGCAGCGACATCCACTCGGCTATCGTATCTTCAAATGCGGTACGCGAGGAAATGTAGCAAAAATAATCGTAAGAATCTTCGCCTTTAAGTTTGATGTTTACAGTGTATGAGCCCTCAATAAACAGAGTGTCTACTTTGCCGCCAAGATACATGCTTTTCAGACTGTCGCTGTTGGCGTCGGAACTGATATAAGGCACTTCTTTGGGGCCGGTCAGGCTGACTGCTAATATGATTGCCAAAATGATAAGCAGAGCAACCGCTATGATTATGATAATTCTTCGTGTAGATGGTTTCATTCTTCCTCCGAGGATAACCGCTATAAATGCGGTAAGTTTTGCGTTGGTGGTACTTGTGAGTTTAGAGTATTGCGCCTTCAAGCGTTCTGAACGTTTTTGAACGTTTTTTCGCGTTTTGAGCGTGCTTTTTATAAAAATGCGCTCTTGCGCACTTTGTATAATATGTTCTAATATTATAAAGAGTAAACGCAAAAAAGTCAACGACAGAATATCCTACCGATGAGCAGGTTTCTGCCGCGATGACCAAGCGGTGTTTTTATTGTCAATATAAATTAAGAAGATTAAAAACCGATTAAACCGTGCGCATATTTCCAATAAAACTCTCAACGGCACATTTTATCACAACAGAAAGTTTATTTGCCATTTCTTGCACTTTAAGTGTGCTTGCGGACAACAACGCCGCATAGTGGTCACCTTCACGCGATCCGACTATCCCCAAAATTCCAACGTCCCCCACTCTGGCTTTTTTGCCGCCGACCGCCGCCGGACACACTCCGTCTGACCTAATCGAATATGAACCGATTTTTCCTTTATCTCCAAGTCCCGCGTCAACCGCAAGCAAGAGTGCCCCGTCGTGGGCGCACTTTATGAAATTCATATAGTCGTCCATGTTCTTTGCAGTTACGGGGCGATTAAGCGTTCCGTAAACAAAACAAGGTGCGCCGCGCTCAATTAGAGCACTGCCCGTAAGAGGGCCGAGAGAATCGCCCGCAACCGTCGGTGTTCCGAAGCAAATAACGACGATTTGATATAAAGGCCATTGTTCAGTTTGTATAAGTCCGTTTTTCACGATGAAATTGTTGCCACATCTTCACAATTTATTCACCTTGAACTCATACCTAAGAATAATTTGCCACTTGCAATATCGCGCGCGTCAAACTATAATATAATGTACGAGAGTTAAGGAGTTTTACATAATATGCTTACGACGGTGTTATCTGCAACAACTTGGTATGCCGACGTCGCACTGATTGCGGTGCTGGCGCTGTTTTTGCTGGGCGGAATAATAAGAGGCTTGGGGAAGTCGTTGAACGGCATCTTTTTGACCATTTGTATTATTCTCGTTTCTGTGCTTTGCGCAGGATTGCTACACGAAACGGTGTTAAACTCCAACATCGGCACGTCGCTTCAAAGCACCCTATCTTCGGCTTCCGACGGTTGGGGCGTCGCTTTTACCGGCGAGGTTTATAATGTAGACGGAACGTTCAAAATATTTTCAGACGGCGAATACACCGTATTAGCCGAGGCAGACGGACCGATAAAAGGCAAAATCGCAGACTGGCTTGCGGGCAAATTTATATCCGAAGACGGCCAATCTGTGGCTGAAGTCTGTGTGTACAATTTGACAAGTCTTATCATATTTGCAGGCTTGATAATTGCGTGTGCAGTCGTATTGTCTATCGTTTTTGCATTCATACGCAGTTTCACAAAAGGTATGCATAAAAGTGAAAAAAAGGCCGTCAGAGTCATCGACAGAATTTTGGGCGGTATCGCAGGCCTTGTGCTCGGTGCTACCTCCGTTTTTCTTGTTCTTGCAATTTTGGTTTCGTTCAAAGACAAAGCGCCCTCTATCATTACCTACATAAACGAATCCACTATTTGCAAATTCTTCTATGATTTGAACCCCATCGGCGCGGCTTTTGAAAAGATTTTTACTCGCGGATAATATTCCGCTGTGGTGGCAGGCGGATTTTCCCGCCGTAAGGAGCGACTATGAAAATTTTGAGAGGCACTCTTACTTTCGTACTCGGCATGGTTATGGGCGTCATTTTGTTTATCGCGGCAATCGCGGGGACAATCTATGCCGTGGCGACAAGCATTTCGGTAGGTCAACTGCAAGAAACCGTCGGAGTCCAGATTTTCGACGATAAAAACGAAATAAACGACAAGACGCTTTGGGATATAGGCACTCAGCTTATCAACGACGTTCCCAATTTGATGTCGCTGTCGCTTAACGAAATTGCGGCCAAATACGGCTTAAAAACCAAACTGGACGGATTGTCCGATATCAGCGGAATTGATATTTCGCCAATCTTCGACGTTCCTCTAAGTGAAATTACAGGCAGCCTAAACAAGATTGTCGAAGGCATAACGCTTGAAGATGTCGGCGAACTGGCTGGCATTGATTTCGGCGAATACGGTTTGCCTATTTTGGAGCGCAATCTTTATAACAGCGTCACGAAGGCACTCGACGAAATTATGAGTTCTATCGGAGGCGACAATCTGTCACTAAGACAAATCGAAAACAATTTCGGCATTACTCTTGGCGAAAACATTTTGTTTGATATGGTCAAGGACGTACCGCTTTCATCTTTCGGCACGGTAATTAACTCTATAAAAATCGGAACCGTTATCGACGTCAACTGTGACGGCTTTATTGTTCAGGGCGAAAACGCCATATTTGTCAGAACAGATACATACGAGCCGTTGAGCCAAAGCAATCTGCTAACCGAAAAAGACGGCGCGTCGAAGTTTGTTTACGGAACGGATGAAAACGACAATTTGATTTATAAAGAATTGCGCTACAAGGTGAAAACCACAGCGGTAAAGAACGAAGAAACGGGCGAAATCACACAAGAACCCGTACTTGACGAAGAGGAAAATCCTGTTTACGTAGTGGACAACTCCTGCTATGACGAAGGCTACGTTGCCGATGAAGACGACACCGTGTACTATCGCTATTTAGAGTATTCCGCTTACGACGCTTTGTCTGATTATGCAATAGATACCGAATATTTTGTTCCGCTATATTTGAACTTCTACGAAAATGACGATACGTCATACTCGCTGACGCAGAAAGGATACATTTCACTGAAAAATTTATTCTCCGACCAGGCTATGACCGCATTATACAACGATTCGGTTTCTGGTTCTACCATAACGATAAACGGCGGGTATTATGCCTTCTATGAAACCGAGGGAGGTTCTGCAACCGCCGAAATAATGGAAAGTTACGGCGTGAATGCCGAAATCTTAATCAACACCGATTCCAAAATGGAATTAGGGGGCGAGCAAGATAAACACTTAAAGGTGCGGACGGGCACTTCCGATGCCGCAATTCAAGCCATTTCCCAAATCACGGTCAAAGGGTTGAACAATGCCACGGATTCCCTTATGGATGTAAAACTCGGCGATTTGATTGAAGTGACGGACGAGAGCACCGCCATTTTGAAGGCTTTGAAAGACACTCGCTTGAAGGATTTAAGCAACAGCATTGATTCTCTCACACTTTCGGATGTCATTGACATAAAGACGGCATTTTACGCTCCGAATCCAAACGGCGATTATGTGTTCACCGCCACCCTATTTGCTTATACGGCTTACGACCCTGTGCTGCACTCGGGATTGACGCGCTACAATCTTAACTACACTGCCGACGAGGACGGAGAATATGCCCAAATAGAGGGCGTATGGTATCTCTACGACGCCGACGATGACCGCATGGAAGACGTGACGCGCTATAATCGCACATACAGTGAAGAGGTTCCCGGTGACGATGGCGAATATGTTCAGATTGAAAAGGGCGGCTATTATTCGCTGTATAATGCCGCAGTGCACGAAGGTTTTGTACGATATAGCCCTGTCAAATCCGCTTTGAACAATGACTATATCCTTGCATCGTCCATTCAAATTGAATTGGGCACGGCTCTTTACTATTGGAACGGAACGGCAATGACCGCCGCCGACGCTGCTTATATCGCGGCAAACCCCGACGCAAAATTTTACGTCGAAGGCGACGCGTCCGCAAAAGTGCTTCAACGCCTGGCGTTTGCCACTATCGAGGGTTTCAGTGAAGCGTTTGATAATATTGCCCTAGGCGACGCTATGGATATACAAATCGATATATATGCGACGGTTGACGCCGCCTATATCGCCGCCAATCCTTATGATGATTATTATTACTACGAAGACAAACTCTTCTTGGGAGCAGACGCTGCTTATATCGCGGCAAATCCCGATGCAACTATTTACCGCGTTGCGGTAAAGGGCAATGGTAACGCCGTTCTCAAGCGTCTTGTGTACACCACTATTGAAGAAGTCGCCAACAAAATGAATATGGTTATTGACGACACGTCTTTATCAGATGTGGTTGACATTACGTCCGATTTCTTCCACGAAGACGCAAACGGAATCTACGTTTATGTTCCTCAAGGCAAGTACTATACGCTTTATAACGCCGCCTTACACGGTGAGTTGTACGCGCGTTTCTCTCTCTACACAGAAACCGCGGGATTGGACACCATTCACTATATCGCCGCAACGGCGGAACAGATTGCTTTGGGCACAGACCTCTATTATTGGAACGGAACCGCTATGGCCGTCGCAGACTCGGTTTATATCGAGGCAAATCCCGAAGCGGAATTGTACGTTCAAGGTTCGCCTTCTTCCAGAACGCTGCAACGCTTTGTAAACGTAAAGATTGGCAAATTCAGCGACGAATTCAAAAATCTGTTGCTTTGCGACGTAATTGATATAAACGGCGACATATTTACAATCGCAGACGACGAGTATATCGCGGCAAATCCGGACGGCATCTATTATGTCTATGCAGACGCTCTGTATTCAGAGCCGCAAACTCCCCCCGTCATCGGCGATGATGTGGATTATTACAGGGTTGCGATAAGCGGTTCTTCTCACATAGTTTTGAAGAAAATGGCTTTCTTGAAAGTGGACGAACTCGGCGCGCGCATGGGCGAAATAATAAACAGCCTATACTTGTCGGACTTGGTGGAAATCAATGAATATAATGCAGTTGCACCTTTCGACGGAGCCGACGAGGATCCAAATGCCAGATGGATTATTTCTCCCGATGAAACCTTTACCGAGGTAGTGGGCGATGACACCTATAGATATACCTTTGTATACGATGCAAACGGCAAATATTACAGAAAAGACATCGATTATGTCGAACTGTCGGCATCTCAACTTGCTTCTCTTGAAAACGGCACGGGCGTAAGTTATTCCTATGTTGCTATTCCCGATATGCTTACACTTACTACTTTGACTGCTGCCGGCAACACATATTTTTATTACTTTGACGACAAGGGAACGGTGGGTACCGAGGACGACGAATATATTTTGTCGACTGCGCTTGCGCTCTATCTTTCGCTCCATGGCGAATTTGAAAACCTATATTACAGAGATGCTACGGGAACGGATGTTACAAATCAGCAAGCGTGGCTGGAGTGCGGAAATCTTTTCGTTGACTTTATGGGCGAATACGTTCTCTATGATGCGGACAATCCCGCGCATGTCGAACTTGATAAATATTTCCTTCTCGAAGACGGTTATTATCTTGTTGGCGAAGTGCCGTCAGGACAAACGGCATATTACTACAACACCACCACCGACGTATTTAGCACTACCCCGCCTACCCCGCAATCCAACTCACTGTTCTTCATTCAAATACCTGCCGATTCTGACGGAAAATATTATTTTGTCAAACGTGACTCCGATTTTGAAGCGGCAAAGAAACTCGGCAATACACCCGTAACCTATTCAAAACAAAACTGCGAAACAATATATGTTGAGTCATTAACCGGCATATTGGTTTTCTACAATGGCGGTTATGTTTCGTTTGAAGAGGCAAATCCCGAACACGAGAGTCTTATACGTTATGACATAGTGATTGGATATCTCGCTACAATAAACGAAACGGCGAACTATGACGGCGTTTCATATCAAAACTTTTTGTCCACGAACAAGGTGAGTATCACAAAAGCAAAGAGCGCGCCCGTGCTTGAAGCGTTTGCGCGCGATAAAGTCAAGATTTCGACACTTGACAGCTCGCTCAAAAATTTCACCATTGGGGATCTTATGGAAATCACGCCCGACAGCATGTTTGATGATCCTAGCCTCAAAGCGGCAACAATAGATTCGCTTTCAACAATTTTTGTTGAAAAAATGCAGCAGATGACAATCGAAGAACTATTAGGCTGGGGCAACATTTCTTCTCTCGACCCCAAAGTTTTGGCCATCATCGGCGGAAACACCCTTGAAGATTTCTTTGGCTCGCTGGTTTATGAAAACGGCGCAATCTCTGTAAATATGAAAAAATTGTACGGCATAGAATCATAAGAAAAGAGCGCACTGAGCCTTTAGAGGTAATTATGACAATAAGACCATATCAGACAAAAGATCGCGAAAACTGCCGCAAAATATGCCATATTACCGCGACTGCTCCGGCTTATGTAAAAAATCCGGAGCTTGTCGCAACTCTTTACTGCGACTATTACATCGATAAAGAGCCTGATAACTGCTTTGTATTGACAGACGAATTTGACAATGCGGTTGGTTACATACTCTGCGCGGAAAACGAGGTGGATTTTGAAGTGGGATATAAGCCGTATCTTGACAAAGCCGGCAAAATGTCACTTTCAAACAAAATCGGCTGTATGGCGGATTCATTTTTCAACAGAAAGTTGTACAAAGATTATCCCGCTCATCTGCACATCGATATTTTGCCCGCATTTCAGGGCAAAGGTTCGGGTAAGCAACTGATTTCAACGCTTGAAGCGCACCTCAGATCAAAAAACGTCAAAGGAGTGCATCTGGGAGTCGGAGGCGACAATAAGCGCGCTCACAAGTTCTACGAAAAAGCCGACTATATCCTGCTTCGCAACTGGGGTTCTTTGGGGAAAATTTACGGCAAAAAACTCTAGGCTGTGTCGGCAAGATACAAACCGAGCGTGTCTTTTGAAACTCACCATAGGTGCGTTGTTTGCAAAATAATCATTTATGGATTTTTCCGCCTTTTCGTTGCTTTCAAAGGTGTTTCCAATACTGATACGTTTAAGGTCAGGGGTGTGTTTGATAATTTTTTTTAAACCTCAAAAATGATTGACAAATCTGCCCGCGAATATTATTATAAACAAGCATTGTGCAAGGGATATAAGTCAAAAATCGCCTAGCACAAAATCCAATAGAGTGCCTGTTTAGCTCAGTCGGTAGAGCATGCGGCTGTTAACCGCAGTGTCGGGGGTTCGAGTCCCTCAACAGGCGCCAAAAAAAGCACAACCAATTATGGCTGTGCTTTTTTTTGCGCCTTTTAAGGGCTCAAATCCCCAGCGGTGTACAACACCGCGTGGGCTTTGCCCACAGACACTGCTTTTCGCAGTGAACGCTCGCTCTCGCAAGTAAACTTGCTCCGCTCACTATTCCGTCGCTTCGCTCCTTACGGGGGTTCATTGACTGCAGTCCAAAGTTCATTTCGCCGTTTCGGTTACGTACGCTATGTACGCGCCCTCGCTTCTCAACAAAAAAGCGCAATCTCATCTATCCCGCGCTTTTTGCCAGTGCTTTTTTATAGGTTTAGACTTTCAATCCTAATGAGATGTTTTTTGCGCCTTTTAAGGGCTCAAATCCCCAGCGGTGTACAACACCGCGTGGGCTTTGCCCACAGACACTGCTTTTCGCAGTGAACGCTCGCTCTCGCAAGTAAACTTGCTCCGCTCACTATTCCGTCGCTTCGCTCCTTACGGGGGTTCATTGACTGCAGTCCAAAGTTCATTTCGCCGTTTCGGTTACGTACGCTATGTACGCGCCCTCGCTTCTCAACAAAAAAGCGCAATCTCATCTATCCCGCGCTTTTTGCCAGTGCTTTTTTATAGGTTTATACTTTCAATCCTAATGAGATGTTTTTTGTGACATAACGTTGTCATTCTTTGGTTTTGCAAAATAAAAAACGAACTTCGGTTGAAGTTCGTTTTGTTACTTTGTTTATATTTAGTTTTTTGTGTATTACACTGATAACTTGAATGTTTTTTCCTTCAAATATGTTTTATCTGCTGTTTTTTTACTTTGAAATCGTTTCGTCGGTTTCACTGGGCGCGTCAGACGGCACTTGATTTAATTCGCTTGCGTCGATTGATACGCCGTCGGGGGTGGCGAGAGCGGCTGCCCCTCGCATTTGCTTTAAGCCTTCAATCATTTCCTGTTTTTTCTTGCCGACTAGATCGTATTTGAAAATCGGAATACAACTTAGCAAATAGCAGATGCCCGGGAAGCCCGCAAAGGCGAAGTACACCCAGTTTTGGGTTTCTCTCGATATATCTTTTAGCAGTGAGCCCGAAACGTAACCGCTGCGGCTAATAAACGCAAGCGAAACCGCCGTCACCATTGCCATCGTTATTTTTATTGCAAAGGAATTGACCGAATAAGATATACCTTCCGTGCGCTTGCCCGTCTTAAATTCATAATAATCCACAGCGTCCGCTATCATGAGCATAGGCAGAATGTAATATGCGCCGCAACCCAAGCCTCTAAAGAACAAGAGCACGTATGCGATGTAAATTTTCCAGCCGTCATAGCCGATGGTAAAAGACACGGCGATACAAATCGCCGATAAAACGAAGTGATAAGTGGACATTCCGATAAAGGTCTTTCTCTCGTCGAATTTTTTAACAAGAATAGGCGATACAATCATTGAAATCATTCCGCCGATTGCCGTGGATAAACCGACGATTGCCGATTGTCCTTCGTCACCAAGCAGAGCACCGGCGGTCTGCGTGGGGATTGGCACTGCGCCCATACGCCCGAAACCAATGATATATGAGAGGAAAATCAACATAAGATATTTGTTGTTTTTGATTGCTTTTCCCATTTCTTTTAGGGAGTTTTTCTCGGCGTGATATACCACCCTTTCCTTGTTGAAAATCGGAATAAGTGCAAAACAACCGCAGCCGATTATTACGCATGCAATAGCGGATATAAGATATTCCAGTTCATTAAATCCGCCCGCATTTTCAGAAAACGGTGTGTTTCCGCCCGGCACGCACCAGCACACAACCGGCATAATTACGGCAGGCATAACAAGACCGACAGTCTTAAAAGTGCTTGAAAGCGTGATTGCCGCATCGCGCTCTTTATTGTCCGTGGTTATAACGGCTGACATTGCTTGCGACGGTATATCACCAAGAGTCATGGCTATGCACCACAAGAAATAAGTGATGAATATGTAAAAATACAGCACGGGATCGCTTGCCGATTTAAGTGACTCAAAAGGTGAAAAGATAATTATCGTAAAAATTATCAAAGCGGGAATCGAATACCACATAAAGGGCTTCAATTTTCCGATTTTACTCTTGGTGCGGTCGATGAGGTTGCCTATGGCAGGGTCAAAAACTGCGCTTATAAGTTTGCAAACGAGCAAAATCGTGCCGACGATTGCAAAGTCCGCTCCCATTATTTTGTTGAAAAAACTCGCTTGGTACGAAGTCAGATAACCAACTATAATTTGAAATCCGAACAAACCGAAAGCGTAGGCAAACAATTCCTTTTTGGACATTAGCCTGTTCGTGATTGCCGCTTTTTTTGCCATAATACCCCCTCCCCGCTAGTATACATTAAACCATATATTCGCCCGTAAACGCAAGCATCTCTTTTTTGTATGCTTCAGTGTTTTTAAAATAACTCTGTCCGTGCCCCGTGTTTTCGTACAGCACCAGTTTTTTAGGACTTCCGCAAGCGTTATAACAAGCCTCTCCCATAGAATAAGGCACTGTGGCGTCCTTTTTGCCGTGGACAAACATAATCGGCACCTTGCTGTTCTTTACCGATTCAAGCGCGCTGACGCCGTTTAAATCAAACTTTGCAATCGCTTTGCAGAAAAACCCGATGATGTTGAGTATCGGAAAAGTTGGGACATGAAACATATTTTTCATCTGATATTCCAATTCCTCTTTCGTTGAGGTAAATCCGCAGTCGGAAATTATGCACTTTACGTTTTGCGGCAAATCAAGACACGACGCTTCCATAACCGCCGCCGCGCCCATAGAATTGCCTTGCATAACGATTTTATAATCGGGATTTTTATTTACAATTAATTCCAGCCATTTGAGCAAATCTTTGCCCTCCAACTGAGCAAATCCCGAATAAGCACCTTCGCTTTGTTCATGCGCGCGGTGATTTATCATAAACACGTCAAAACCGCTTTCAAGATAAAATCTCGCCTGTGCCGGATATGTATTGTAACAAGTGGAGTTAAATCCGTGCGAAAGCAAAACCGCTTTGTCGGTATCCTTGCCGCATTTGTAGAAATATCCGCTCAGTGTAAGACCGTCGTCGGAACGCACGGTTATTCTTTCACTTGGCAACTTTTTTAATTCGACAAGGTTGTCTGCATTAAATTTGTTGAGATTGTCAAGTTCTTTCCCCATCATTTTGTAGGTGATGGCATTGGGTTTGTAAACGGCCTTGGGACGAGCAAACAATCTTTTAAAAACCAAAAGCGACGCTAAAACTAAAAGTAACACCAAACCGAGCACAACACCAAAAACGGTAATAACGATGTCGGTCGTGCTCATTGCTGATAGTATAGAGGTCATAATAATCTCCTTTAAATCTATCTTTATGTGGATATTTATCGCACGCTTGTTGCGTGCTTAATTGGAATTGTAAATTAATTTGTTTTGGCGGCGTCTTTTCCTTTAGCCTAAAACTGCTAACGATTGAGAAAAGATTGCCGACTCAACATAATGTAAAAGTTCCGATAAAACGGCGACAAGCCATCTTTGTTACACTTTTAACAAGTTATATTAGGCTCGCTTTTACACATTTCACCGAATATGTTATCAAAAAAACGCGCCAGATGGAAGAGAAAAGCCAAAATTCATAAAATTGGCTAATCATCCAAACGTTTGCCTGCGTAATTTTTGAAGCCTTTCTCGGTTTTTATGCCCCGTCTTCTCTCTTTGATTATTTGTCCGTATCTTTATTCTCTTCTATTTCTTTCGGGCTTTTGCACGGAGATTTTTTAACTCCGAAAAAGATTATCGCCACCATAAATGCCGCTATCGAAAAGAAAAGCAACAGCGTTGCAAGTTGCCCCATAATGTCAGTAATAAAGGGCTTTCTCACAGTCGCGGAATATTCTGCAAACATGAAGGATATTCCGTTAGCTCTGTCGTCGGCGGCATAGTGGAAAAACACATAATTCAACCCGTACATAATGCCGGAAGCGACAAGATTTATCAGTGACAGTAGGTACAGCTTCTTTTTTACAACCTGTTTATCCATGATTTTATTTGTCCTCTTTTATTGCTTTCATGACTTTGATGACTTTCATATTTCTCTTGGCCTGAAGTTCCGCTCTTTCTTGACCGGTATAGTCTTTAAATCCTTTACCTGATTTTATGCCG
Organism: uncultured Bacteroidaceae bacterium; assembly: GCA_964367645.1. Lineage (GTDB taxonomy): Bacteria > Bacillota > Clostridia > Christensenellales > CAG-917 > RGIG4097. The sequence goes on from CAYIYN010000002.1 coordinate 11,512, forward strand.
AGTCTTCCCTCTTTTATCATTTCCCCTGCTAATTTCGACGGTGTCATCTTTCTGCTAAGGAAAGGATAAAGCAGTCTTCCTACCTTTGCGGCAACGTCCCATCCGATATAATCCATAAGTTCAAGCGGACCTTCAAAAGGTGCTTTTAAACCTTGATTGCAGGTGAAAGCGGTGTCCACGTCTTCCATTGTCACCCAGCCTTTTTCCACCATGTAACTTGCTTCTCTAAGCAGCGCTGCAGTCATGCGGTTGACGATAAATCCGGGTACGTATTTGTTCAAGACGGCAGGTTTTTTGCCGATTTTTTCCATCAGCGCTCGTATATCCGTGACAAGTTCGGGCGCGGTGCAAGGTCCGCAAACTACCTCCACCAACGGTACGATATGCGACGGATTGTTGAAGTGCGTGATTATAACTCTTTCGGGGTGGCTGACTTTTACGACTCCGAAAACGTTCATTGCAGAAGTTGTGCTGGATAGCACGCAGTCAGGACGGCAAACTTTGTCAAGAGTTGCAAACACCGACGCTTTTATTGCCTTAACTTCAGGCACGGCTTCAATGACCAAATCAGCGTCTTTTGCGGCATCGTAACTGTCGGAATAGGACAAATGTTTTTCGGTGTTCGCCGCTTGTTCTTCGGTTATAAAATTCTGCTCCAGCATAACGCGCACGTTTGCGGCAACCAGTTTCTTTGCCGTTTCCAAAGCCTCTTTTTTTACATCTATAACTATTGTATCGTAACCGAATGAGGCAAACGTTTGGGCAATTCCGTGGCCCATTGTGCCTGAACCTATTACGGCTATGTTTTTGAATTCTCTCATCTTATCTCCTTTCAAAGTTTAATTTCTCCGAGAGAATTTTTTTCGGAGAAATTAACTTGTAGTGCACCGTTACAGCGTGCGCGCGATACGCGCGCGCGCCGAAAATCGGTTTGCCCGATAAGGCAAACCGATTTTAACTAGAATGCGAAGCCTATCTTGACGTCCGTCATTACGTTGACAACGGAAGGCTTGTCTTGTGCAAGGGCTCTGTCAATTGCTGCGCCGATGTCTTCAGGTTTGGTTACATATTCGCCGTAACCGCCCAAATCTTCAATGACCTTGTCATATCTTACGTCGCGCAGATAAAGTCCGATAAATTCTTTGCCGGGAGCGGCTTTCTTCGCTTCGGAGTTCTTTATCATGCCCCAGCAGCTGTCGTTTAGAATCACTGTTGTAATCTTGATACCGTAACGCAAGCAGGTGTCATATTCCATTGCACCGTAGCCGAATGCGCCGTCGCCGGTCAGAAGTATAACTTTTTTGTCGGGGTGAGCCAGTTTTGCGGCTATTGCATAAGGAACGCCCACGCCAAGAGGTCCGAAGCTGCCGTTTGCAATGGTTAACAGTTGTCCGGGTCCCATTGCGGGCAGAGTCATATTGCCCCAAGATGCGGTGTCGCCGCCGTCTATAACAACAATCGTGTCTTTGTCAATGCGCTTTCTGAGTTCTGCGCAAAGACGGACGGGGTGAATCGGGATTTGAGGAGAGGTAAATGCCTGTCCCATGAACATCATCATTTGTCCAAGACTGTCTTTGAGCATTCCAATCCATTCGGTGTGTTTGGCGGGCTTGACTGCGGAAATGAGTTGCTTGAGTATTTCTTTTGCATCGCCCACGACGCCGTGCTTGATGTCAAGCTGGTCAGAAATTGCCGCTCCGGCGATGTCTATACGGAGGATAGGTGCGCCCTTCGGGAAAGAGTTTTTGGGAAGGGTGTAACCGGTTCTTGTTCCGAGGACTATGATAAGGTCGGAGTTATCAATGGCTGCTTGGCAAACGGGGTGTTTGCTTGAACCTATGCAGATTGAGAGCGGGTGAGTGTCAGGAACTATGCCGCGTCCTGCGTTTCTTGTGAAAATCGGGCAATCGACTTTTTCGATGAATTCGGTCAGTTCTTTTGCCGCATCTGCCCAAAACGCACCGCTGCCCGCGATGACGATAGGGCTCTTTGCCGCGTCGATAAGTTCTGCCGCTTTTTTGATGTCTTCTGAATTGCCGGCGGGCTTGCCTCTGAAGCGCCAAGTGTCTTGCAGTTCGACTTTGGATTCGTCATACGCGACCGCTTCCATTTTGTCACGAGGAACTTCAAGGTACACCGGGCCCGGACGATCGTTCATTGTTTCGGCGATAGCTCTGCCGAAATACTCGGGTATTCTCATTCCGTCGGGAATTTGTCTTGCGTGTTTGCACATGTCGCCAACGAGCGGCATTTGATTGAAGTCTTGAAGTTCGTTGCGATCGAACTCTGAAACCTTTGCCTTGCCGCCTACGCAAAGAAGCGGAACTTGGTTGCAACTGGCGTTTGCGACACCGGTAATAAGGTTTGTAAATCCGGGGCCTGCCGTGCCGGTGCACACACCGGTTTTGCCGGTTGTGAGAGCCCAGCCTTCAGCCATGAACGCTGCGTTCATTTCGTGACGGCAACTGATAAATTTAATTCCTGCGTCGTTGCACGCTTCTACCATAGGATAAATATGTCCGCCGGGAAGTCCGAAGATATATTTTATCCCTTCTTTGGAAAATACTTTTTCTATTAGTTGTCCACCGTTTAATAATGCCATAATTATGCCTCCTATTTGGGATTTTGGTTACCAATTACGATAATCGAGATGTTTGTACTTTTCCAGATGTCTTACCGGCAAGTTTAGCGCGTCGCGTCTGAACGGAGGTGCAAGCTGTGTGCCGTCAACCTCAAATTGAATGACTGTCGGGCGATTGGACGCTATTGCGGATTTAATCGCGGGACCAACGTCTTCGGGTTTGTCAACGAATATACCGTTTGCGCCCATAGATTTTGCAACTTCTGCAAAGTTGGGAGCCTCAATATCAACGCCTATAAAGCGGTTGTCATAGAAATCAATCTGGTTTTTCTTTTCTGCGCACCAGGCGGTGTTGTGGAACACGCAAGATACCGTGGGAATATTTTCTTGAACTGCGGTTGACACTTCGTGCAAACTCATGCCCCATGCGCCGTCGCCGACGATGTTGATGACCGGGCAGTCGGGACGTGCAAGTTTTGCACCAAGACCGGCAGGATACGAGAATCCGGTGTTGCCGAAAGTCAAAGCCGCGATGTGCTTTTTGCCTTCGTTGAAGTTGAAATAAGTGTTTGCCGTGGATGCAACGTTTCCGATATCCGTGGCAACTATCGTGTTTTCAGGGATTGCTTTTGAGATTTCAAGCAACACTCTGCGGGGATTCATAGGTTTGCCGGGAACCATCGCCAGGTCAACAATTTCTTTTGCAAAATCATCTTTTTCCTTTTTGATTTCTGCCAAACGGTCATTATCTATCTTTCGTGTGCCGATTTTTGCTTCGAGCAGTTTCAAAATTTCTATGGAAGCCGCTTTCGCGTCGCCGATTATACCGACTTCGACAGGGTGCGTACGCGCAATGTTGAGCGGGTTGATGTCGATTTGAATGATTTTTGCCGTTTCCGGGAAATAATCGATGTCAAATTGAGGAAGTGTGCCGAAAACCGACAAGCGTGTGCCGATTGCAAGCACGACGTCAGCCTGCGCCATAAGTTTCATGGCCGCTTTGCTGCCCATATAACCGATAGGGCCTGCCCAAAGAGGATGGTTTTTGGGGAATGCGTCGTTATGAAGGTAAGTGCAAGCAACGGGTGCGGTCAACAGTTCTGCGATTTTTGCTACGATATCCTGACAATCGGTGTCGACTACGCCGCGTCCCGACACAATAACGGGTTTTTTTGCGCTTGCAAGTATTTCTACCGCTCTTTTTAGCGATTCGGGAGCTCCACAACCGCGATCATCGACGCGGTATTGGTGAGGTTCAAGTATATAATCTTCAACTTCGCCGTAGAAATAATCTCTCGGTATGTCCAAAAGCACCGGCCCGCGAAGTGCATATGCCATGCGGAATGCCGTTCTTGTGCAGTCTGCAGCGCGGGAAGGATGAGGAATTCTGATTGTCGCTTTGGTTATCGCTTTGAAAACCGAAACCTGATCGCATTCTTGGAAACCGTCCCAACCCACGGATTTTGTTCCTGCCGAGGGAGATATGACTACCATAGGGGTATGTCCCATATTCGCGGCCGCAACGGACGTCACCATATTTGTGATTCCGGGACCGTTCTGTCCGATGACGACGCCGGCCTTGCCGCTAATTCTTGAATAGGCGTCTTCCATGTGAGCTGCGCTCTGTTCATGACGCACGGGGATAAATCTTATACCCGCGGCAGGAAACAGATCCAGCAAATCCATGAATGCCGAACCGACGATACCGGATACGTGATCAATTCCCTCTGCTACCAGCGTTTCACAAATTGCTTCGCTGGCAATCATTTTTAATTTTTGCATTTTGTTGCCTCCTTAAGGTACATTAATTGTAATTATATTTTTTTTCTTTCCATAATTTAAGCCCTCGCGCGCTCTGCGCACGTTGGGCTTAAAGTGTTTGGTCTATCATTCAGCCGAAGTGCCTTCAGCCAATTCGCCGTAGTCGGACGCTTCCACCGTTTCCGCGACTCCGTCCAAATCCGATGTATCGCCGTCTTGTGCAACATTAATTCCCTTTTTAATTTTTATTAGACGCGATATATCGTCGCGGCGAATAAGCCCATACAACACACAAAACAGAACTGTGAATATCACCAGTCCAATTGCAAGTTTTGTATAACTTGCGGCGACAAACGTCATGAGCAGCATAATCGGCGCGCCCAAAACCAAGGAGTACAAAGTTTGGAAAACCATGTTGTTACAAGCAGGTGTTTTGAAATCAGGATCGATCTCGCGCAACAAAATTATGCCCGTACTTGCCGTGCCGGTGAGCATTCCGTACATGCAAAGGAAGGATTCTTCATAATAGCCGTCTTTTGCGTACAGGTGCTTACAAACGTGTTTAACATAGAAATAAGATGCCACACATCCGACCACGGACATTAAAACGAGAGGCACGATAAATTCAGTACGCGCAAATGCAGTGAGGTCGATTGCACCGAGTGCGGCTACAACCATTACGTCAAAGAACATACCGGACATTCTGTCCAAGAGATAGTTGTTGGTATATTGTTTTTTAACAATTCCTTTTTTGGTAAGTTTTTTCAAAATGAATTTGAAGAGCATTGCAATTCCGGTGCCGATTATGAAGTTGAATCCCCAAAAGAGCGGTTTTACGGTATTTATCAAAAAATTAATTCCACTGGCATCGCAGCCCTTACTTATTCCGTATATGAGTGCAAACGACACTGCGTATGCAAGCAATACAAGTCCGAGTTGTACACTGAATTTGTCAACGGTTTGTGAAGACGGAATTTCATTTTCGTCAGTAAATGTTTTGACTGTGACTGTTTCTTTGTCTGTATCAACTTTGTCAACAAACTTGACGTTCCCCTTTCTGCGCTCTTTATTGAGGTAAATTACGCCACCGATACTCGCCGACACAAAGCCCATAGCGGCAATAGTCAGACCGAAGCTCTTTCCTCCTGCGAAGGCGCCGAACTCGCTGCTAATCATATTTTCGTAATTCATTCCCCAGTTGAATGCTTGTCCGGGTCCTTGACCGAAACCCATCGGCAAAAGCATTCCCGATGCCGCCCAACTGCCGATAGCAAAAGAAAGTATTAAGGATATTATCAATCCTAATATACCTTGCATAAGATACGAAGATACCGTAATAAGCGAACTGTTAAATATTGCTTTCTGCGCTTTCTTGCCGCTTAACTTCTCTTGTGATTTAAGAGCAACGGCAATAAAACCCATTCCCAAGCAGTGGTAAGTCAGCATTTCCAAAATAAACGTATTGAAAAGCGGTTTTCCTGCGATTGACTGATAAACAGCTAATACGGCTAGCAAAATAAATCCGCCTAAGACCGGACTGGGAATGAGTGCTTTACGTAGTGGTTTAATCATTTTTATAAGCGCGTTTGCGATGAGCAAGACAACAAAAATGGCTGTCATAACTAGAACAAACGCCCAAAAATTAAGATCATCAAATTGCATAGTAATATATGCATTATAGAATTCTTGCATAATGAGTCCCCCTTATTTCGTCATCATTATAACACGCTCCAGATTATAATGTAAAGTATGCCTTTTGTTAAGAACATTATAATCAAAAGCTAATATTTGAGCTTAAAAAAACCAAAATTTTGTTGAAAAAGCGGTGCTTTTTTTACGACACCGCTATGTTTTTCATTGTAAATACGTTAATATCAACTTTCGCGCCTTGAGCTGTCGTAGCACGCTTTTACAAACCTTTTCATTGAATTAGTAAAGTATTTATCTTTGTGATATATAAGTTTGAACGATCTTGTGAGTTTTGCGTCGCTTATTCCGCACATCCAAAGTTCGCCTTTTTCCACGTCTTCTTCGACAAGTTTTTCAGATATAACCGTTACCCCAAGGTTTTCTTTAACTGCTTTAATAACTATATCGGTGCTGCAACAACTCCATCTGACCTTTGCGCGATATCCGGCTCCTTCAAGCTGTTCAAGAAATTGAACTCTCGTGCCGCTGCCCTCTTCTCTTAAAACAAGAGGAATATTGTCGAGATCTCTAAGCGATATGGATTCGCGCCCGTAAAAAGCGTGTTTTGGAGAACAGGCAAGGACAAGTTTGTCATCGATAATTATCTCGGAGCGCAAATCGTCGCTTGTTATTTCACCCTCTACATAACCTATATCCAAGTCGTTTGATAAGATCTTTTTTTCTATAAGCCGAGTGTTTCCTATTAGTACAGAATAATTAAAATATTGGTCGCTTGCCGATAGTTCGGCAACCATCTTTTTTAAAAGCGATGCGCCCACGGTGACTGACGTGCCTATCCTAATTCGCGCATTTCTCGAATCGTGCATAAGAGTGCTGCGCATCTCCGTCTCCAAATTGAGGATATTTCTGGCGTATGATATAACGTCACTTCCCACTGCGGTCAAATGCAAACCGTTTTTGAGTCTGTCAAAGAGCAACACACCGTATTCCTTTTCAATATCAGAAACCGTCTGGCTGACAGAAGACTGTGTTATGTTGAGTTTTGCGGCCGCTTTGCTCATGTTTCCGCACTCTACAATTGCCATAAGTATCTCTAAACTTCTTATTGTCATTTGGACACCTCCTTTCCAAATTTTAATGTAAATACAACAAAGTGTCAATGCAATTTTCAACTATCCATAAGGAAAAACTTATGAAGCCTTTAGGATTTTTCGTACTTTACACTTCGACACGACAAAGTTATACTACTTTTAGATATGCAATACGGGCATAAAGAAAACAACAGCAACAAATAAAGAAGGATTGAACCAAATTTGAAAAGCCATGAGATTGATTTTTGGGCGTTTCACGATTTGGCGCATCCTAAGTTAAAAGGAGGAAAATATGAATTTTTTGACAGGAAAGTGGAAAATCGTTGCTCATTCGCCGCTTGGTGACATGGCTCTCACGGCCGACTTCGTGGTTGACGAAAGCACATCCACGTTTACAGGATCCGTCTATGACGAAGGCAACAAGAAGACTTACGGGGTCTCAAACGGTGTAATAAACGACCATCACATTTCCTACGATATGCTCATCAAATTCGGCCTTATCCCGTTCAGCTTCCATCTTGAAGGCGACTTCAAAGATGACGGAACTTGCACGGGCGAAGCCAAAGCTATGAAGATGACGGGCACTTACGAAGGCTACAAAGTTGTCGAATAACTTTTAAAGGAGAAAGACATGGGTTATAAGTTTTCCGAAGCCAAATCCAAAGAGTTGTTCTCTAAGCTTGCGGAGCGTTATGACATTTATGCGCCAAAACGCTTCCCTTGTGCAGGACGCTATTCGGATACGGACATCATCAAATATGACAAAATTTCCTCTTTTGACGAAATAGTCACTTCCGAGAAGTCGACTTATCCTATGAAAGAGGTCTTGTCACCGATACAGCAGGCTCTGTTCTATTTCACCGAGGACGAATACCGCGAGAGCAAATGCTCAACAAAGCCGATGCTCGTTTTTGCTCGTCCTTGCGATATCAACGCCATGCAAGTGCAGGCTCGCATCTATGCGGGAAACGGCGGCTTTACAGATATGTATTACGAGCGCATGCGTGAGCGCGTTCACTATGCATTATTGGAATGCCACGGCGACGACGATACTTGTTTTTGCGTCAGCATGGGAACAAACACAACCGACGATTACTCTGTTGCTTTCCACTTTGAAAACGGCGAAGTTGTTGTAAAGCCCAACTGCAAAGAGATTGAAGAACTGTTTGCGGACGGTGAAAAATGCGATTATGAACCTAAATTCATCACCGAAAACATCACCAAAGTCACAGTGCCCGAAATCGACAGCAAAGAAGTGCTCAACAAACTCAAAGCGCATCCTATGTGGAAAGAATTTGACGGGCGCTGCATTTCATGCGGAGCATGCACGGTCGCTTGCTCCACTTGCACTTGCTTCACCACCCGCGACATTATATACGGGGACAACCCCGAAGTGGGCGAAAGACGCCGAGTGACATCTTCTTGTCAAGTTGACGGATTTTCCACAATGGCAGGCGGCGCGTCTTTCAGAAAGACGGCAGGCGAAAAAATGCGCTTCAAAATGCTACATAAATTCCACGACTATAAGGCTCGCTTCGGCGATATGCATATGTGCGTTGGCTGTGGACGGTGCACTCACCGCTGTCCCGAACTCATCTCGATAACCGCTACGCTTGGAAAAATGGCGGCGGCTGTCGAAGAAATCAAAAAAGAGTGTTAGGAGGGCGATATAATGTATAATCCCATTCAACCCGTACCCTGCAAAATTCTTGATGTCAGACACGAAACTCATTTGGAGTATACCTTCAGAGTGGAAACAGACATTAAACCCCAGCACGGGCAATTTGTACAACTTTCCATTCCGAAGATCGGCGAAGCCCCCATTTCCGTTTCCGAACAAGGCGACGGTTGGCTTGAATTTACAATCAGGAAAGTCGGCAAAGTTACAAACGTCATTTTTGACAAACAAGCCGGCGACACTCTGTTTTTGAGAGGACCTTACGGAAAAGGCTGGCCCATGGAGCAATTCAAGGGCAAACACCTCGTTGTTATCGCGGGCGGCACCGGCGTATCTCCGGTCAGAAGTTTACTTAACTACTGCTGCAAGAACAAAGGCTTTGTTCAAAGCGTTAATCTGGTTTGCGGTTTCAAAAACGCAGACTGTGTGCTGTTTGAGAACGACTTGGCAAATTGGAACAAAGGCTTTGACACCACGTTCTGTCTTGATAACGAAGAAAAATGCGGCTTCAAGAAAGGAATGGTCACCACAGTCATAAAAGATATCCCTCTTAAGGATTTCGGTGAAGATTACGCAGTCGTCGTCGTCGGACCTCCGATTATGATGAAGTGTGTCGGACTTGAATTGCTCAAGTGCGGATTTGACGAAAGCAAAATTTGGATGTCTTTTGAAAGAAAGATGTCCTGCGCCATAGGCAAATGCGGACATTGCCGTATAGACGAAGTTTACGTCTGTCTCGACGGACCCGTATTCCCCTACACCGTCGCCAAAAACTTGGTGGACTAGGAGGTAGAATATGAATCACGATATATACATCAAAAAAGTTAGATTAAATTGCTTCCGCGAGTCCAAAATTCCCGGAGAATTTATGTTGCAGATGAGAGTCCCCGGCGGTATGGTTGACGCAAAATATCTTGCACATGTACAACATATAGCCAAAACTTGGGGCGATGGCAATTTCCACTTCGGCACACGTCAGGCGTTTGAAATTTGCCGCATAAAATATGAAGATATTCCCGCCGTCAATGAGTATTTGGAAACATATATCAAAGAAGTTGAAACAGACCTCTGCGGCGTTGATATGGAATCCATCGCGGGCGAAAAAGCCAAGTGGTACCCAAAGAGCGGATATCCCACAATCGGTGCGAGAAATATTTCGGCGTGCATCGGCAACTACCATTGCATTTGCGGAAACGTCGATACGTTTGCTCTTGCAAGAAAAATCGAGCCGCTGATTTTCCCCAGCCATTATCACATCAAGATAAATATCGCAGGTTGCGCAAACGACTGCAACAAAGCTCATCTTTGCGACTTCGGTATCATAGGCGAAGCGCTTCTGGACTACCATTCTGAACGTTGCATAGGCTGCGGACTTTGCGCCAAAACTTGCGAACACCATGCAACAAGAGTGCTCTCGTTGAACGAGGAAACAGGCAAAATCGATAAGGATCCTTGCTGCTGCGTCGGCTGCGCCGAATGCGCTCGCCACTGCCCCACTTCGGCTTGGACAAGAAATCCTCAAAAGTTCTACAAAGTTATCTTGGGCGGCAGAACCGGACGTCAAACTCCTCGAACCGGCAAGATGTTCTTGAACTGGGCAACCGAAGAAACCATTCTCGCCGTTCTTGGAAACTGGCAAAAATTCTCTGCGTGGGTTATGGACTACAAGCCCGAATACCTGCACGGCGGACACCTTATCGACAGAGCCGGATACAAGAAATTCAAAGAGCTTATGCTTGATGGCATAACACTAAATCCGGAATGCTTGGTGGCTGAGGATATCTACTGGCACGAAACCGAATACAGAAGCAACTTCAATGTAAAAGACCTAAAATTGCACCACACGGCAGGCCCTCAAAAATAGTGGTGCTCCTCCTATACGGCGAGCGGTGATAATCCCGTTCGCCGTTTTTGCAGATATGAAACGTATACTATTGCACAATAAAGCTCTTTTGTTCACTTTGGCGTTTATTATGACGCTCCTTCTTTTCGTACCACTTTTTTCTGCTTGCAACCCTAAAAGCGATTTGAACGCAGGCGACATTTCTGTGACGGACAGCACAGGCTATTCCGTTGCGTTTGATTTTACGCCAACGCGCGTGGTTGCCTTGCAAGCCTCCGTTGCGGACGTTTGGCTGCTTGCCGGCGGAAACATTGTCGGCGTTTCTGACGATTATCTTGATTACGGCCTTATGGTCGAGAACGTTACCGTTATTGGCGAAACTCATTACACCAATGAAGAATACATCATCAGTTTAAATCCCGATTTGGTTATATATTCAGCAAAACACGACAAAACTGTTGTTGACGAATTAAAAGCCGTGGGGATAAAAACTTTTGGCGCGGAAGTCGAAAATTTTTCGGATTATTTGTTCGTTCTTGGTCAATTCTGCAAACTGACCGGAAGAGATGATTTATATCAGTCAAACGGATTGGACGTTAAAGAAGAAATTGATACGATAATTTCAACTGTGCCTCAAAACGAATCTTCTTCGGTGCTGTTTTTAAGAACCCGCTCCGCGGGCGCGCCTACCGTGATTGCCGGCGGACACTTTGTTTGTGAACTGATTAAGGACTTGGGGGCGACAAACGTCGCGGCAACCGATTCAAATGAAGGCAATCTCACGTTCTCTATGGAAGAGGTCATAAATCAAAATCCCGATTTCATTCTCATTACATTTATGGGTGTCAACAATGTCACCAAGTCAAAACAATGGCTTGAAGACAATATATTTTCCAGCACGACGTGGCAATCACTTGATGCCGTAAAAAACGACAAGGTAGTATATTTGTACGACGAAGAAAATTTGGACCGCGCGCATCTTTTCCAATACAAACCAAATGCAAGATGGGCAGAATCCTATCAATACCTCTACGATGTCCTCTATCCAGCATAAAAAATTATTGCCTTATCTGATTCCGGCACTTCTGATAATTACAGTCGTGCTGTTTTTTGCAAGCCTTGCAATAGGCGCGGTTAAGATACCCTTTGCCGACGTCTTTAAGGCTCTTGGCGACCCTTCTTCTTCGGAGTATATCATCATTGTGCATTTACGTTTGCCGCGCGCCGCTGCGTGCGTTTTGGTCGGCGCGGCTCTTGCGTGTTCCGGACTTATACTTCAAACAATGCTCAACAATTCTCTGGCAAGCCCCGGCATCATCGGAATAAACTCCGGCGCGGGACTCGCTGTAGTGATGTTTTCGGTATGGTTTTCAGGCTCTCTTATCGGACAGACAATCGGCACTTTTTTGGGCGCGTTTTTGTCTGCAATGCTCATTTATGCCATCGGCCGTTTCAGCGGCGCATCTCGAAATAAACTTATCTTGGCAGGCATAGCCATATCTCGTCTTTTTGCCGCGCTTATAGACGCCATAGTTTTATTAAATCCCGACGTCATGCCCGACCGCATAGCCTTTCAACTGGGCACTCTTTCAAAAATCAGTCTGACAAGTCTGTCATTCGGAGGTCCCGTCATTATAATCGGACTTATCGGCGCGCTCATAATGTCCAAATATCTTGGCGTTTTAAGCTTGGGTGATGAGGTTGCAACTTCGCTTGGAATGAACGTAAAACTGTACAGATTTTTCTGTCTGTTCTTTGTGGCGCTGCTTTCGGGCGGTGCGGTATCTATGTGCGGACTGCTTAGTTTTTTGGGACTTATCGCGCCGCATATCGTAAGACGCATCATCGGTGTTTCAAATTATTTTAGGCTTACAATATTGACCGCTCTCTTCGGCGCTTTCTTGACACTCTTGTGCGATTTAATTGCCCGCACCATTGCGGCTCCTTTCGAGTTGCCCGTTGGCATAATTATGGCAATTTTAGGTGTGCCTTTCTTCCTCTTCCTCATCTTCGACAAAGGAGGGCGTCGCATTGCTTCAAATTGACAATCTCAGCGTTAATATAGGCGAAAAGAATATATTAAACCGTGTTTGTGCTATTTTAGACAGCGGTTCGATAACCTGTATTTTAGGCCCTAACGGAAGCGGAAAAACCACACTTTTGCGTGCTGTGGACGGGATTATCAAGTGCGAAGGAACGGTCTTATATAACGGCGAAGACGTGCTTGCTTTGCCCGTTAAAGAGCGTGCAAAGTTAATTGCGTTTCTGCCGCAAAATCGCCCTGTACTCCAAATTGAAGGGGGGTTGCTCATTGAACACGGAAGATTTCCGCATATGAGTTTTATGAAGAAACTGGGCGAGAAAGACCATCTTGCCATCGAGAATGCAATAAAACTTACGGAAACTGAACACCTTGTGGCCAAACCTCTTGGCAAAATGTCGGGAGGCGAACAACAGCGTATCTATATTGCATGCGCGCTTGCCCAAGAAACGGACGTTCTCCTTTTGGACGAGCCTACCACGCACCTTGACCTTCAAAGCCAAATTGAAATTTTGGAACTGATGAAAAAACTTAAAGCCGCAGGGAAAACCGTTGTTGCTGTTTTGCATGATCTTGCACAAGCTTTTTCTGTCGCCGATAAAATTTTGCTTTTGCAAAGCGGTTCGGCTGTCGACTGCGGCGCTCCCGACGAGCTTATCGAGAGGGGAAAAATCAAAGAGGCTTTTGGATACAATCTTATAAAAGACGATTCGCCAAACGCCCTCTACCCATTCAAATTGCTAAATTTAAGCGAAGAAAATCAAACTGATTAAGATATTTAAAAAATACGACGATTTTTGCTTTATTCGTGTGTTTTTTTGATTTTTGCCATTCATTTTGTCGCACTTTTAAACATTTGGCAGAATGCGCTTTCTCAATATTTATGATTTCGATAATTAAGCAACAAAATTGTTCATTCACCGCGTTCTTTCTTTCGCTTCTCCATTAACTCCAGGAAAAAATCCACTGTTTTTGGGTCGCGGTGGTCATAAAACATACTCTTTCCCGTGTCCAATGTGGCAATTTTTTGCATATCTTCTTCCGTTAGCGAAAAATCCAAAACGTCAAAATTTTCCTTCATCCTATCTTTGTTCGTTGTTTTTGAGATTGCGACTATGTCACGCTCCAAAAGCCATCTCAATATCACTTGAGGAATCTTTTTGCCGTACTTCTCTCCTATTTCTTTCAGTACGGGATTTGAAAACATTCCGTTCTTTCCTTCACCAAACGGCGCCCAGGCTTCTGCCACAATATTATGACGGCGCATATTTTCCACAGCGTCTGCTTGCTGGAAAAACGGATTGATTTCAATTTGATTTACCATTGGCGGTATTTCATTGAACGCGCATATATCGCTCAGCCTGTCCGGATAAAAATTGCTGACGCCTATTGCGCGAATTTTGCCGTCTTTATGCCACTTTTCAAGCGCGCGGTATGCACCGTAATAATCATTGAACGGATGATGAATAAGCACCAAATCCAAATAATCGGTTTGCAGTGCGTCAAATGATTTTTCGAGGCTTATGTTTGCCTTTTCATAACCAAAGCAGTCAATCCATACTTTGGTGGTAAGAAAAAATTCCTTTCTGTTTATGCCGCTGTTTTTTATCGCTGCGCCGACTTCGCTTTCGTTTGCGTAAGCCGTGGCGGTGTCTATGTGACGGTATCCGACATCAATCGCATCACTTAAACAGCTATATGTCATGTCTTTTGGGATTTGATAAACTCCGTATCCCAAAGCAGGAATTTTCACTCCGTTGTACAAAACATCGTATTTCATTATATCCTCACCAAAATTTTATCTTCTGCCATAATTGTGGCATTTTTTTATTGTTTTTCAACTTTTGTCCATCAATTTTATTTGCAAGTTCAATTTTAACGCCGCGCAAATTAACGGACAGTGCTTGCGTTTGAGCAAGGCGTTTTACTGCTTACTTGGCAAACACTCAATTAGCGTTGCATTCGTCTTTGAAGTCACGCTGAATTTGCCCTCGGCGCAGTATGGCAGATAAAAATAGTCGCCGCGCTTTATTGCTTTCAGATAGTTTTTGCCGACAATTTCCGCCTCTCCGTCGATAAGGATAAAGACAGACGGCGCGTAGTCCATAACAAAAGAACCGCCGCCGTTTAGTGTGTGTCTAACTTCGGAAAAACAAGGTGTGTCGTCGTAACTGACGAGAATTTCTTTTTTGTAGCCGTATTCGTCTATTACGGTCTTGGGGTTAAGCGACGCATATTTTTTTGCCGCCTCGCCGTAAATATCGAAATTTATGGCGTTTAAAGCAGTGCCCTTGTCAAGTCCGATGTACTCTTCGCGGTTGCTTATATGGTAGTCGCCGCACCATCTTTCGGGCTGAATTGTAAAGTCCGTCGGCTCCTGCACTTCGATTATCGTACAGCCTGCGCCGATTGCGTGAATAAGTCCTGCGCGTATCAGCCACAGATCGCCCACTTTGACGTCAACTCCTGCCAAAAGCGTCCCCATGATGTCCTTTTCGGTTTCACTGCGCTCCTCAAAAGCCGACAGCTCTTCCTTTGTTATTTTGTCTTTAAATCCGAAATAAAGTTTTGCATTTGGGCGGGTTGCGATAACAAGCCATGCTTCGGTTTTGCCGTATTCGGAATTGAAATGCTTCTTTGAAAATTCTTTGGTGGGATGCACCTGAAAAGGCAACCTAACCGCGCTGTCCAAAAACTTTACAAGGCAATCGTATTTTCTATCGCCCAACAATTCTTCTTTGTGGTCTTCTAAAAGATCGTCGAAAAATATGGTTGTGTCTTTAACAACGGACACACCGTCGCGCTCGCCAAAATATTTTGGATTGATTGCCCTAACTTTGCTTGCGACCCACTCTTCGGGGAAAAGATTATCCGTGCCGTCGTCATAATCA
Organism: uncultured Bacteroidaceae bacterium; assembly: GCA_964367645.1. Lineage (GTDB taxonomy): Bacteria > Bacillota > Clostridia > Christensenellales > CAG-917 > RGIG4097. Next base: position 27,048 of record CAYIYN010000002.1, read on the forward strand.
CCGGCAAAAATTTCTCTAAACGGCTTTCCTCCGTGATAAATCCTAAAAACTCTGTTACGTTCAAAAAAAACAGGTTCTTTTACAAGTTGTTTAATATCTTTCATAATTATCCTTGGACGAATTACCGCCGTTTTTACAAGTTTTTGTTTTTATTTTCACCGTCGTCTTTGCCCGATTCAAATTTGCCCTCGGCGATTTGCTTTTCTATGCCCTTTGCCTTATAAAGCATTAGTTTCAATTTTTTTATGGTGCGCGCGTTCATTATCAAAACCGAAGTTACAATAAATGCTCCCACCAAAATGAGTGGAATGCCCGCGGCAATAATATTCGCCAAAGCAAGTGCCAATATACCTGCAATCAGCACAATAGCACCTTCAAGAATCACAATAGCAGCAATTAACTGCTGTTTTTTGATTTGTGCGGCAACTTTTGCTTCGGTTTGTTTTGCAGAAAACAATAACGCCGCGTTCATATCAAACCCGCCGTCGGGGGCTGCGGATTTGCTGTCTGACATTTTGTTTTGCTCTGATATTGAAATCTTTTCTTCTTCCATTTTGCACCCTCAACAATGTTATCATTAAGGAAAGACTATGTCAATCTTGACAAGAGAGCAATAGGGTGAAATAATTGTATTATGAAAAAGTTTTTAAGGCTAACTTCGTTGGTTTTGATGCTTGGGCTGCTGTGCGGTGTGCTTTATGCGTGCGTAGGCACAGGGGACGTTTATGCCGTTCCGATTGATGCTGAAATAGCCCGAATTCAAATGTACCGTCCCGACAAAAATTTAGACGTCATTTTGGAGGGAGAGGATTTTGTTTCTGTTGTTGACGAATTGAAAAGCGTGCCTAAACTGGCATATGAGCAAGATTTTTCACTGGATTTTTATAATTATTGTTTTACCATAACGTTGACTGACGGCAAAAAACACCATGAGGCGACTTACCGCGTTTATATTTGCATTTATTCGGCATCCGCCTTGTATACCGACAAAGACGAATTTGTGACGTCGGCAAAATTTGTCATTTCGCGCGATAATTACACGGGAACCGTCGACGCGGACTTTATGAACTTGCTTGAAACAATTTGCCAAAAATATGCAGGAGAGCAGATATGACTGAATTTAGATGGCTGGTTATCGGCACGGGAAGAATTGCCACTACAGTCATGAGAGAGATAACAAAAACTGGCAGACACAGCGTTTCTGCGGTTTTTTCACGCACAAAGAACAAGGCTCAAAAGTTTGCCGACCGTTTCGGCGCGGAGGTCGAAATCAATATTGATTCCGCCCTAAAAAGAAAAGATATTGACGGCGTTTATATCGCCACTCCTCATTCTGTTCACTACCAGTATCTGATCAAATGCATTGACGCGGGTGTTCCCGTCCTTTGCGAAAAAGCCTTCACGGTTAATCGCGAACAGGCAAAAGCCGTTTTAGACAGAGCGGAAGAAAAAGACGTTTACGTATTGGAGGGCATGTGGACGAGGTTTAATCCCGTAATCCGCCAAATTTGCGATTGGGTTAAAAGCGGAAAAATCGGCGATATTAAATTTATTAGTGCGAATTTCTGCCTGCCTGTAAAAATTGCAAAACCTTTTATGTCCGATCGCGTGTGGAAACCTGAGTATGCTGGCGGAGCACTGCTTGACCTGGGTGTATACCCCATCGCTTATGCGCATATGCTGCTTGGCAATCCTTCATTTCTAACATGCACGGCAAGACTTGAAGACGGTGTGGATTATGACGATAGTATAGTCTTAAAATACGAAAATCCCGAAGCTACTTGTCGCCTTAACTGCTCTTTTGACGGACTAAAAACCTATCGTTCAAAAATCGTTGGCACGAAAGGATATATCAAATCCAATATGTTCTATAAGCCCACCCGCGCAACGCTGTTTGCAGACGGAAATCGCGAAACGGTGCGTTGCAAACGCGGTTATATATATGAATTTGACGCCTTTGCTTCAGACGTGCGCGAAGGCAAAAAGCAAAATGAATTTATGCCGCATTCCGCCACGTTAGACGTTATGGCTATGCTGGATTTATGCCGTGCCCAAAACCACTTTGAATACCCCGAAAATATAGAAAAGATATAAAATATGAACTTCAACAGTCTAATGGCGAGAGAGCCAAAATACTCTTGCTCCAAAATGCTCTCTCTTTTGATTTTCAACTATTACTGATTTTCCATTGCACAAAAACATATTCGGTAAACAACTTCATAAATTATTAACCAGCAGAAAACGCGAACTCTGCAATTCGCGTTTTCCGCTAAATAAAATAAATATAAATTTTGAGGGATTGTAAAGTTTGGAGGATTGCAAAATTTGGAGGATTGCAAAATTTGGAGGATTGCAAAATTTGGAGGATTGAAAGTTTTAGGGATTGTAAATTTTGAGGGCTTGAAAGTGTTGGGGGTTGCAAAGGGGGCTTTTTGCCTAAAAGCACCCTTTGCTCTTCAATAAAAATTCTTTGTTTAATAACTTGTCACACGAGTACGTAGATGACAAAGGCGGCAGAGCAAAAGAGGGCGGCAAGCAGTCCGGTGCGTTCCAAAGATGAGCGTTGCTTTTTTGTCATAGGCGGAATATCCGCTGCCATTTCTTCGTACTCGACGTAGGCTTTCATATATTGTTCTCTGGCAAGAACCGCGTAGGGGTAACGACGGATAAGTGCGGCTATCACAAACGCAATCATTGTAAAGAGCGCGGGGATAAGATTTGAAGTGCCTGAGTAAAGCACAACGTATCCCACAACATCGAGAGTTATAGTGATTGCATAAACGATAAACGATAATGACGATGATTTCTTCAAAAACTTTGCAAGGTTAAGTTCCTTGATTTCATTTTCCAAAAGTACGTTTTCATTTCCTTTGGGCTTAATTTCGTCCAAGAAAATGCCGGCGGTCTTTCCTGCATAGCGCGCATAGACGACGATTAGAAGGACGGTTGCGGCAAGCGTTGCGTACTGAATATAGGAATAAATAAGATAATTTGCCGTTGCGGAAACGACGTTTATAGAGCCGCTCCAAACAAACGAGAACGCCACCCCAAACGCGCCCATCGACAAAGCGGACAACTTTGGAAGAATATTTGACGTGCCGTTTGTCACGCTGTGGATTACGTTATAAGCTATGTTTGAGCCCAATGATATAACTGTATTAAAAATCAACGACCAAACAAAGAACATACTTATGCCGAGCAGTATATATGCCTTGCGGCGGGTGCTTTTGGGGGAGAGAAGAACTTTTTTCTCGTCACGGTATTTGGGCATTTTGTCGCTGTTTGCGGCGACAGAATAAATCTGCAACGGAACAGCGATAAACGTTCCGCTGTAAAGCATCTTTATACTGTCGTAATTTGGAATCATCTTTGACACTATTATGCAAAACAAACAGAAAATAAGGATTGTCAGTCCTGCGTTTATTAAAGAAAACATAAAGGATTTTTTTAATATTTTTTCGTTGTATTCGCCGTAAGAGCGAAACGCAAAGACCAGATACGCCGCCGAACTTAATACCATAGCCGCCAAAAGAACGCCTGCGATAAATCTTAACAAAAAGATGTCCGTCAAAAATGTGTTAACAGAAAATAGCTCGCCAATGAGTTTTGCACCGTATACAGTCGAATAATTATCGCCGTTTATCTGCAAAAACGGGGTGTAAAGCAACACTATCAGAGAGATAAACGTGCATATTGCATAAAAAGGAACGTACGCAAGGCGATAGTTAAGCGGGGTTTTTACATTCTTTTTGCTCTTTGCCACTTCACTCGGCTTTGTGATTTTTATGTCTTCAAGCAGTTCGCTTTCGCACTCAATATCCGCCCATTTTATCCACTTTAAATCTTCGTCTTTTGCCGCGGGGACGGCGTTTTGCGGCTCTTTGGAATTTTGATATGCAACCGCCTCAAATGTAATTTGCGCTTCGGCTCTGTGTTCGCTATCGCCATGCGCATTGCCAAACACGAAACTGCTGTCGCCGATTTGTTCTTCGTGCTTTTTTGCGACGTTATCACGAGAGGTTTTAGTTTTTTCTAACGCATTGTATAGATTGGTTTTTAAATCTTGTTTTGGTTCGGGCACAGAATTATCCAATTCGGCCGTAATAATCTCATCGCCCGAATATAGTTGTTCTCTGGGCATGCCGGCATCGGTTTCAGACGAGTTTTGTTTGTCGTCGATATTATGTATTTTGATTTTTATGGCAGAACGGCAAACCTCGCAAATCAGCGATTTTTCGCTTTCGTTAAATCGAATGACGTTTCCGCAAATAGGGCAAAGAACTTTTCTCATAACAGAAATTATACCTTGACACTCCCAACTTGTCAAAGAAAGAATTGCTCGAAAATTGGCATTAAATTTTATATGGGGAGCGCGTCAAAATTGAATATTGCAGACACAATGTAGGCTACGGCGACTGACACTAAAAACATTGTCAAAAGTATTGTTAAATTTTCTTTTATTGCCTTGATATTTCTGAACAGCACCGTAAACGCAATTCCTGCATTCATACAAAGTCCGCCGACGGTCGCGCCGACTCCAAGCCCTCCTATAAGATAGAGGTTGCTCAGCACTACCGAAGATGCGCAGTTGGGTATCATTCCGATAATAACAGCGTATAATGGCGCTACGTATTTGCTCGCTTTCAAAAATTCTAAAATTTTATTTTCACCGACACTGTATATCACAATGCCAAAAATTATATTAATGACAAGAATATACGCGAAAATTTTCAATGAATGAACGAGCGGATGAACAAGATATTGCTTTATCTTTGCCTTTTTTTCGGCGCGGTGCGCATCCTCTGTATCTTTGCACAAATCGCTTCCGCTCACTACATCACAACATTTTTCATCATCAACAACATTGGCTATGCGTTCTTCGTCATTCCCATTGTGGTTATGGCAGTCATCTTCTTTTTTACTCTCAATTTCATGTCCGCAACACCCGATATGAATTTCGGGCTCATGTTCGCATTTGTTGGAATGTTCATCAACCGTGTGTGCGCTTTTTTTATATATTAAATCCGCTGAATAGCCCACAGCAAGCCCAATCAAAAACTTCATTGCAAGTATGGGAAGTATATGCAGTGCCTTTTCGGGATCGGCAAGAAATATCGGCAGAGCCTCGTCGGAGGTTGCCAGATAAATGCCAAGCAACGTGCCTATGCTTATATGCCTTTTTTGATACAAGTCCGTTGCCACTACGCTGAATCCGCACTGAGGCAACAAGCCCAAACTGACGCCCACAAGCGTGGCGTATTTGCCTTTAAGTTTGATTTTTCCGGCAAGTTTCGGCTCTAACGCGGAAAACAAAAAATTGACGACGACGAGCACCGCCAACACCTTAAGGCTGTCTATAAAAGCGTCCAAAAAAACTTCAGCCATCACACCTTTCAATTCTGCCCGCATGAACTTTAAATATCGCCGCTGGGACAGTTGTTTTTTCAAATTCCGTGCATGTTAGGAGCGTTTGATACTTCGATGCAGCCCTAAGCAGCACCGCCCTGCGTTTTTCGTCAAGTTCGCTTAGCACATCGTCTAGCAGCAAAACCGGAGCATCGCCCACCTCTTCAAGGTACAACTCAACTTCGGCAAGTTTCATAGACAGAGCAATGGTTCTCTGCTGACCTTGCGAGGCAAATTTCCTGCTGTCGCGCCCATTTATCTCGATTTTTATATCGTCACGGTGAGGCCCAACCGTGCAAAATCCCAGTTCCTTGTCTTTTTCGCGGCTTCGCGCTATCGCGTTTTCCAAATTTTTTCTTATGTCGCCGTCTGTTTGGATATCGCTCTCGTACTGAAGTTTCAACTCCTCTTTTTCTTCACTTAGTTCAGAATGGACTTTTTCCGCGTTTTTTAATAAAGAATCGACAAATTCCATCCTCTTTTTAATTATGAGCGCTCCATGCTCGGCAAGGCCCACATCCCATACATCCAACATTTCGTCAAGATTCTTCGCGTTTCGACTTTCTTTTAAAAGGTTGTTTTTCTGCTTCAAAATCTTGTTATATCTTTGCAGTGCCAAAAAATAACTTCTTTGTTGCTGTGACAATCCTACGTCTAAAAATCTTCTTCGCTCAATGGGCGATTCCTTCACAAGTTTTAATTCGTCCGGTGAAAAGAACACCACTCCCAAAACCCCAAGCAGTTCCCCGGCGCGCTGCACGGGAATACCGTCAATCAGCACTCTTTTTTTGCCCTGCGAATCAATCTGCATATCAATGGTGTGTTTTCTAAACCGCTTTTCAACAACAACGCGAATGACCGCCTTATCTGCGCCCAATCGTATCAGTTCTTTATCTTTTGTTGTCCTAGGAGAGCGAAAAACCGAACATATAAAAACACTTTCAAGCAGATTTGTCTTTCCGCTTGCATTTTCGCCGTACAACACGTTCAATCCGCCGGCAAACTTCACTGTTTGCGATTCGTAATTGCGAAAATTATTGAGTTGTACTTGCCTTATCTCCATAGTTTTACTATTATACCCCATTCTCCGCTTCATACAAAGCGGTTTTTATGGATTGTTTTTGGTTTGATTTCAGTCAACGGTGTTTTGCCAAAAGGCCCCTTGACAAACCCCAAAACTTTTATGCAACCGAAAGTGAGAATTTATAAATTTCACGCTTTCGGTTGATTTTATGGTTTTTGTGGGAGTGTGAATATATCTTTTGGGAAGATTTTACTGTGTTTTTGCTATTCTTCGGTCAATGAAAAGGACGGAGGTTGCCTTCCTTCTTTTTATAGTTTTTCGTTAAACTTCAAAATCTGTACAAGAGCGTGGATACGCTCAAGGTCGTCGGCGTTGAAATAGTCGATGGATATGCGTCCTTTTTGGTCGTTCCCAACCAGTTTGACTTTGGTGGCAAACACGCGCTTCATATCGCCCACAAGGTCTTTAAGTTCAAGAGAAAGCGGCTCTTTGCGTCTTGGTCCGGTTTGGATTTCACGTCTTGCAAAATACAATCTGACACGGTTTTCAAGGTCGCGAACAGTAAGTTTGTTTTCTATGGTTTGCTTTGCCAATAGCACTAGATATTCTTTGTCGTCAACGGTGATCAATGTGCGTGCATGCCCGGGCGTCAATGCTCCGCTCCGTACCATTTCTAGCACCTCGTCGGGGAGTTGCAACAGTCTGAGTATATTTGTAACGTACGGGCGCGATTTTCCGATGCGTCCCGCAACGCCGTCTTGTGTAAGACCGTGCTTGTCCATAAGTTCTTTCATGGCTTCGGCGGCTTCGATGGCGTTTAGATCTTCTCGCTGCAAGTTTTCAATCAAAGAAATTTCCGCTATCTGCTGAGGAGTGAATTCTCTGATGATAGCCGGCACGCTTTTTAACCCTGCCATATACGCTGCACGGAAACGGCGCTCTCCTGCGATTATCATAAATCTGCCAATCGAAGTTTTGACCAATATAAGCGGTTGCAGAACTCCGTATGTGGCGATTGACGCAGCCATTTCTTTCAGCGATTCTTCAGAAAAACTTTTTCTTGGCTGATTGGGGTTTCGGTCGATAAGCGTCATATCGATATTTGAAGTGGGAATTTCGGGAATATCCACTTTCACGTTTTCCTCGTGGTCTGTAAATAGAGCATTAACGCCTCTGCCTCCGAGTCCGCCTATAGTCTTTGCCATTGTCCTGTCCCCCTAGTTTATTTTCTTTATAAATTCTTCCGCAAGGGAAGCGTATGCCGATGCTCCGGCGCATCTTTTGTCATAAATCGCAACGGGTTTTCCGTAACTCGGAGCCTCGGCAAGCCTTATATTTCTGGGTATTTTTGCACCAAAAACCTTTTCTCCGAAAATCTTTTCTATCTCTCCCAACACACCTTGCGACAGTTTGCTTCGCCCATCATAAAGAGTGATTACAACTCCTTCAACTTCAATGCGCGGATTCAGATATTTTTTTACAAGTTTTACCGTGTTCATAAGTTGTGACAAGCCTTCCAGCGCAAAATATTCACATTGTATCGGCACAACCACACTGTCCGCCGCCGTCAACGCGTTCACCGTTAAAAGTCCTAAAGCCGGCGGGCAATCTATAAATATATAATCAAATTCTTTTTCAACGCCCTTAAGTTTTTCTTCAAAAACGCGTTCCCTGCCGATTGATACTTTGGCGAGTTCCATTTCCGCTCCGGCAAGGTCTTTTGAGGCGGGAAGCAGTTTTAATCCTTCAATTTCCGTGTCGTGAATAGCGTCTTTAATTTTCAATTCATCGCAAAGCACTTTATATAAAGAGTTATCTTGGCGATTTTCAAACATTCCCAATCCACTTGAAGCGTTACCTTGCGGATCCATATCGCAAACTAGCACTTTTTTGCCCAACAGAGCGATATAGGCGCCCAAATTTATACACGTTGTTGTCTTGCCAACTCCGCCTTTTTGATTTGAAAAAGCAACAATCTTTGCCATGCCTTGATATTATCTTATTTTAATTAAACAATCAAGCGTGTTTCACAAACAGTTTCACATTTTAATAAGTTTTTTTGTTTTATTAAGTTGTTTTAAATTGTTTCATCATAAATAATAATTATCTGTTTGTTAATTGTTCAACATAAACTCAACTTTTAACAACATTATAAATTTTTCAAACTAAAAATATTTTCAAAAAATTAAAAATCCCGCGATAGGAAACTATTAGTTTTCTCTCACGGGATTTGTTTTTTGGTTTCGTTGCGAATTATTAACCGATAACACGCAGAGGCAAAATAAGATACAGCCAATTATCCTGCTCACCTTTTATGATGCCGGGGGCGGTTGACGATGTAAAGTTAAGTGTAATGAAAGGTTCAGTTATTGCGCGCATACAGTCTATTATATATTTGCTGTTAAATCCAATCGTCAAGTCTTTACCTTTCAAACCGATTGTCAGTTTTTCATTAACTTCACCGTCTTCACTGCGCGCGTTAAGGCTTATATTGTCCTCTTTAATTTCCATTTTAACGTACGCTTTTTTCTCACTTCTGTTCATAAGCGCGACGCGGTCGATGCTGTTTTCAAACTGTTTTTTATCAATTGTTATTTCTGTAGTAAATACGTTTGGAATAATCTTTTCATAATTTATATAATCTTCGGCTATAAGTCTGGTCATTATTTTTGTGTGGAATAAATCAACTAACACATAACTGCGATCAAGATATACCGTCATTGTTTCATCTTCGTCGTCGATAAGACGGCTAAGTTCCAACATGCTCTTGGCAGGAACTACAATTTTGTCAATAATTCCGTTGTTTTGAATTGGCATTCTGCTTAATGCAAGTCTATATCCATCGGATGCAACACCTTCGATTTCATTCTCTTTGATATTTAAACAAACACCTTTCAAAGAAGGTCTTGCTTCGTCTGTTGCAACGTTAAATATAACTTTTCCAATAAGTTCCTTCAAATCCTTTTTCAAAATAATGAAGGAATTTTGTCTTTCTATCTCTTTGTAAACAGGATACTCTTCAACTGCATAGCATTTTATATCGATTTTGCCGTCCAAAAACTTTATTGTGAGTTTTCCTTCGGCAGTGCCATCAAGTTCTATTTGTTCTTCTTCTATTTTTTTTGCATAATCGGCAAATAATTTGCCGGGAACGACGATTTCTCCTTCGACTTTAACTTCCGCATTGATTTTTTTCTCAATGGCAAGCTCTAAATCCGTTGCAAAAATAGAAAGAGTATCGCCGTCTGCAACAAGTTTAACACACTCTAAAATCGGGTTGCTTCTTTTTATAGGTAACGCTTTAACTACCTTTTGCAGAGCATCGCTTAATTCCAAACCGCCGCAAATTACTTTCATATTTATCTCCATTTTCCATTTATGGTTATTGTTTTTATCTTTAATAATAATATCATATATAAGCACCATTGACAAGTGGAAAAACTAAAAACAACCACAATAGGTAGCGAGTTACTATTCTATAAAACCTCTATATGTACCAAAATAT
>CAYIYN010000003.1:0-34692 GCA_964367645.1 uncultured Bacteroidaceae bacterium
TTGCAGCCGTGGCGGAATTGGCAGACGCGCTGGATTTAGGTTCCAGTGGGAAACCGTGTGAGTTCAAGTCTCGTCGGCTGCACCACAAAATAATCACTCAATTTTTGAGTGATTATTTTTATTTGTGTGCAATTCTTTTGCACACAAATGCGGACTCTGCCCGTGTGGTGCGCTGTCCGCTGCGCGCTCGCAACCATGCAAGCAAGTTGCTTCGCCGATTGCGGGCGGCTGCACCAAAAAACAACCGAGTGTATCGGTTGTTTTTTTAATGTGCTGATGCAAAGGTTTTTATTGAGCTTAATCAGATATTTTCCTAAAAATTCTCATGCTGATAAAGCATTAATACGTTTATTTTTTGGGTGGGGCTTGGGGATAGCGGTATATGCCGCCGCGGTAGTTCTCAAGCACGACTTCTTTGTCCGTTTTTGACACGACGTACTCATAGTTTACCGGCACTTTTCCGCCGCCGCCGGGTGCATCGATGACGTATTTGGGTATGCAATAGCCTGAGATATTGCCCTGTAGTTTGTGCATGATTTCGACGCCCTCTTCGACTGTCGTACGGAAATGGCTGATGCCGACAGACAAATCGCATTGATACAGATAATAAGGACGAACTCTATAATGGACCAATTTTTCAAACAATGTTTTCAAAATATCGGCACTGTCGTTTATACCGCGAAGGAGCACCGTTTGATTGCCAAGAGGTATACCTGCGTTTACGATACGCTCGCACGCGGCGCCGGCTTCGGCAGTGACTTCTTTGGGGTGATTGAAGTGGGTGTTTATCCAAATAGGTTGGTATTTTTTGAGCATATTCAGCAGTTCGTCATCGATGCGCATAGGCATTACGACAGGAACTCTGGTGCCGATTCGGATAATGTCCACGTGCGGAATTTCTCTAAGCGCGGAAATAATGCTTTCGAGCCTATCCATTGACATGGTCAAAGGATCGCCGCCGGAGATAAGAACATCGCGGATTTCGCTATGTTTTTTGATATAATCAAGAGCAATTTTAAAGGCTTTTTCGCTGATACATCCATCTCTTTCCCCGACGACGCGGCGACGAGTGCAGTGACGGCAATACATTGAGCATTGATACGTCACAAGCAAGAGGACTCTGTCGGGATAACGGTGAACTACGTGAGGCACGGGGCTGTCGCCCTCCTCGTTTAACGGATCGGCAAGGTCATTGGAACAGGAGATAGTTTCCGCTATTGTCGGCACACATTGCATACGTACCGGATCCGACTTGTCGCCAGAGTCAATAAGCGACAGATAATAAGGCGTTATCGCCATGCGAAAGACTTTCAAACACTCGCCTATGTCGTGCTTCTCCTCTTCGCTAAGCGGCAGAATTTTGGACAGCGTTTCGACGTTTGTCACGCGATGAGCGAACTGCCACTTCCAATCGTTCCATAAAGGATATCTATTTTCATCGTATCTTTTTTCCATAGTCTTGACCTCTAGAGGCGGTTTAACGCCGTAGCAATAATACGTGCGATTGTTGTATTATAATTAATTCCGCATTTTTGTGTGATAAACGGGAAATCGCTATATCCCGGGGCAAGTCCCGGGAGAGGATTGATTTCAATAAAATACAACTTTTCCTCTTCGTCCATCATAAAATCCATGCGTGCAAAATCGCGGCAATTCAAGACTTTGAAAATTTTTTTGGCGACGGCTTTTATCTCTTCTTGCTTTTCAACCGTAAGTATCGGAGGGCAATCCAGCCTAACGTATTTTTCAAATTCCTTTTTTATATCATAAGAATATAGTTTGTACTTGCCGACGTCTTTTACAAATACTATTTCAAGCGGCGAAAATGCGATGACGTCGTCGCCGTTTCCAAGAAGTGCAACGGTAAATTCTCTGCCTTTTATATACTGCTCAACAAGCATATCGCCGTCGTAGTTTTCAAAATCGTACTTGAGCAGTTTTTTTAACTCGCACGCGTTTGCAGCCACACTCATTCCGCTTATGCCTTTGCTTGAACCTTCCGCATTGGGCTTTACGATAACGGGATATTTTAATCCTTTTGTGTTGTAAGCGTCTTTGGTTGCAACAACACCCTTTGGTGTGCGAACCTTGTACGTTGAAACAAGACGCTTCGTAAGCGCCTTGTCAAGACAGATTGCAAGTGTGGTTTCGTCTGAACCTGTGTAAGGAATGTTCAAAAAATCCAAAATGGCGGGAACTTGTGCTTCGCGACCGCGCCCGTTCAGTCCCTCGGCTATATTAAAAACAATATCCGGTTGAGATGACTTTATATTTTTGACGAAGTCTTTGTCTGCTTCGACTTTTGACACTTCGTAACCGGCTGCAGACAGCGCTGCGCCAATAGCATTGACGGTGTCGATGCTGTCTAGTTCGGCCTGAGCGTCCACGGTGCGGGCACAGAGGTCGGTGCGTTTGAGATTGAATACAATGCTGACTCTTTTTGCTGCGTGAGGAGGAACGGATAACGTATCTTCCATAATTCACTTATAGGTCCTATAGCGTATTCAATACTTTTTAAGTTCAAAAAACAATGTCTTCAAACTCTTGTATCGTTGCGCATAATTTAATCCCAAATGCGGAATCTGTCAATCATTTTTGCAAAATTAAAACAAATTTTTTTAAATGAAAAAACGTCGTTTTTTGAAGCGGTTTTTTATGGTCAAAAACGGCAATTTTTTGAGGTGGTTTTTAAGCAAAAAACTGCGAAAATTTATTGAGTTTCAGACAGTAAATTTGGGTGCCGTTTGTATGAGTTTCAAAGCAAAAATCCAAGAGTTTTGGCATGTTTTGACAAACCTTTGGGGCGCAAAAGGGCTATTTTGTGTGCTTTTCGTAGGGCATAAGCATGCCGTCGGAAAGCATATCAGGCACCTTTTTTGAAAGAAATTTGGAGCGTGCCAAAGCGCCCACAAATTTCATGGCATACATTTTGCCGCGTTTTTTTTGGGGAAAATCCAGCCGTCCGCTCTTTTTGTAAAAAGCGTAGTCGTCTTTCATGAGTCCTCGCATTATCCATATCATATCGCGGAATATTTTCATGCCGCCGACTTCGTAAAAATTCGTTGAGGGAGTTGGCGGATTTTCGAGAGCGTAACTCAATTTTGCAGCAGTAGTCTTTATATCTTCAAAGGTCGCCGTTTCATCACACACCGTGCCGCAGTTGAGATTGACTCCAATCGACGATTTGGCGTCAATATACATCTGCAGTGTCGGTTCGCCTGAAAGGTTTCCGGACACAAGGTATGCCGTGGGTTTGCCTGCGTTGACAGGACGGTGGCCGTTTACAAACTGGCGGTCATAAAAGGTTTTATAAAGTGATGACATAGCGTGATTTGTGATTTCAAAAGCCATCACAATGCTGTCATATTTATTGATTTTGTCATTTAGAAGTTGTTCAAACCCGTCGTTCACCGCGCATTTGCCGTATATAGCGCATTTAAGACAGCCTAGACACCCACACTTGAAATCAAAATCGTGCAAGTTAAAAATTTCCGTCTGATACGGCATAACGGCGGCAAAATCCTCCGCCATAGCCATTACACTGCTTCCCTTAACGGCATCGGTTACGATAATAACCTTCTTGTCAGTCTTTTTGCTTGAGAAAATTTTGAAGTTTTCGGCTTTTTTATTATAAATGTTAGGCTCTTTCTTTTGAGTTTTTTCAGGCAGTTTGCATATATTATTATTCACCTGAAAAGTGACGTATTTCCACCAGTCGGTTAATTGCTCTCTGCCTCTTTTTTCAAGCAAATCTTCCATATCGGCGGATAAGCCGCCGATGTATCTTCCTTTCAAATCACCGACTATCGCTTTTATTGTGTCGTGCGCGGTAACGTCGTAAAAATGTTTTGAAGTTGTCAGTTGTGTTACGGGCTTAGCGCAAAAGTCCTTTCCGTTTTTGAGCATCAGTTCAAAAAATCTATGATATTGTGCGGGTGCTAAAAACGTATATACAGGATAGGATAATAAAATCAAATCGGCGTCTTTGATGCCTTTTGTGAATTCGGCAAATTTGTTTTGGTCTTCAAAAGCACGGATACGTGAGGCAACGTCAACCACTTCAAAAGTGTCCGCGGGAAATGTTTTTTTTAGATACGATACGGACTGCAGTGTTACGCTTTTTTGCCCTTTCGGACTGCCGTTAAAAACCAAAACTTTCATAATTGCTCCTCAATTTGTTGCTGCTGAACGCTTGAGTGATTTAAGCGCGTTTTATCAGTTTTTGTAACTGTGTATAGGCGCGGGGATTCTTCCGCCTCTTGATATGAACTCGTCTGCGTTGCCCTTGCCGGCATCCATAATCGGAGCATAGCCGAGCAGCCCGCCAAAACTGACTGTGTCGCCCGCTATTTTGCCCACAACGGGGATAACTCTGACCGCCGTCGTCTTGTTGTTGATGACGCCGATTGACGCTTCGTCTGCGATAATCGCGGATATGGTGTTTGCAGACGTGTCGCCGGGCAAGGCAATCATATCCAAGCCGACGCTGCAAACGGAGGTCATAGCTTCCAATTTATCAACGGACAGGGTCCCGGCATTGACGGCGTTTATCAACCCTATGTCTTCGCTTACGGGAATAAATGCGCCGGACAGTCCGCCCACGTGTGAACTTGCCATTGTGCCACCTTTTTTGACTGCATCGTTGAGCATGGCAAGACACGCGGTCGTGCCATGTGTGCCGACAGAACTAAGCCCCATTTCTTCCAAAACTTCTCCGACGCTGTCGCCGCATACGGGCGTGGGCGCAAGGCTTAAATCGACGATACCGAATTCCGCATTCAGCATTTTTGCCGCTTCTCTTCCGACAAGTTCACCCATACGAGTAATTTTGAATGCGGTGTTTTTTATGGTTTCGGCAAGAGTGTCGCAACTGCAACCTTTAACTTGTTCTATTGCCGCTTTGACAACGCCGGGGCCGGATATGCCCACGTTCACAACAACGTCGCCTTCGATTATTCCGTTGAAAGAGCCTGCCATAAAAGGATTGTCATCCACAGCATTTGCAAACACGACAAGTTTGGCACAGCCTATGCAGTTTTTGTCGGCGGTAAGCCGCGCTGTATCCTTTACAATCTGCCCGAGCATTTTAACGGCGTTCATATTTATACCCGCGCGAGTTGAACCAACGTTGACAGATGCGCACACGCGCTCGGTTTTTGAGAGAACAAAAGGAATTGTTGACAAAAATTCTTCTTCTGTTTTGGTAATGCCTTTTTGAACAAGTGCGGTGTATCCGCCTATAAAATCCACCTCTGTTTCCTTTGCGGCTTTATCCATTGCAAAGGCGATTTTATCATAGCCGCCGCTTGAAGCGCCGATTAAACTTATAGGGCTGACGGACAGACGCTTATTGACGATAGGTATGCCGTATTTGGATTGTATAGTTTCGCAGACGCTTTTAAGATTGCCTGCTTTTGATTTTAGTTTTTGATAGACCAACTGTGCCGTTTCGTCGCTGTCACGCGATATGCAATCGAACAGCGACAAATGCAGAGTCACCGTACGTATATCAAGGTGCTGGTCTTTTATCATTTTTACGGTTTGTATAATTTCGTTGTGATTTAACATATAGCCTCTTTAATGCTCCGTTTTATAGCGATAAAATGCGTTTTATGCAATTTAAATCCTGTGCATCGAATTGAAAATATCTTCGTGCTGCAGCCTGATTTCAACGCCCATTTTAGCGGCGACTCCTTGCAAGTTCTCATTGATTTTTTCAAGGTTGTAATCGTTTGCAAGTTCCACCATCATAATCATGGTGAAATAGTCGTGCATAACGGTTTGGGATATGTCAACTATATTTATGCCGGCTTTGAAAAGCGTCATTGATACGTTTGCGATTATGCCTTTGCTGTCCTTGCCAAGGACTGATACGATTGCTTTCATTTGAGTTTCCTTTAATGGCTTAATCCATTTTTCTAATAACAATTATTGTACCATTTTATACTAAAAAATGCAACAATCTGGAAACCTATAAAGTTAATCCGCCGTGCATAACGCAACAGCGGATTTGGGCTATCTTATGCAAACGATGGCAGTTTTTATGTTGCGCGGCATCCGGCCGGATTATTTAGCCGCGCAACGGTATGTCATAGAAGGATGCAAATCACGCCGCCTCTTCCCTCGTTGACGATGCGTCCGAGAGTCTTTTTGATTTTCAGTTCGGCGTCTGCGGGCACGGAAGCGAGTTTGTTGTTTATGCCGTCCACGACAAGAGAACTCAGCGACCTGCCGAATAGGTTCGTATCCCAAATGGCTTGTTTGTTTGCCTCTAGGTCACTCAGCATACCGTTCACCAATTCTTCGCTTTGCTGTTCGGTGCCGACAATCGGGCTGACTTCGGTTTCGACGTCCACCTTCATTATGTGCAAGGAGGGTGCGCTGGCTTTTAGCCTTATTCCGTACTGCTGACCTTGACGGATAATTTCAGGCTCTTCAAGCAACATTTCGTTTGTCGACGGTGCGACTATGCCATAGCCGAGTCTATCCACCTGTTCGAGGGCGATGAGAATTTTGGAGGTCTTTTCTCTGCCTTCGGCGAAGATTTTAAGGTGATGCAACAGTTCAAAGTCATCTGCTATTTCCACTCCGCACTCTTCGGACGCAACTTTGAAAAATACGTCGTCTTTGGGTGAGATTGACACAACGACTCTGCCCTTGCCCGCGTCAAGGTCGACGTGCGAAGGCAGTTTCCAAAATTCTGTGTTTTCAAAGAATCCGTCGATGATTGTGTAATCTTTCATCTTTTCAACGTCGTCGCCAATTTCTTTTACTGCACCGATTAGTTCTTTCACAACGGAATTGGATGGGGTCAGCGCTTGAACCCAGCGCGGCAGTTCAAAATCGATTATACGAACACCGAATTCAAGCAAAATACTTTCCATAATTTCACCTATATCGTCCTCGCTGAGTTTTAGCGCACTCTTTAGCAGCACCGGCGCGTCGTACTTTTCACAAAGTTCGCCTTGAAGTTTAACCGCGCTCTCTGCGTTTTCGTCCAGAGTGTTCAAAACTATGGCAAATGGCTTTCCTGCCTGATTAAGTTCATTTATCACACGCTCTTCGGCGGATACGTACTCCGCGCGCGGAATATTGGTAAAACTGCCGTCCGTGGTGACCACAAGAGCGATTGTGCTATGTTCCGATATAACTTTTTCGGTGCCTAGTTCCGCCGCTTTTGAAAACGGCATTTCCTCTTCGCTCCAAGGCGTGCGGACCATACGTTCTTTCCCCGCTTCTTCGCTGCCAAGAGCGCCGTTTACCATATATCCGACACAATCGATAAGCCGTAAATTGACGGCGAGATTGTCGCTGAAAGCCACTTTCACCGCCTCGTTAGGCACAAATTTTGGTTGCGTTGTCATGATTGTCTTGCCGTCGGCAGACTGCGGAAGTTCATCCATCGCTCTTTTCTTGGCGTCGGGATTTTGAATACCGTCCAGCGCCAATTCCTCCATAAAACGCTTGATGAGAGTCGACTTGCCCGTCCTTACGGGGCCGACGACGCCGACGTATATATCGCCTCCCGTGCGGGTGGCAATGTCGCGGTAAAGGTCGAATTTGTCCATAGATTTCCTCCAATTTCGCTTTGTAAAATCTATGAAGTGCATTAAATGGATATGACAATGGATTTAAAATTTATCGGACAATATAAAAATATGCAAAATTTCTTTGTTTTGTATCGTCTTGAAAAAGAAAAAGCCCGCTCGAAAAAGCGGGTTTGTTGTGGTATTTTTGCTTTGAAAATCAAAAACTTTTTGCAAAACTATCTTACTTTTGATTTTCTTGATTATTTGTAAACTTTTCCCAACACCAATTCCATACGCGCCTGCTTAATTGCAGAAACGAGCACGTCCACGGCGTAATCCATTTCTTCAATAGCGGGAACTGAGGGCGCAATGCGGATATTTTTGTCCATATCGTCCAGTTTGTAGGGATAAGTTGAACCAGCGGGAGTGAGTTTGATGTCTGCTTCGGCGGCGATCTCCACTATGCGTTTGGCGCAGGATTTGACGTCCAAGGAGATGAAGTATCCGCCACGCGGCTTGCTCCATTTCACATATTCGTCGCCGGCAAACGCCTCTGTCATTTTTCTGTCAAACAGCTCGAACTTGGGGCGCATAATTGCGGCATGCTGAACCATCACTTTTTTGATTCCTTCCATATTTTTCAGGAAGTTAACGTGCATAACTTGATTAACTTTATTTGCGCATATGGTCTTATAAAAGAACTTTTTCATAAGGTCGTCCATATTTTCACTTGACGTGGCAAACGCAGCAAGTCCGCTGCCCGCAAACGTGATTTTTGACGTTGACGCAAATGCATAGATATTGTTCATCGTGCCTGCGCGCCTTGCAACGTCGAAAATGTTTTTAAGATTGTCGCCCGTTTCATACAGGTCGTGCACGGCATAGGCGTTGTCCCAAAAAATTCTAAAATCGCCGGCGGCGGTCTTCATCGTCGCCATACGCTCCACAACTTTGTCGGAAAAAGTGGTGCCGGTGGGATTGGAATATTTCGGTACGCACCAAATTCCCTTTACGCTGTCGTCGTTGCCGACAATATTTTCAACGAGATCCATATCCGGACCGTCGTCGAGCATACGGACGGTTATCATCTCTATTCCAAAAGTTTGGCAAATGGAAAAATGTCTGTCGTAGCCGGGCGCAGGACAGATAAATTTTACCTTTTTGAGATTGTTCCAAGGAGTGCCGCCCAAAACACCGAACTGTTTTGCAAACTGTATCAGTGTATACATAAGGTCAAGAGAAGTGCTATCTCCAACGTAGACCTCTTCGGGCTTGACGCCCAATATTTCTCCAAAAAGAACTTTTGCCGCTTTTGTGCCGCCGAGTGCGCCGTAGTTGCGTGCATCCACGCTTTCAAGCGAATAGTTATAATCTCCTGTGCCGATAAGCATAGGCATGGCGATTTCAAGTTGTTCTTTACTGGGGCGTCCGCGCGTCATATCCACAGGGCTGCCTTTCTTTTGCAACTTCTTGTAGTTTTTGCGCTCGATATCAAGCATATCTTGTAATTCTTGCTTCCCAAAAGCCGCGTAATCCATATTTGCTCCTTGTAATATCGAAAATATTAACACAACCGGCTATTGATTGCAACTTTTTTGTAATTATGTGTTACAATTTGACTGAATACAAAGGAGCGAACAATGAAAATCGAACTTCTAAAAAAATCCCCTTCTAAAATCGAAACTTATCTGTTAACCGCAGAAAACGGATTTGCGGCGGAAATCATTAATTACGGAGCAAGGATTCACCGCCTTTTTGTGCCGGACAAAAACGGCGCTCGAGTGGACATTTTGGCTGGTTTTGCAACCGCCGACGGATATCGCCGTGACAATCCCTATTTCAACGCAATCATAGGGCGCGTGGCAAACCGTATCGGCGGCGCAGCGTTTGAACTTAACGGAAGAAGATATTCGCTTTTTGCAAACGACGATATGAATACTCTTCACGGCGGAGAAGAGGGCTTTGACAAAAAATACTGGTCGGCAAAAATCAATAAAGCTGAAAAACCATCTTTGGAAATGACTTATTTTTCCGCCGACGGCGAGGAAGGCTTCCCCGGAAATTTAACCGTCAAAGTCACGTATAGCCTTGGCACGGACAACTCCCTTAAAATCGCATATGACGCCGTTTGCGACACAGATACGCACGTCAACCTCACCAATCACGCATACTTTAACTTGGGCGGAGATTTTTCCGTGCCTGTTTTAGACCACGAAGTAAGCATAAAATCACACAAAATGACCGCCGTCGACGACGAACTCATTCCCACGGGCGAAATAGTGGATATAACCGATTCGGTGTATGACTTCAATTTGCCAAAAACCATCGGACGCAACATAAATGCCGACGATAAGTATCTAAAAATAGCAGGCGGCTATGACTTCAATTATATTTTGGACAATCCAAACGACGGCAGTTCCGTTGCAAGTGCATACTGTCCTCAAAGCGGCATTCAAATGGACGTTGTAACCGATTGCCCTTGCATTCAGTTTTACACCGGCAATTTTTTGAACGGCATCGGCGGTAAAGTGACCTATCACCGCAACACAGCGTTCTGCCTGGAAACGGGCGGATACCCCAACGCATGCAATATTCCGTCCTTCCCCTCGACGGTTCTAAAACGAGGTGACGCTTTCCATTCTGAAACCACGTATGTATTCAAAACAAAATAAGCAATCCTTTACATTCGTAAAAATGAAATAATTCAAAAACACATTATACTAAATCGACCCAAAAACAAAAACCCGCTTCACGCGGGTTTTTGTTTTTGTATTTATTATATCGTGATTGTTAAAGTCCTTTTAATCGTCGTTTTTGTTTGGGCGGACGAGGATACGAATAGGTGTGCCGACAAAATCAAAAGCCTTTCTAAGCGCGTTTTCGAGATAGCGTTTATAACTGAAGTGCATAAGTTGCGTATCGTTGACCTTGACGACAAAAGTCGGAGGTGCAGTGGCAACTTGTGTAATAAAGAAAATTTTGAGTTTTCTGCCGAATTTTGCGGGAGGCTCGCTTATGCGCATAGCGTCTTGCAAAACGTCGTTTAGCAGACCTGTGGAGATGCGGCGTTTGGAGTTTGCCGCAACGCGCTTGCAAAGCGGAAGAACGGCATCCACTCTCTTGCCGTTTTTGGCAGAGATATACAAGGACTGAAAATAATCCATAAATTTAAGGTCTTCTTTGAGTTTCTTTTCAAATTTGTCGCGCGTGTAGGTATCCTTTTCTATCAAATCCCACTTGTTCATGACCACGACGGACGGCTTGCCTTCTTCATTGATAAGCCCTGCGATTTTGACGTCCTGCTCAGTCAGTCCTTCTTCGGTGTCACAAACCAAAACAACCACGTCGGCGCGGCGTATTGCAAGAATGGCGCGGATAACCGAATATCGCTCCAAATCCTCTCCCACAGCCTTTTTTTTGCGCATACCGGCGGTGTCTATAAGCAAATACTTGTCATCGCCGATGTCAAGCGAAGTGTCTATTGCATCGCGCGTTGTGCCTGCGATATCGCTAACTATGCAGCGGTCGTAGCCCAAAAGTTTGTTGGCAAGCGACGATTTCCCCGCATTAGGTTTGCCGACGATTGCAACTTTGAGCCTTTCTGGATCTTCTTCGGGAGTAATTGCCGGCACGGCTTCAAGCATAGCGTCGAGAAGTTCTCCAAGTCCCTTGCCCTGCTCTGCGGATACACCGTACGGCTCTCCAAAACCGAGAGAATAAAACTGATACAAGTTGTGCAACTCATTGTTGTCGATTTTGTTGACTGCCAAAATCACGGGTGTGTCCGTTTTTCTTAAAAAAGCCGTTACGTTTTCGTCGTCAAGTGTAAGCCCTGTTTTTCCGTCAACAACATAAACAATAGCGTCGGCGTTTTCAACGGCGATTTCCACCTGCGAGCGTATGTGCTGCCACATTTCGTCGGTGCTTTTGAGTTCCAACCCACCGGTGTCGATAAGTGTGAATACTTTGCCGCACCATTCTACGTCGGCGTACACTCTGTCGCGGGTTACGCCCGGAGTGTTTTCCACTATGGAAATGCGCTCTCCGACAAGACGATTAAACAAAGTGGATTTCCCAACGTTTGGGCGTCCGACTATTGCGATAAGAGGTTTAAGTGCCATTTTGTCCTTATTAAACACGCTTTTGTGAAATTTGCGTAGGTGTTAGACGCCTATATAACTGACCAGATAATTTGCGATGTTGCCAACGCTTGCCATTTCAACCCACTTGGAACTTGCGGCAACAAATGAGGCTGCGACGTCGGTCTGCAACAGTTTGTACAAAAGTGCGACGATTTCCAAGTTTTCGCGCGCTCTCATAACAAGTCCTTTTTCAACCAAAAATTCAATCTGACGTTCTACGGTTTCGCCCTTCCCGAAAATGATGACGGGCTTTTCCAATTTGAAACACTTGTACAAAGTTGAGGATTCATAGCGGGTAATAACCGCATCACTGGCTGAAAGATATTCGTCAAACTGCTCCTGTTTTTGAAGAAGTACGATGTTGTTTTTGCTCTCTGCGGCATCGGCGAGCGCGCGCAGCTCGGCTTGCGATTTTGCGTCCTCGCAGTACACCACGGTGTTTATAATGTTTCCTTGGTCAAGGAGTAAAGAAAACAGCTCCTTAACATTGTCGCTGCGCTCCGCATTCAAAAAGACGGTCGTCGCTCGCGGCAAACCGAGTTCTTGTTTTGAAGCAGAAATTTCAATCGGCGTCTTTTTTGCTATATCGAAAGGAAGACCCATCGCCATAACGCGTTTGGACGCTATGCCTTGATTTACAAGTTCTGACTTTGTGTCGGAATTTTCCACAATAAACACGTCGGTTACGTCGTCATAAATCTGTCTGTCAATCGAAAAGAAAGGCACCAAATATAAAATGCGGCATTTGAAGCCCGTCTTTCGCTTGGAATCAACGGCGCAGTGATGCGAATAGGGCGACATGCAAATCATCATTTCGGGATTGTAGCGTTTTACGGCGTTGGCAATCCTGAATGCACGTCCTTTTTTGATGTTGCGATAGTTTATTTCTTTAATGCGGTTGAGAGCGGATGACTCGACTATTCGGCGGTAAGTTTTGAATGAAATGATTTTCCCGACGGTTTTTTTTGCCGATTTGTCGTATGCGAAATCATCAAGCACAACGACGTTGTGCGTTCCGACTGCCTTTATGGCGCAGGCAAGATTTTCGGACGCGCCCTTTTCTTCGTCACGCGCCGTAAGTATAAGGATAATCGGTTTCCTCTGCATGTCAGTCCTCTACAAGAACAGGAATCACAATGGGGAATTGTCTGTCTTTATAATACAGTTTACGCACGGCTTTTTTGACTGTAGCTGTGAGTTTGTTGAGTTCTCCCTCAACAACTTCAGATGCAGCCACAGCGTCACGCACCGCATTTTTGACGTCATTTTCACGCTCAACCGTCAAATTGAAGCCTCTTGCAATAATATCTACGTCACCGGCAATTACGCCTTTCTTAACGTCGATGGAAGCCAAAAGCACAAGTATACCGTATTCAGCAAGGCTGCGGCGGTCACGCACAACTGCGTTGCCGTCTTCAAGCACTTCGCCGTCAACGTATATGTTGCCGCTGGGAACGTTGGAGTGTTGTTTTATGCTGTTTTGGTTTACACCCCACACCTCTCCCACGTTTGGGATAACGACATTTTCGGGCTTTACGCAAATGCTTTTTGCAATCTCTGCGTGAAGATACTGATGACGATACTCGCCGTGGACGGGCATGAAAAATTTGGGGCGTACCAAAGAGAGCATCATTTTGAGTTCTTCAGCGTAGGCATGTCCCGAAACGTGGACTTCATCCATGCTGTCGTAAACGACATGCGCGTTTTGACGGAACAAGTTGTTTATGACGTCGTAAACAGGCTTTTCGTTGCCGGGAATCGGAGTGGAAGAAAGCACCACACAGTCGTTTTCGTCCAAAGTCAAGCCCTTGCCGAAATCGTCCCTTGATAGTTTTGTGAGCGCACTGTCAGGCTCGCCTTGAGTTCCTGTCGCGATAACGACAACTTTTTCGGGCGGCAGTTTGGCTGCGCTGTCGATAATAATACCCTTTGGCACTTTCAGTTCGCCAACTCTTTCGGCAACTTCAACAATGCCTTTCATACTCCTGCCTGCAAGCACGACTTTACGGTCGTATTTTTGTGCAAGCCAAAGGATTTGCTGCACGCGGTAGTTGCTCGATGCAAAGCATGCGATAACTATGCGGCGTTTGGGATTGCTTATAAATATATTTTCAAGCCCTTGCCCGACCACTTTTTCCGAAGTGGAAAAACCCTTTCTTTCGACGTTGGTGCTCTCGCCCAGCATAAGCAGTACGCCCTTTGCGCCGATTTCGGCTATACGCTGGAGATTTGTTTCTTTTCCGTCTATCGGGGTGTTGTCGATTTTGAAATCACCGGTGAAGAATATCACGCCCAAGGGTGTGGTGACGGACAAAGCGCATGCGCCTGCCATGGAGTGTGCCACTTTGATAAATTCAATATCAAAGCACCCGAGTTTTATCGTATCGCCCTCTTTGACGGTACGGAGTTTTGCCGTTGTGCCTCTGTTGTCAAGTTTGCGCCCGATAAGTCCGATTGTAAGCGCGGTTCCGTAGACGGGAACGTTCAACTCTTCGATGTAATACGGGATAGCACCTATGTGGTCTTCGTGGCCGTGGGTGCAGATTATGCCTCTGACCTTGTCAAGATTTTCTCTTAGATAAGTGATGTCGGGGATGATTGCGTCGATTCCGGGACTGTCCTCTCTTGGAAATTCCACGCCGAAATCTATGATAATTATGTCGTTTTGGTACTCTAGCGCGGTCATGTTTTTTCCTATTTCGCCAACGCCGCCCAAAAATACGACTCTTACAGCTTTTGCCATTTATTAAAACTCCTTATATATGCAACTTCGAATTGCTCGAAGACTATAAAATAATCTATTAATCAATTATAACACAATTCAAAAGTTTTAGCAACTTTGCTGCTGTCATTATTTTGTCTTTTTGGCAGGTCGATTTTTCTTTACAAGTTTTTGTTCACGGTGATATAATCTTAAAGTTGAATTAGATCTGCCAATTGCTAAGTTAAGCCCAACGCCAAGCGTAATACTCAAAGTGAGTATCAGTTATAACAACGGCGGCATAATAAAGAAACACAATTTGAGTCGTAGCGCCGATGCGTAGCGGTGGAAAACCACTAAAGAAAATTTGATCTGCGATTTAATTTGCTATACATAATTTGCTATACATAATTTGCTATACATTAAAGCGCGGAAGCGCGCCAAGGAGAATACATGAGAGTATACAATTTTGCGGCAGGTCCATCGATGCTTCCAATAGAAGTTTTGGAAGAGGCAGGCAGACAAATTGAGGATTATCAAGGAAGCGGAATGAGCGTAATGGAAATGAGCCACCGCAGCAAATGGTACGAAGCAATCAACAACGAATGCATCGCACTTGTCAGAGAATTGATGAACATCTCCGATGACTATGACGTTATCCTCGTTCAGGGAGGTGCGTCAACACAGTTTGAGGCAATACCTCTCAATCTGTTAAAAAACGGCAAAGCAGATTATATAATAACAGGAAACTTTGCACAAAAAGCATACGAGGCCGCGCAAAATTTCGGCGACATAAAAGCGGCAGCTTCATCCAAAGATAAAAATTTCACTTATATACCAAAGACAACACGCTCCGATTTTAGAGCGGATGCGGATTATTTGCACATCACCGAAAACAACACCATTTTCGGACTCAAATATAACACCCTTCCCGACAGCGGCTTGCCTCTCGTTGCGGACCTTTCGTCCTCCATTATGAGTGAAGTCACCGACGTGAACAAATATTCGCTCATATATGCGGGTGCGCAAAAGAACCTTGCTCCCGCAGGCGTTACTTTGGTCATCGTCAAAAAAGACATGCTCGGACACGAAATGCCAATTTGTCCGACTATGCTCAAATACAGCACGCAGATTGAAGCAAACAGCCTTTATAACACTCCGCCCTGCTGGTCGATATATATGATGATGCTTAACATGCGTTATCTTAAAAAATTGGGCGGCGTTGCCGAAATCGAAAAGGTCAACCGCGCAAAAGCCGCTATACTGTACGACTTTATCGACAGCAGCGACTTCTACTTCAACTACGTCGAAAAAGAGAGCCGCTCTCTGATGAACGTGCCGTTTGTCACATTGAGCGACGAAGTTAACTCAAAATTTGTCAAAGAGGCTGAACAAAACGGTTTGGTTGCGCTTAAAGGTCACAAATCGGTAGGCGGCATGAGAGCGTCAATCTATAACGCAATGCCCGTGGACGGAGTCAAAAAACTGGTAGACTTCATGAAGAAGTTTGAATTGGAAAACAAATAACAACGTGCCCTATTGGGCAAAACTAAAACATAAAACAAAAACAACCAAAGAAAGTAAAATGGAAATTCTAACACTAAACTCGATATCAAAAAAAGCAGACGCCGTTCTTGACGGCTATAAATTCGTGGCGGAAAGTCAAAATCCCGTCGGTGTTCTCGTGCGTTCTTGCAATATGCTTGAATGGCAGACGCCGTCTTCTGTGCTTGCCGTGGCAAGAGCGGGAGCGGGTGTCAACAATATCCCCTGCGAAGATTATGCAAAAAAAGGCATTTGCGTTTTCAACGCGCCGGGTGCCAACTCAAACGCCGTTAAAGAACTTGTTGTCGCAACGATGATACTTGCAGCACGCAATCTTTACGGCGCAATGACTTGGGCTCAGGCTCTCACCGGCGAAAGCATAGAAAAGCAAGTGGAAAAAGGTAAGGCGCAATTTGCAGGTTCTGAAATTATGGGCAAAATGCTCTGCATTCTCGGACTTGGCGCTGTGGGAAGAAAAGTTGCCAAGGCTGCGCATGATTTGGGAATGAGTGTAACCGGTTATGACCCTTTCCTTTCGGACGCGGCAAAAGCGGAAATTCCTTTTGTTGAAGTGTTTAATGACATTGAAAAGTCCTATGCAAATGCTGATTTTATCTCTCTGCACATGCCCTACAACGCTGAAACACACCATCTTTTGAACAAAAATACACTTGATAAAATGAAAGACGGCGTCATTATCATAAACGCCGCGCGCGGAGAACTCGCAGACAATGCCGCAGTGAAAGCGGCTATAGAAAGTGGCAAGGTTCGTTCATACGTCGTTGATTTTCCAAACAGTGAAGTGCTTGGTGAAAAGGGCTTTATCGTCACACCGCACATCGGCGCAAGCACCGAAGAAGCAGAAGATAACTGCGCTGTTGCGGCTGCTCAAGAACTCAAAGATTATATCGAAAACGGCAACATCGTAAACAGCGTAAATCTGCCCGCGCTTACACTCAAAAAAGATAAAGCGCACCGTGCCGCCGTCATATCAAAAGAAGGAGCGGCGATTGCTAAAAAGGGTGTTTCAGCCACAAAGAAAGGCTATACCTACACACTTATCGAAAGCGACGAGCCTATAAATCTTGAGACCCTTTTGTGTGAAGGCGTCATAAGAGCAAGAATAATTTATTAAAGCAAAAAACACAGATTATAATTTATCGCGGCGGACCTTCCGCCGCTTTTATTTATTTCGACGATAAAATTTTTGATTTATGCCAAAATTTTTCCGTTTTATTCCCAATATTTTTCTATCGGATTATTGCGGTTTAATTGCTTTACGGTTGCATAGACTATTAGCAGTATGTGGTCAAACGTGATAAGCCTGGACAAGCAGTTGGACAAAGAAACAGAGTACGTTATTGATAGCGTAAGGAAGATAAACGACGTATCTTACGCGGTGGAAGAGAGCCGCGAAAGAGTTTTTGTTTACCTCGCATCTGTTTGCGATGCGGCGGAATACGTCGAAGAAAAAATCTTGCAGGTGGTCGAAACAACCATACTGACTTATCAAAAGCTGCGTTTCTTTTTGGACAGACTAAAAGGTGTCAATCTAACTCATTCCGTTTGCGCTCTTATCTGTTCTTTGGTACATTTCGACAGAGGCTATGAAGGTAATTTGGTGAGAAAAGCACTCGCGGAAACGGGGGATTTCAACGTGGACGGAACCTTGAATTTCAGATTGAAAGCCGTCACTGACAATTGGGAAGAACTTTGTGATTTGGCACTGAGGCTACTTGGAGATTCCACAGGTGCGGAAGACGTTTTTGACGTTGCGGCGTTCATCACCTCTACAGAGGGCGCAAAGTGCAGACTTGCCGTCGGCAAAGGAAAACTTGTCAATCTTACAGAACGCCGCACGGTTGAAATACTGCCATTGTTCGACTCAGATGAATACAACCTTATTTCCGCTGTCATAAAAGAGCGACCGGCGGAAATATTGCTTGACGGCGCCGATTTTTCTCCTTCAATGAACACTACCCTAAAACGTATCGCAAAAATCGTTACAAAGTGATTTTTCTCGCATCTAATCCATTATTTTCTGTATTTTTCAAATAGGTAGAATGCTGTCAACCCGCAATCTGATTCGGTTTTATCGATGATTTTTTTAGCGTTTAAAAAACTGTTTTCAAACAAAAAACCGCGTATCTAACACGGTTTTTTGTTGATTTCTTATTTCGCTTTTTTTCTAAATGAATTAAGGCTTTTGGCTTTTAATTTTAGTCCTTGCTGATTTTTATCAATTTGCCGTTTCTGGTGTCGACATGGACTTTGTATTCTTCATCGTTGTATTTCAATTCCACCAAGTAACTGTAAAAACTTTCCTTTATCGACGCCTCAAAATGGAAGTCGGAATCGATATCGTAAACTGCCAAATCATCGCGTGAAACGGTGAAGAGCGGCGCACCCATAATGTCGTCGTTCAAAAATTCAGTCAGATAGGTTTTTGCAAGTTCCGTGCATTCGTCTTGTCCGTAAACGACTTGTTTTTTTGCATAACTTGCCGCAGAGCCGAAAACGCCGCCCAGTATTGCTCCGATAACGAGCAGCACTGCGCACGCAGATAGAAACGCGATAGCGATATATTTTGCCTTAAACTGCTTTTTTGCAAGTTTTACATCGGCGGCATCCGCCTCACTGATGGGTGCGGGAGTTACGGCCAACCCTTCGTCGTCCATAAGCGAACTTAATGCCTTTGCTTTTGCAAGTTCTTCCAGTACGTAATCTCTTTCTTCTTGCGATGCCGTCCCTTCTTGGTAATGTTTGAATGCGTCCTCGTAATTCATTTAAGCCTCCAATATTTGTTTGAGTTTTGCTCTGGCGCGAAACATCTGAACTTTTACGTTTTCAACCGATTGATCCGTGACGGATGCAATTTCCGAAACGGTCAGGCCTTCAAAATAATACAACACAATCACTTCCTTGTAGTTGTCTTTTATAAGCGATAACGCTCTGTACAGTGCACGGTATTCTTCCTGCTTTATGAGCATATCCGCAACGTCCTTCGCATCGGACGGAACGTTGTCGTCGAGCGGAGCGGTTTTTTTGATGCGGCGCGTATGGTCTATAAATGCGTTGCGGCAGACTTTAAGCAGCCAAAACTTAAATCCGTCCCGCTCTTCTTCGATGGTGCTAAAAGCCTTGTAAAACGCCTCGGATACAATATCGTCGGCAAGCGATTCATCGTGACATAACGACAAGACATATAATTTTGCCTCGTGGTAATATCTTTTGAACAGCCTTTCAATTGCTTCTTGGTTCATCTTCACCTTATAAACGCAGGATTGTTTTATCGGTTACACAAATTCTAGCATTTTGCCAAAAAAATAGCAATCGCGAAATCGTTTGCTCTCGCAGTTTGTCACAGTATTCAATAGCCGACGGCTTCTTTTTTTAAAATTTTTAACAACTTAATGGTTCGCAAGTTTGTTGCACAAGTGTTTTTCTTGAAGTGCCAAATTGCTCAATAAGAATATGCAAATTGCAGAATTTTCGGCCTGCGCTATATTCATGACGCACTTCATTGCGCCGACAAAAACATATTGATTTTGTCGCTGTAATATGTTATTATGTGCAATATAGTGTATGCAAGTACAAGCGTATGCGCATACGAAACAAACATATGAAACAAAAAAATAAAATAACGGTGCAGAAGCACCGAATGGCGGTGATAATATGGCAGAGAACAAAACTCAAAGCGATTACAAGGCAATCTTAGACCAAATGACACTGGAAGAAAAGGCTTCTCTTTGCTCCGGATTCACTTTTTGGCTCACAAAACCAATAGAACGTTTGGGAGTGCCGTCCGTATGGATGAGCGACGGTCCCAACGGAATTCGCAAGGAAAAACAAGGGTCCGGCACCAATATTATGAAACCGGCAGAAACGGCAACCTGTTTTCCGCCTTCGGTCACTCTTGCAAGTTCTTGGAACACGGAACTGTCAGAAGAAGTCGGGAATGCTCTTGCCGAAGAAGCAAAATCTCTTAAAGTCACCACAATCCTAGGCCCCGGTGTAAATATCAAACGCAGCCCTCTTTGCGGCAGAAACTTTGAATATTTTTCTGAAGATCCGTTCCTTTCGGGGCGTATGGGCGCGTCCTGGGTGCACGGAGTTCAAAAAAACGGTATCGGCGTCAGTTTGAAACACTTCTGCGCCAACAATCAGGAACATCTGCGCATGAGCATCGACACCATAGTCGACGAGCGTGCATTAAGAGAAATATACCTTCCTGCTTTTGAATACATCGTAAAAACCGAACAGCCCAAAACGATTATGAGCAGTTATAACCGCCTAAACGGAACTTATCTTTCGGACAACAAGCATATGCTCACCGACATTCTCAGAGATGAATGGGGTTATAAAAACATAGTTGTCAGCGACTGGGGCAGTATTAACGACCGTATCGCAGGCGTAAAGGCAGGCAACGACCTTGAAATGCCCGGCAACAAAGGCATGAACGACCGCAATATAATCAAAGCCGTAAAGGACGGCTCTCTTGCCGAAGCAGACTTGGATAAAGTCGTACTTCGCATGTTGGAATTTGCTTTCACATGCAAAGCGAACGAAGTGGACGGTGCGCCTCAAAATCTGGAAGCACATCACAATCTTGTCAAAAAAGTTGCGTCGGAAGGTGCGATTCTGTTAAAAAACGACGACGGCGTTCTCCCTCTCAAAAAAGAACAAAATATCGCCGTTATCGGCACTCTTGCAAAGAAGATACGCTATCAAGGCTCGGGTTCAAGCCATATCAATCCTCCCAAAACCGTGTCTTTTATTGAAGCGATGACCGCTGCAGGACAAAAGTTTGACTATGCGGACGGCTACACTCTGAAAGGCAACGGTTACAACGCGAAACTCATAAAAGAAGCGTGCGAAAAGGCAAAGGATAAAGACGTAGTGGTTGTGTTTATCGGGCTTACAGACGCATATGAGAGTGAAGGTTTTGACCGCAAACATATCAATATGCCCGAATCGCACAACATCCTTATGGAAGAGCTTTACAAAATCAACAAAAACATCGTGGTTGTGTTGTCCTGTGGTTCTCCCGTCAAAGTCTACAAGTGGGAACAAAAGTCAAAAGCCATTCTCAATCTGTATCTTGGCGGTCAGGCAGGCGGAGAGGCGGCATACGATTTGCTGTACGGCAAGGTTAATCCCAGCGGCAAACTGGCAGAAACTTTCCCTGTGAGGAATCACGACAACATCGTCGCTTGCTACTTCCCTATGGGTCCCCGCACGGTGGAATACAGAGAAAGCGTTTACGTGGGATACCGTTATTTTGACGCAGCAAAGAAAAAAGTTCAGTTCGCATTCGGTTTTGGACTGAGTTATACCACATTTGAATACAGCGACATAAAACTGTCGTCTGAAAACATAAAAGAGGGCGAAACGCTCAAAGTATCCTTTAAAATCAAAAACACCGGTTCTGTTGCAGGAGCGGAGGTCGCCCAACTTTATGTTGGCGACGTCGAAAGCAGCATCTTCCGTCCGGTTAAGGAACTTAAAGGCTTCAAAAAAGTCTTCTTGCAACCGGGAGAGGAAAAGGAAGTCGATATAACGCTCGACAGCCGCGCTTTCGCTTATTACAACACTCTCATTAAAGACTGGCACGTCGAAAGCGGCGCCTTTGACATTTTGGTAGGTGCGTCCTCGCAAGATATACGTTTGAAAACAACCGTGAACGTTACGTCTGCAAATCCAAAGGCTCCCGTTCCGGATTATCGCGAAACTTCTCCTATCTACTACGATTTGACGGAAACAACCGAACAAAAACGTCGTATCCCCGCGGAGCAGTTTGCCGCACTGTACGGGTCTAGTTTGATTGAAAACACTCCGTACAAAAAGGGCGAACTGACGATTAACAACAGCGTCGAACAACTGACCGTTAGCCGCGTGGGACGCTTTTTGTACAACGTGCTTGCGTTCGGCAGCAAATTGATTGCAATCGGCACGGAAAATCCCGATATGATAACTCAATCCGTAAAAGACATGCCGCTAAGAAGTTTCAGCGGATTCACGGGCGGGCTCGTTTCTCAAATGTCGGTGTACGGAATTGTGGACATGTGCAACGGAGTCAAAGGCGGATTTAAAAAATTCCGCAAAGGCTTCAAAAAATCCAACAGATAACTTAGATTAAGAAGAATAATGAAAAAACTCAGCATTTCCAAACAGGATGTCAATGCGTTTTTGAAACTATTGGCTGTGATTGCGATACTATCTTTTATCCGTGCAATCACCAACTACGTTTTCATCATTCCCAACGGCTTTGCGCCGGGGGGTATCAACGGTGTTGCGTCAATAATTTATAATGCGGTCTTGCCTTTTGATGCACACCTAGCAAACACGGTGTTCAACCCTGCTATCACAGGCTTTGTGCTAAATATTCCGCTTTTAATAGCGGCTTTCTTGGTGTTGGACAAACGTTTCGCTTTTAACACTTTGATTGCTGTCGGGATGTTTTCACTCTGGATGGGCATCTTCTCACTACTGGACTTTCCCGTCTACAAAGCCAGCACTATGGAAAGCGGATACAATCTGCTTGCCGCTGTTGCGGGAGGCGCAGGCTCGGGAGTGTGTCTTGGCTTTATCTTGAGAAACAATGCATGCATGGGCGGCACGGATATCATCGGCAAACTCATCTACAAACACGACCCCGTCACTGACGTACAGTGGATTATTTTGTTGTGCGACTCGGTGGTCGTTGTTGCTTCAGGAGCCTTAGGATTTATAGGACTTAGCAAGGATGCCGAAGCGACGGCTATTGTGACTGCTCTGCTTACTCCGGTGCTCTACTCGGCCGTTTCGCTGATTACCGGCGCGGAAGTGGCGGACGTAATACAATCCGGCTTGCAGTCCTCGCTGATTTTCAATATCGTATCGGACAAACATGTGGAAATATCCGATGCGATAACAACACGCTCAAAACGCGGAGTCACGGTCATAAAGGCCTCCGGCTTTTATACGGGAGTGGAACACAATTTGCTTGTCTGCGTAGTCAGAAAGCGTCAGATAAACCAAATAAAAGACATAATCAAAGAAATTGATCCCGCAGCGTTTGTTTATATCAGTAAGGCACGCGAGGTAACCGGCAAAGGGTTTACTTCATACAGCTAAAACTGAAAAGGAGTCGTTATGTACATGCTTTGGATTTGGGTTGCGATTATCGTTGTCACCGCAATAATGGAATTTGTTACGGTGCAAATGATATCGATATGGTTCACCGCAGGCGCACTTGCAGCACTTATAGCATACGCCGCAGGCGCACCGTACTGGGCGCAAATTATCGTTTTTGTTTTCGTGTCTTTAATACTTCTGCTCAGTTTTAGAAAAATTGCAATGAAGTGGTTGCTACGTAACGTAAAAGAACATTCTACAAACAGCGATGCTCTGATCGGCTCGGTAATCAAACTTCTTGAAGATATCACCGATGACACCCCCGGCTCTGCAAAATTGGGCGACGTGGTGTGGACTGTTGTCGGTTCAAACGGATTTACCGCTGCTGCCGGCGAACACGTAAAAGTGCTCGAAATTGACGGGAACAAACTTGTGGTTACTTCCGTCGAACAATAAAATCGGTGTGACTTAAATTTTAAAATCTGACCCAAAAGGAGGACATTATGCATCCTGCACTTATAGCATTTATAGTAATCGCGGGCGTTGGCTTGATTATACTTGCCTGCTCCATTAGGGTGGTCAAACAATCCTATGCCTACGCAATAGAAAGGCTCGGAAAGTACAGCCGCACACTCAACAGCGGAGTTCATTTCATTATTCCGTTTTTTGATAAAATAAGCAACAAAATCAATATGAAAGAACAGGTTGCGGATTTCCAACCTCAACCCGTCATCACCAAAGACAACGTCACAATGCAAATTGACACCGTAGTTTACTATCAAGTGACGGACGGAAAACTTTACACCTACGGTGTGGAAAATCCCGTGCGCGCCCTTGAGAATCTCACAGCCACCACGCTGAGAAACATCGTCGGCGATTTAGAACTCGACGAAACACTGACATCTCGCGACACAGTCAACAGCAAAATGCGTCTTATCCTTGATCTGGCAACGGACCCCTGGGGCATCAAAGTGAACCGTGTGGAACTCAAAAACATTCTTCCTCCACGCGACATTCAAGAGGCTATGGAAAAACAGATGCGTGCAGAACGGGAACGCCGCGAATCTATTTTGAGAGCAGAAGGCGAAAAACGCAGCAATATTCTTGTTGCAGAAGGCGCAAAAACCGCGGCAATTCTGCGTGCGGAAGCAAAAAAACAAGCGCTTATAGCAGAGGCCGAGGGTCAATCAGAAGCCATCAGAAAAATTATCGATGCACACCCAGATGCAGCATATCTCACTCTTCAAGGTTACGAAACGCTTAAAGCTCTTGCCAACGGACAGAGCACCAAAATTATTGTGCCGAGCAATCTTGCAGACGTGACAGGCTTGCTGGCTTCACTTTCCGAAGTCGTCAAAACTCCCGAAACACCGATTAAACCTGCCGCAAAACCGACAAAGAAAACGTCGCCGAAAGAGGCATAACGCCTCTCAAAATTTTTAGCCTTGTGCTGTAAAATTTGTGTTAAAATCAAAAGAGCACCTCGCAATGAAGTGCTCTTTTTTTGAATTAGTTGCGTTTATTCGGTTTGTGTCAAATCATCCGTATTGCCTTCGATTTGAATTTCTTCTTCTACGATTTCCCCTTCGTTTGGTTTCAACAAAGCCTTCTTTTTGGCTAAGTTTACCCCGTTTATGAGGGAGAACACATTGTATAAAAGCATTGGTGCGGCAGGCAAAGTCAATATCAACAGCGAGAAAGAATCCCTTGCCGCGCCGATAGAGGACAGCACGATAACCGCGGCAACAAAAAGGCTAAGCAGAACAATGTTGAAAATTCTGGTGTCATTGCTTTTTGCATCCAATACGTAAAGCGGCACCAGCAACGCTAAAACACAAAACACAGGTATAGCAAACATAACAAATAACGCGCCGATTACATTTGAAATAGACGCGCCAAACGCCAAAGCAGCGGCTTTAGCTAAATCTTGTGCAGTAATTTGATTGTCGGCTGACGACAAAATATTCAAGCCGATAGTCAAGCAAACAACCAACAAAATCACCAAAAGAGCGATACAAATTCCACCGTAAATCTTCAAACCTAATTTTGTCATTCACCTAAATATAATAATCAATTGCAACACTGCTTTCGCGCACTGCGTGCATATACGTTTTTACTGCCGAACAATGATATTCGTTGTTTTGATAACTGTTTAGAGCGTCAAGGTCTTCCACAATTACTTCCAATATTATGTCGTAACTGCGCTCGCTGTGCAAAATGTCCAAGCCTACTCTGATATCTTTGACTTCAGGCACTCTGCCCTTCATTGACAACAGCAACTCTTGCGCCTTTTCAAGCGTTTCGGCAGTCGGTTCTTTTAGTTTGAAACAAACAACGTGTTTTATCATAACAATTCTCCTCGGTCATTATCACTCAAACTGATAGAATTGTCAACATAGCGTTTACCGTTATTTTGTGTTGAACCGTTGACACAATGGCGCCAAATTGCTATACTGTCACTTGCGTAAAAGCCTTTGATTGGCACCTTTTGACCAAAAACGACGCAACTTAATAAAGCCCCATGGAGGATTGGCTGAGTGGTTTAAAGCGGCGGTCTTGAAAACCGTTGAAGGTAAAACTTCCGCAGGTTCGAATCCTGTGTCCTCCGCCAGAAAGCGCATGGTAGCGACCTTGCGCTTTTTCTTATTTCGCCGTATCGGTCACATACGTCATTGTATGCTCGCTCACTTCTCAACAAGAGAAAAGTGCAATCTCATCTATCCTGCGATTTCCGGTATTATTGATACGCGTAGAAATGACACAATAATTCAAGTAATAAAGTGATTTTATTGCTTTTTACTTATTTACTTTTAAGGCGCGCATGGCGTTTAGGACGGCGAGAACGGTTACTCCTACGTCGGCAAAGACTGCCAGCCACATATCTGCAATCCCGAATGCACCAAGTGCTAACACTACAAATTTTACTGCAAGAGCAAAGATTATGTTTTCATACACCAAGCGCATTGTTTTTCTGGATATGTAGACGGCTTCGGCGACCTTTGACGGCTTGTCGTCCATAAGCACGACATCGGCAGCTTCGATTGCGGCATCACTGCCCATTGCGCCCATTGCTATACCTATATCGGCGCGCATAAGCACAGGTGCGTCGTTTATACCGTCGCCGACAAAAGCAACTCTCTTCTTTTCAGAAAGCATTTTTTCAACCTCTTCAACTTTCATAGAGGGTAGCAATTCGGCATGGATTTCGTCCAAAGGCAAATTTTTGCATACACTGTCTGCCGCTTTTGAAGTATCTCCTGTTAACAGCACCGTCTTTTTCACACCGAGTTTTTTTAGTCTTAAAAGCGCCTCTTCTGAATCAGATTTCAAAACGTCCGAAATGACGATATGACCAAGATACTCATTTTCGTAAGCAACGTGAACAATCGTGCCTTCCAAATGACACTGATGGTAGTCGGCGTGGATTTTTTTCATGAGTTTGTCGTTGCCAACATATACAACCTTTCCGTCAACGGCAGCGCTGACACCATAACCTGCCGCCTCCTCAATATCACTGACGCGCAAAAGGTCTAGGTGTCCGCCGTGTGCGGCGGCAAGCGCGATAGACTCCGCTATCGGATGCGTGGAATAACTTTCGGCAAGAGCGGCAATGTCCAGCAGTTCTGCCTCTGACATTTCTTTCGGATGGACGGCAGTCACTTTGAAACTGCCCTCTGTCAAAGTGCCGGTTTTGTCAAACACCACCGTATCTACTTTTGCTAACATTTCAAGATAATTTGCGCCTTTTATCAAAATTCCGCGGCGCGATGCTCCGCCAATGCCGCCAAAAAATGATAGGGGCACGGAAATAACAAGGGCACAAGGACAAGATACCACCAAAAACACAAGCGCGCGCTTTATCCATTCTGTCCAAACCGCACTGTCCGAAATGGCGATAAACAGAGGCGGTAAAAGGGCAAGTAAAACGGCACTTATTACAACCGCCGGAGTGTAATATTTGGCAAATTTTGTGATAAAGTTCTCGCTTCTCGACTTTTTTTGTGAGGAGTTTTCAACCAAGTCCAAAATTTTGGACACGGTGCTTTCGCCATAGGTGCTGCTGGTGCGAATTTCAATAAGTCCGCTGAGATTTACGCTGCCGCTCACAACGCTGTCGCCAATTCCTTTGTCGCGTGGAAAACTTTCGCCAGTTAGCGCGGAGGTGTCAACCGAAGTGAAACCTTTTGTAATCACGCCGTCCAAAGCGATTTTTTCACCCGCTCTTACGATTATCGTTTCGCCCACATCCACTTCTTCGGGGCTCAACTCAAT
Organism: uncultured Bacteroidaceae bacterium; assembly: GCA_964367645.1. GTDB lineage: Bacteria > Bacillota > Clostridia > Christensenellales > CAG-917 > RGIG4097. The sequence continues at coordinate 27,306 of CAYIYN010000003.1, forward strand.
TTCATTGCCGTCGCGAATTACAACTGCTCTGTCGGGGCGAATATTCATAAGCGAAGCTATAGATTTTCGGCTTTTGCCGACCGCGATACTTTGAATAAGTTCTCCCGTTTGATAAAAAAGCATAACCATAACGGCCTCTGGATAATTCGCAATAGCAAATGCTCCGACAGTGGCAAGTGTCATCAAAAAATTCTCATCAAACACGTGCCCGTGAAAGATGTTCTTCAAGGCGTCACAAATTATGTCGTACCCGATGAGCGCATACGGAACAAAATAAAGCAGAAGTATTACCCACCAAATGGTTATAGGACAAAACCTCACCGCTAAAAATACGGAAAGAGTCAACGCACTTGATAACGCTATGCGTATTGAAACTGCTTTTTGCTCTCTATTCATAGTTTTATCAAAATATAATGCGGCATTTTGGCTCTATTTTTTTGCATACAGCAACCGCCTTTTCAAGCACTGCATCAAACACAACATTGTCGGCGTCCAAAGTTAATTTTTGGAATACGAAGTTAACCGAAACGCTGTTAATGCCGCCGATTTTTGAAATTGCTGTTTCCATTCTAGAGGCGCAGTGAGCACAGTCCAAATTTTCCATTTTGAACACTTTTTTCATTTCTTTTCTCCTTCCGTCAAGTGTTCGTAGCCCTGCCCTATAATTGTCTTTACGTGGTCGTCTGCCAAAAAATAATAAATGGTTTTCCCGTCGCGTCTGTTTGCAACAAGGTTGCCGTCTTTCAGCGTCTTAAGCTGATGCGAAATAGCCGATTGAGTCATATTCAATAACTCGGCAATAGCGCAAACGCACATTTCCGACTCAAAAAGCAAATACAGAATTTTCATGCGCGTGGAATCGCCGAACAGTTTAAACAAATCCGACAGTCCAAACAAAATTTTGTCTTCGGGCGTTTCTTCTCTTATTTTTTTTATCATAGATTCATGATTGTGCGGCATCATTGCTCCTCCCGCGCCGATTTGGCATATTGTCTTGATATCAACATCATATGAGTGTTCATTCATATGTTAGTCTATTCATATGTTCTTGTCAAGGATTTATTTTAAAAGCGCAGATTTTTTTCTGCGCTTTTTCGTCAAATGCAATTCATCTCACATTCCTTTTTGCAAAGTATGCAAAATTCAGATTGTCGCTTTATCCGTTGAAATCAAACCACTTCGTACCCTGCCTGTTGTATCGCGAGTTTGATTTGGTCCTCCGTCACATATATGGGCGCGCTAAACGTGGCACAACTATCTTTCAAATTCACATTCACGTTGGTTACGCCTTCGACTTTGTATAACGCATCCTCTACGCGCTTTACGCAATGCGCGCACATCATACCATTGATTTGTATCTTTTTCTGCTCTTGTTTCACTTCTTTCATATCCGTTTCTCCTGTGATTTTTTCTTGGTTTTCCGTTTCAGCATCTTCTTCTGCTTTTTTGAGATTTGTTTCTCCGTAACTTGTCAAAACAATATTCCTTACTGTTTGGACGCCTTCTGAATTTTCCTTATCATTCGGTTTATGACTTTCTTCCTCTGTACTATTATTCGCATTTACCTCAGAAAAATTTTTTAATCCGCGCGGCTTCATTGCATTTAGCCTCAAAGAGTTAAGCACCACAAACAAGCTGCTGACGCTCATGCACGCCGCACCTATCATCGGATTGAGAAGCACTCCTAAAGGATACAGCGCTCCTGCCGCAAGCGGAATGCACGCAGCGTTGTAAAAAAATGCCCAAAACAGATTCTGTTTTACGTTCCTTATGGTGGCTTTGCTAAAATCCACCGCCAACACTAGGTCGTTTAGATCGTTTTTCATAAGGACGATGTCCGCCGCTTCGATTGCTATATCCGAACCTCCGCCGACAGCAATGCCGATGTCCGCCGCCGCAAGAGCAGGGCCGTCGTTTATCCCGTCGCCGACAAATACAATCTTACTGCCGTTTTGTTTCAGTCGGCTAATTATGTCTGATTTGTCTTTTGGAAGCACCTCGGCATATACGGAATTTTCAGGCACACCCACAGCCTTTGCAACCGTTTGCGTCACCAGTTTGTTATCTCCGCTCAAAATAGCAACGGATTTTCCGCGCTTTATAAGCTCTTTAATCGCGTGCGCACTGCTTATTTTCGGAGTGTCAAGCACACCCAAAAATCCAATCGCTATGCCGTCTACGGCAAAAAACAGCACCGTTTTGCCCTTTGCCGTCAAAGCATCGGCTTGCACGTTTAACGCAGACAAGTCCACGCCGTTTTCTTTCATAAAAGCGGCGTTGCCGCCCAAGCAAACGGCTCCGTCAATCAACCCTTTTATGCCTCTGCCGCTGACGGAATCAAATTCCGAAACCTCATAAAATTTTATATTCTCTCGTGCGCAATAATCGGTTACCGCCTGCGCGAGCGGGTGCGCGCTCCCACGTTCCAATGAATATGCCGTTTCAAATAATTGCCGAGTAGACTCACAAGCAACCGCGTCCGTGATTGAAGGCTTGCCTTCTGTCACCGTTCCGGTCTTATCAAAAACAAACGTGTCCGCGTCTTTAAGTTGCTCCAATACTGTGGCGGATTTGACGATAATTCCGTACTTTGCGCATCTGCCTGTCGCCACCGTAATGGCAACGGGAGTCGCCAAGCCCAAAGCGCACGGACAGGAAATGACAAGCACGGATATAGCGTTTGAAAGTGCAAACCCAACGTCAAAACCTATGCTCATAAGAACGATGAAATCAACAAGCGCAATACAGAAAACAACCGGCACGAAAACCGCACTGATTTTGTCAGCAAGTCGCGCAATCGGGGCTTTTGTTGCGCCGGTTATCTGCATTAAGTCTATAATCTGCGCTATAAGCGTATCGCCGCCAATCTTTTCCGTCTTGACCGTAACAAGCCCGTCGGTGTTTATCGTGGCGCTCATCACCTTATCGCCGACACTCTTTAAAACGGGTATGCTCTCGCCCGTTAAAGCCGATTCGTTCACCGAGGAAAAACCGTCCACTATAACTCCGTCAACCGGAAAGGATTCTCCTGTTTTCACAAGTATCAAATCGCCCAACTTTATTTCTGACACCGACACGGTTTTTTGTCCGCTGTCAACAATCAAAGTCGCAAATTCAGGCGCGAGTTTTTTCATCTTTTCAATGGCGCTGTTCGTCTTAGTCTTGGATTTTTCCTCTAAAAACTTACCAAATGTAATAAGAGTCAAAATCATTGCGGAGGAATCGAAATACAAGTTGCCCGAATATTTTATTCCCACGTCGCTTCGGCCGTTTCCCAAAGCATAGGTGAGCATGAAAAGTGAAAATAAACCGTATATAAACGCCGCTCCGGAACCGAGTGCCACAAGCGTATCCATATTTGCCGCACGGTGTTTAACGGCCTTAAATCCGTTTATGAAAAATTTGCGGTTTAGATAAATGACGGGCAAAGTCAGCACCATCAAAAACAGCATCAGCGTGGCAGAATTATTGTAGCCGACAAAAAACGATGGCTGAGGTAAACCGATCATTCCGCCCATAGAAAAATACATCAAAATTACGGTTATGACGGCTGATGCTATCAATCTTAATTTGACGGACGGCAAGTTGGAGTCAGATTTTGCGGAATCGGATTTTTTTGTTTTTTCGGAGCGTTCCTTATGAACCTTTTCGTCATTTAATTTAAAGGCAGAATACCCCGCGTCGCTTACGGCTCTAAAAATGTCGTCCTCCGAAACAAAAGTATCGTCAAAGTCGACAAGAAGGATTTTTGATAAAAGGTTGACCTCGGCGGATTTGATTCCGTCGAGTTTTTTAACCGCTCTCTCCACCGCCGCCGAGCAAGCGGCGCAAGACATACCTTCAACTGTAAATGTTTTTCTCACCGTATTATTTTACCATCCTTAAAATTTTGTATCACTTTGTTTTGTGCGACAAAAACAATCGTGTTACCTCGTCAAAGCGTCTATATAATCGCTCCTTTGATGAGTCGTTTTGCTCGTCCGAAATTTCAGTGAACTAATATATGCAAACTTGTTTGCCAAATTATTTTAACACAAATCCGCTCCTCATTCAAGAATATTTGCCATCTTTTGATATTTGAAAAATTCCCACCGATTATACAGAAACGTCAGTCGATATAAGAGCCGGGTCAAAAAATGTTAGCGTTGACACCTCTCCCGCGTGCGCGTATAATTTAGTTTAAGCAGCGCGTTTGTGCAACATCAGTTCAAGCGGCGCGTATGCGCAACATCAGTTCAAGCAGCGCGTATGCGCAACATCAGTTCAAGCAGCGCGTATGCGCAACATCAGTTCACAGTGAATAACGGACGCTGTTTGCTTCAAGTGCAGGCACCCAATGAGTGCGCTTTCGCGCGGACACTGAAAGAGGACATAATGATTGTTGATTTGAAGGGGAAGTGGCAGTTTTGTGACACTATCAGCGGCGAAATGCTGTGCGGTAACGTGCCCTCTTCAAATATTTCCGATTTGTTGAATCTTGGTTTAATTCCAAACCCTTTTGAAAAAACTTACGAAAACGAAGTATCCGAAATTTGTAATAAAGACTGGCTTTATAAAAGAACGTTTTTTGTTGAAAACGAACTCCTAAATTGCGATAAGGTTTTTTTGTTTTGCGCTCAACTTGACACAATTTGCGATGTTAATCTAAACGGACAATTTGTGGCACGTTCCATAAATTGCCATTTACCTTTGCGAATTGATGTAAAGGCATTTTTGCATTTGGGCGAAAACGAAATCAGCATAAAGTTTTATTCCCCCGTAAATTACGTCACCGACAAATATAACGAATGCCCTACTCCGCCAAACCCAAACGGCAGAAACGGCGTGGCGCATATAAGAAAGCCGCAGTGCCATTTCGGTTGGGATTGGGGTCCCGTCCTTCCCGTTTCAGGCATAAGCGGCGATATCTATCTTGAAGGCATAATCGGTGCGGAAATAAGAGATTTGACAGTTAAACAACGTCACAATGCCGACGGCTGTGTTAAACTCACTCTTAATGCCGAAGTCCAGTTTTTCAGTGACGCTTCGGCAGAGGTTGAATTTGTTGTCAACTATCCCGACGGACGAGTTGTCACAATATTAGAATCATCTGCAATCAAGCGAGAAATTGCAGAAACTGTGTTTTATACTGCTGAAACTGCAATATTAAATGCGGAATTGTGGTGGACAAAAGAATTGTCAAACAAGGATATTCAACCTCTGTACGAGGTCAAAGCCGTGCTAAAAAAGAGCGGAACTGAGGTGTCGCAAAAGAGTAAAAAAATCGGATTGCGCATGCTCACTCTCGATAGAGCCGCCGATTGTCACGGCGAAAATTTTTGCTTTGTACTAAACGGCAAAAAGATATTTTGCAAGGGCGCAAACTATATACCCCCCGACAGTCTTATCACTCGTGTCAATGACAGCGACTACCGTGAGTTGATTGATGCCGCAGTTTTTTCAAATATAAATATGCTCCGCATTTGGGGAGGCGGTTATTACGCGCCCGATGCCCTGCTGGATGAATGCGACAAAAGAGGTATCTTCATTTGGCAAGACTTTGCTTATGCCTGCCAAGCGTATCCTCACTTTGACGACGAATTCAGAAATCTGACAATTTCAGAGGCGCGCAGTCAAATAAGACGTATGCGCTCCCACCCCTCGCTTGCGCTTTGGTGCGGAAACAACGAAATCGAGCAGATGTCTGCGCTTTGGTTTTATGCTTCTAAATACTTAAGTTGGACAAAAAAATACTTCCATGAAATACTGCCTGCCGTCATAAAAGAAGAAGACGACAGGCCGTATATTCCCTCTTCCCCCGTCGGCGTTTCCTACAAAAAAGGTGTGTTTGCCGACAACGTGGGCGATACGCATTTATGGGCTGTGTGGCACGGACTTCAACCACTTTCGTATTATTCAAGTCGCTATACCAGATTTTGTAGCGAGTTCGGTTTTGAAAGTTTGCCGTCTTTGAAAACTCTGCACTACTTTGCCGACGAAAAAGACTTCGACCTAAATTCCGAAGTTTTTCTTGCGCATCAAAAGTGCAACAGCGGCAATATGAAAATGCAGTATTACGCTCTTGAAAGATTTCATCTTCCATCAAGATTTTCGGATTATATTTATCTTTCGCAATATTGTCAATCGGAGTGTGTGCGTGAAGCTACGGAACATTGGCGGCGAAATAAAGGTCGCTGCAACGGTTCACTGTATTGGCAACTTAACGACTGCTGGCCTGTTTGTTCTTGGTCGAGCATGGATTATTTCAAACGCTACAAAATGTTGCAGTATACCGCACGCAGATTTTTTGCTCCTGTTGCTGTGAGCATAAATCGGACAAAAGACGCTTTTGAAGTTTATACCTTAAACGATACGTTTGAATCGTTTGAATGCGAAACAAATTTTAAAGTTTGCAATTACAGCGGTAAAGTACTGTTTGAAGAAAATTGCATTTCAAAATCAAAAGCGGAAGCAAGTGAATTGCAAATAAAAGTGACGACAAAAAAAATTAAGTACGCCGTAAAATGCGAAGACTGTTACGCCGTTGCAACCCTCATTAAAAACGACACTGAAATTTCACGTTCAGTTCTTCTTTTGAAAAAGGAAAAGCACTCAAATTTGCCTGTTCCGAAGATAAGCAAGGAAATCAGTTTCAGCAACGGGTTGTTGACAATCGTGCTTTCTTCAAACGTATTTGCGCATACGGTATGGCTAAATTCAGATTTTTCCGATGAACATTTTTCGGACAACTGTTTTGACATTCTGCCCAAAGAACAAGTCACCGTCACTCTACCCTGCCAAACCCCGCCCGAAAATCTTGACTGCGCAGTGGACGTATTCAACGCCGCAGATTTGACAAGAACGCACGGCGCATTGTATGAACTATGGTTCAAATTGAAAGTGATACTACGCCCAATGAATTTTGCGAACATACTTGTTTATAAATTCGGCGCAAAAAATTTAGGCAAAAAAACATTGACAAAACTTCAGAAAAAGGAGTCGAAATGAATAAACTTATCTGCATGGGCGATTGTGTCATAGACTTTTTGCCCTCTGCCCCTAAATCGCTGACCTATACGGCAAAGATGGGAGGCGCGCCTGCTAACGTATGCGTTGCCGTCGCAAAACTCGGCGCACCCGCATATTATCTTGGCAAACTCGCCGCTGACAATTTTGGCGCATTTTTATCAAGCGAACTGCGTTCCTACGGTGTTTGTACCGACGCAGTTGTGATTGACAAAAACTTTAAATCGGGGCTAGTGTTTATCGACCAGTACGAAAACGGCGACAGAGAATTTTTCTGTTACCGCGAAGATGCCGCCGATGCAAATCTGCATCCCGAAGAGGTTGACGAAAATCTTTTTGAAAAGGGCGATATCTTGCATTTTTGTTCCATATCGCTTGCGAA
>CAYIYN010000003.1:34702-36928 GCA_964367645.1 uncultured Bacteroidaceae bacterium
GAGCGCGCAATAAAAATTGCAAAAGAAAAAGGCGTAACGGTCAGTTTTGACGTCAACGCGAGGTATAATTTTTGGAGAGATATCAACGAACTTAAAAAAACAATAATTGATTTTTTGCCCTGTGCGGATTTTGTGAAAGTTACCGACGACGAACTAGCCTTCATAACATGCGAAAGTGATGAAAAAAAAGCCTCTAGAATGCTGTTTGAAATCGCGCAGGACGCAAAGTTGCTGTTTGTCACAAAAGGCTCGAAAGGCTCAACTGTTTATGACCGCGATTTGAAAAACCTAAACTATCCGGCAAAAGGCGACGTCGTTGTGGACACAACCGGAGCTGGCGACTGCTACGTAGGAAGCATAATCTACAAACTTTTGAAAAACGAGGCCGCCTTGACTCTTCAAGGTATTGCCGATGCGGCTGAATTTGCAGTTGCGGCATGCGCGTATGTCATTTCCGAGAATGGAGCCGCTGCCGCCATGCCAACACTTGATAAAGTAAACGCTCTGCTGAATAAAAAAGCATAAACGTCCCTTGTGAAAATTCACTTATGGAAAAAATCCTAAACAATCAAAATAATCAAAAAAACAATAAACAATGTAAGCGTAAAAATAGGAGAAAAATATGAATACTTTCAAAAAGGTACTGACATGGTCGTTTCCTGCAGCCTACAAACAAAAGGGTGATTACACCTCAAAAGAGGGCGCCTTTTATCTTGTTGGTATGTTTGGGCAAAACCTCATTTATACGATTATCGGCGCGGCTCTGTCGATGTTCTATTCAGACGTTGTCGGCATAGATATTGCAATAGTCGGCTATGTTCTTCTGGCATGCCGCGTTTGGGATGCCGCCAACGACCCCGTCATGGGCGTCATTATGGAAAAGACGAAATCTCCTTTTGGGAAATGCCGTCCGTGGCTCAAATACATACCTGTTCCGATTGCCATTGTTACCACTCTCTTGTTTTTGCCTACCGGCAAATGGGAAATGTCGGCAAAGATTGCTTACTTTGTGGTTATGTATTTCTTGTGGTCACCCGCTTATACGATGGGAGATATTCCGCTTTGGAGTCTGCCTTCCCGTATGATTCCCGACGAGCACAAACGAACAAAACTTATCTCTTTGGCAAGAATAGTCGGCAGTATCGCAGGCGTTTTGACCGCAGTCTATGCGCCAATCAAAAACGCTCTCGGCAAAATGGATTTGGGCATATTTGAAAACGTGGGGCTTGCAAACTATGAAGGCTACTTTTCGCAGGAGCAAGGGTATTTTCTTGCGACGCTTATTCTTTGCGTGCTGGGTGCGATTCTCTTTAAATTCATATTCCCCAACGTGCGCGAGCGCGTTACCACTTATGATTCAAAGCCTGTCACGTTCAAAGAGTCTTTCAAAATGATTGGCAAGAATAAACCGTTTTTGCGTATGTTTCTCTCCGGCGTGCTCGGTTGCACAAAAACTCTTTTGCTTACAGCCGGAATGTATTTCTGCAAGTGGGTTATGGGCAACGGCTACGAAGGCATTTGGGTAATTATTCTTGGCGCGCCGTACCTTATCGGAACGCTAATTTCTATCGCGCTTACTCCCGCTATCGGCGCAAAAATTACAAAAAAGAAACTCTATATAGTGTCGTCATATTTGTCGGCGATTCCTATGCTGATTCTGTTCTTTGTAGGCTTCCAAAATCTCGATAAGTTGCACGGTGCCGGCTATATGTCAATAATGCTCGTATGTTTGTTTGTTTATGGGGTTATGACCGGATTTACCGTCGCGCTTCAACCCATTATGATTGCAGACAGTGTAGACTGGCTTGAATTCAACCGCGGACAGCGCGGTGACGGCGTTTTTGCATCCGGTCTAACTTTCATTGCAAAACTCACGTCAGGTATCGCTGTTCTTATTTCCAACGCCCTGCTTGGCACCGTTGCTTATACAGCAACTATAAATGCACTCAACGAGCAAATTAAAATTGCAACTGATGCGGGAACCGTCTATTCGTTGAATTTTGCAAGCGCCTACCCCGAAATTACGTTTATGATGTTTGTGCTTATAACAATCGTACCGGCGATTGGTTGTGTGTTGCAGGCACTGCCCGTCCATCGTTACGAATTTGACGATAAGCAACTTGAAAGCATGCGCGAATCCAACTCCATACGTCGTAGACTGGTTGAGGCTGAAACCGCTTTGAACTTTATGAAAGAAGAAAAATAAAAGTAATAAACTGAATTTTG
>CAYIYN010000004.1:0-36850 GCA_964367645.1 uncultured Bacteroidaceae bacterium
GGCATTCAGTTCGTTTGATACCTATCTTGCTCCCTTTGTCAAAGTTGATAAGCTGACATATAAAGAAGTCAAACAATGCATTCAATCCTTTATATACGGCGTGAACACCCCTTCCCGTTGGGGCACGCAGGCACCTTTTACAAACATCACGCTCGACTGGACCGTGCCTAACGACCTTGCGGAACTTCCCGCAATCGTCGGCGGCAAGGAGATGGACTTTAAATATAAAGACTGCACTGCCGAAATGGCGATGGTCAACAAGGCGTTCATCGAGATTATGATAGAAGGCGACGCCAATGGCAGAGGTTTCCAATATCCCATCCCTACTTATTCCATCACGCGCGATTTCGACTGGTCCGACAATGAGAACAACCGTATGCTGTTTGAGATGACATCCAAGTACGGCACACCGTATTTTTCTAATTACGTCAACTCCGATATGGAACCGAGCGACGTGAGAAGTATGTGCTGCCGTCTGCGCCTTGACCTCAGAGAACTGCGCAAAAAATCGGGCGGCTTCTTCGGCAGTGGCGAATCCACCGGCTCTGTGGGCGTCGTAACCATCAATATGCCCAGAATTGCATATCTTGCAAATTCGGAAGAGGAATTTTTCAAAGAACTGGAACGCTTGATGAATTTGAGCGCGCGTTCACTTAAAATCAAGCGTAACGTCATAACCAAACTGCTTGAAGAAGGCCTATACCCCTACACAAAACGCTATCTTGGCACATTCTCCAACCACTTCTCGACAATCGGTCTTGTGGGTATGAACGAAGCGTGCCTAAACGCCAAATGGATACGCAAAAATATGACTCACAGTTCTGCGCAAGAGTTCACCAAAAAGACACTGAACTATATGAGAAAAAAACTCTCCGACTATCAAGAACTTTACGGAGATTTGTACAACCTCGAAGCCACGCCTGCCGAGTCCACGTCCTATCGTTTGGCAAAACACGACAGAGAAAAATATCCCGATATCATAGCGGCAAGCGAAGGCAAAGACGCCACTCCGTACTACACAAACAGTTCACACCTGCCCGTCGGCTACACCGAAGACATTTTTAACGCTCTCGACATTCAGGACGAACTGCAAACTCTGTATACATCAGGCACCGTTTTCCACGCTTTCTTAGGACAGAAACTCGACAGTTGGCAAGCGGCGGCAAATCTTGTCAAAAAACTTGCTTGGAACTACAAAATGCCCTACTACACCCTTTCCCCGACCTACTCGATTTGCGCGGAACACGGATATCTTGAAGGCGAGCAGTTTAAGTGCCCCATCTGCGGAAAAACCGCCGAAGTGTACAGCCGTATCACCGGATACTACCGCCCCGTCCAAAACTGGAACGACGGAAAACTTGCAGAATTCCGCGAGCGCAAAACCTATGATATAGACAACAGCGTGTTGAAGCGTGATAATAAGACCACCGATAGCTATGACGTTGCTCCCACAAAATCCGAAGAAGTCAAAAAGAGCGCGGTTGACGGGCTGTTGATGTTTGTGTCACCCACTTGCCCAAACTGCAAGATGGCAAAGCAAATGATGAATAAAGCAGGCATCGCATACAAGGTAATTGACGCATACGAACAGCGCGACGAAGCAGTCAGCTACGGTGTCAAAAAAGCACCCACCCTCCTTGTTCCCAACGGAAATGGCGGTTATGACGAATACGACAACGCAAGCAAAATCAAAGCGTTTATCGAAGCCAATAAAGGTTAAAATAATCTAGTTTATAAATGACTTAATGCGGTATGCCTCGGCATACCGCATTGAAAGTAAGGGATATAATTATGTATGATATTATAATAGTCGGAGCCGGAGCCGCCGGAATGACAGCCGCACTAAACTGCCGCCGCGCCGAAAAAACAGTTTTAGTAATCGAAGGAGAAAACATTGGTGGACAGATTGCCCATTCGCCCAAAGTGGAAAATTTTCCGTCTGTAAAGCAAATGGCGGGAAGCGAATTTTCCGACAAACTCTTCGACCAAATAACCGAATGGGGCGCGGATTTTGAGTTTGACACCGTCAAAGCGATAAATAAAACGGCTTTTGGGTTCAAAGTGCAGGCTGAATACGGCAGTTACGATGGCAAGAGCATCATACTTGCAACGGGTGTTAAGCACCGTACTATGGGCATTGAGCGCGAAGAAGAACTTGTCGGGCACGGCGTAAGTTATTGTGCAATATGCGACGGTGCGTTTTATGCAGGCGAAGACGTTGTTATGATTGGCGACGCCAACACCGCTCTCCAATATGTCAACTTATTGTCGGGCTATTGCAAGAGCGTTCACATCTGCACGCTATTCGACCGTTTCTTTGGCGACAAGGTTTTAATCGACAGCGTATTGAGCAAAAAGAACGTCACCTACACACACAATTTGGCATTGAAGCGTTTCGTCGGCGAAGACGAACTGAGCGGTCTTGTGTTTGAAGACACCAAAACTCAAAAAGAAGTCAGTTTCAACTGCAAAGCGGCATTTATCTGCATCGGGCAGTTGCCCAACAACGGTGATTTTAAAGACCTTGTCGATTTGGACAAAAACGGATATATTATCTCCGACGAAGATTGCCGCACTTCCCAAGAGGGAGTTTTTGTTGCAGGTGATTGCCGCACAAAAAAAATACGTCAACTTGTGACGGCTGCAAATGACGGAAGCATCGCCGCATTCAACTGCTGCCAATATCTTGACACCCTAAAATAATGCATATAAGCGGATTTGAAAAATTTTCTATGGTCGACTGGGACGGAAAGATTGTCTGTACCGTTTTTACAAACGGATGCAATTTCCGTTGCCCTTTTTGCCACAACGCGCCTTTGGCGTTGGGAGTTGGTGACAGAATAGATGAAAACGAAGTTTTTGACTACCTTATAAAACGCAAAAATCTGGTGGACGGAGTTTGTATCTCCGGCGGAGAACCTACCCTTCAATCCGATATAATTGACTTTGTTAAAAAAGTGAAAGAACTCGGATTCGACATAAAGTTGGACACAAACGGCACAAATCCCGACAAACTGCAATCGCTCCTTTCTCAAAAAATTATCGACTTCGTGGCAATGGATATAAAAAACGGTACGGTAAAATATGCTGCAACCGCCGGCATAAGCGCAGAAGCAGGAAAAAAACTTTTTGAAAACGTAAAAAAAAGCATTGAAATAATAAAATCGAGTGGCGTTGACTACGAGTTTAGGACAACCTTAATATCGGAATTCCATACCCTTGAAGATATGGAAGAAATCGCCGAGCTGATTGGAAACGCAAAACGCTATGTTTTGCAAAAGTACGTTGACCGCGACGGCTGTATAATTCACGGTTACGACGCCGTTGACAAGGGGTGCGCCGAAAAATATCTGCAAATTTTTGATAAGGTTGAAAAAACAGGACTACGCGGATTTTCATAAAATTTTATCAATAACTCACAACTCAAAACAAACAACTTTTTTTAATTTATTTTGTCGGTGCTTATTCGTGCCGATATTTAATTATGACGGTTTTTGCCACTTCTGATTATGACGGTTTTTGCCACTTTTGATTATGACGGTTTTTACCACTTATGTTTATGGCAGTTTTTGCCACTCCGTATTTATATCGGCAACGCTAAAAACACTCTTTGTGCCGCTATTGACTTTGAGTATAGTCAAGTTTATACTTAAATTTAATGTTAAACAAACTTAAATCAAAAAATTAAGGGGATAAAAATGCTCACAATATCGGTTATCGGCCTAGGAAACAGAGGCACTGAATATATGAGCCTCATTAAATATTTGCATTTTTGCGAGGCGAAAACCGTTGCAATTTGCGATATATCTCAGCGCGCACTTGACGACATTGGGAAAGCCTTCAACATAAAGAAAGAAATGCGGTATTTAGGCTCTGACGAGTTCTTTAAGCAGGGTGTGCTTTCGGACGGGCTTATCATTGCGACGCAAGATAAGAGCCATTATGCCATCACAAAATCGGCGCTTGAATGTGGCTACAATTTTATCCTTTTGGAAAAACCCGTTTCCGACAACATCGCCGAGTGCGAGGAACTGGAACGTCTTGCAAAAGACAAAGGCGCGCGGTTGATTGTGTGCCACGTTCTTCGCTACGCCGACTACTACCGCAAAATCATGCAGATTATTAGAAACGGTGAAATCGGTAGGCTTGTTGCCATAAATCACACGGAAAACGTCGGATTTTTCCACTTCGCGCATTCTTTTGTGAGAGGCAACTGGAAACGAACCGATACTTCAGCACCCTCTCTTCTTGCAAAATGCTGTCACGACATTGATTTAATTTGCTGGTTTGCAAATGCGGACTGCACGGAAGTCAGTTCCTACGGTGATTTGCTTTATTTCAACCGCAACAACGCTCCCGAAGGCGCGACTGACTTTTGTCTTAACGGCTGCAAAGCAAAAAAGGAATGCCCGTATGACAGCGAATACACTTACATTACATCTCCTCCTCACAAAAGCACGTTTGTGAAGTTTATGCGCCGAACAATGACGGGAAAAGTCGGAGCGACCAAAAAAGATATGTACGAGTGCTTGAAAAACACGAGTTACGGTAAATGCGTGTTTTTAAACGACAACGACGTTTGCGATTTTCAGGTTGTCAATCTCAAATTTGCAAACGGTATAACTGCCGTGCATACGATGAACGCATTCAGCAACAAATGCAAGCGTACAAGTCACTTCATCGGCACGAAAGGAGAACTGATTTGTGACGACAAGCGTCTGAAACTTTGCATTTTTGGCAAAGGCGAAAAATACGTTCACGCCGCAAATCCCCTGTTTCCAGGACACTTTGAAGGGGATTTAAGAACCCTTTCGGGATTTATAGCCCTTATGAAAGGGGATATCAAACACCCCGAAGACCTTACCGACATTTCAGCGACAACCGTAAGCCACCGAGTGGTAATGGCAGCGGAAAAGTCCAGAAAAAGCGGTGGCATCACAGTAAAACCCTAAAATATAAACGGACATAAAATGCCAAAATTGTGAAAGTAAATAGGTAAGCCGATATGATGACAGAATATAAAAACAAAAAAATACTGAACGTAAAGGTGATTTCTGACGGCAAAATTTCCGACGACGCCTACGACGTGACGCTTGAAAACGGTATTGTAACCGAGGTTTTTCCCACATCCGAAAAATCACCTTCGACACGTTATCTATGCCACGGATTTTGCGATATACACACCCACGGCGCAGCGGGACGCGAGTACGTCGAAGGAAGTCAGGATGCGGTGGATAAAGCATCGAAATATTTGCTTGAAAACGGCGTCACTTCTTTTTGCCCTACTTTCTCGGCTACTCCTCTACCCGAACTTGACGGAAAACTGAAAAAACTATTTGAGTGCAACAGCAATTATTCCAAAATGTTGGGCGCGCACCTTGAAGGCCCGTTTATAAGCCTTAAACACAAAGGCGCGCAACCTGCCGAATATATTAGGCGCGAATTTTTTGATTCTGATGCGGACTTCTATATTCAGAACGCTGACAAAATATCAATTGTGACGCTCTGCCCTGCCGTAAAAAATGCAACCAAACTTGTCGCTCTTTTGACAAAACATAATATCAAGGCGCAAGGCGGCCACGACGATAGCAGACTGCCTCAAATACTCGACTGTATGAAAGAGGGTTTGGACGGCGTAACTCACATTTATTGCGGCTGTTCCACAAGTGAAAGGGACAAAAATTTTGACAAAACTCTCGGCCTTACGGAAGCAGGATTGTATTTTGATGAAATGACAGTCGAGGCAATCGCGGACGGAAAGCATCTTGCAAAAGAACTGTTTCTGTTCGTAGTGAAAAACAAAGGATACAGGCGTGTTTGCATTATCTCCGACAGTCTTGCGCCTGCCGGTATGCCAAACGGCAAATACATGTTAGACGGACAATGTGTATACTCCAACGGATTGGCGGCTTTTCTTTGCGACGGCACTTCGCTTGCAGGAAGCATAAGCAATCTATCGAAAGAAGTGAAAAATGTGGTCGATTACGGCATTTCCCTTGAACAAGCCGTTTATATGGCTGCAGATGCACCGCTAAAATATCTGGGACTTAACGCTACACCCGCCGTAAAAGGCAAAACGGCGGATTTCAATATTCTTGACGAACAAGGCAATTTGCTTGCCGTTTATTTTGGCAACATCAAAATAGAGAAGTAAAAACAGAATATTGGATTGATAAAAAATCAAGTTAAATCATGCAAAATGCCCCTGTAACGGGGCTTTTTTAATGCTTCAATTATAATGATTCAGTTGATTGCTCACTTCGCTTATTGCTAAAGGTTTTTCGTGCCGTTATAAAGAACAAAACTGCGCGCGTTTCCCTTTGTTATATCCTCAACCGAACAACCTTTTTTGTCGGCAAGGATTTTGAGCACGAGCGGTGAACAGAATCCACCTTGACAACGTCCCATGCCGGGGCGCACGCGCCTCTTTACTCCGTCCAGCGTCAAAACAGGCACGGGAGAATTGACGGCATCCAAAATCTCACCCTTGCTGACTTCTTCACAACGGCAAATAATTTCGCCGTAGTCGGGGTTGGATTTTATAAGTTTGTCGCGCTCATCAAGCGGCATAGCGGCTAGGTGCGGAGGTGCTTTTCTTATTGGATTAAAACTTTCGTTCTTTTCAACTTTTTCGCTCTTCGACAGATACTCAACTGCCCACTTGCATAAATCCTCTGCGATTGCGGGTGCGGCGGTGATTCCCGGCGACTGAATGCCTGCGGCTTCCAAAATATTTTCGGTATACACGCCCTTGCGCACTTGAAAATCCTCTTCGTAAGTGGGAGCGCGGACACCCGAAAAATAGGCTATAACATCGCTTCGGCTTATTTTTTCTGATACGCGGCTTTGCGCGTCAAGTATGACGTTCATACTTTCGGCATCGGTCGTTGTGTCTTCTCTGTCCGGCGTTTCGATGACGTTTGGTCCCACAAGCATATTGCCGTCAACCGAATGGATACTGCCAATTCCCTTGGTGTGAGAACTTAGTGCGGCGATAACGTCCTTTATGCCGATTTTCTTTTCACCCGGAAGTGCGGGAGGCAGTGTCGTTGGTGCTTTTGCAAAACTGGTGTTTACAAGATAACCGACTTTTTTGTCCAAAATAATATCGGTACCCTTTCTTGGATGTATGGTAAACGTGCGATCTAATGCCATATCCGCAATCACGTCTGCATACACGCCTGCGGCGTTTATCACCAGTTTTGGGTAGATTAAACCCCTGTTTGTGCAAATAGACACAATCTTATTATCCTTCACTTCCATCGATTCAACCGCCGTGTCAAGACAGATTTTTACTCCGTTCAGCGCGGCATTTTCGGCAAGCGCGACCGTCATTTTGTAGGGGCTGGTTATTCCGCCAATCGGCATATACAAGCCTCCGTAACACCAACTGGGGATATAAGGTTCGATGCTTTTGAGTTCTTCCGCCTTCATAAATTTCACGCCTTCGATTTTGAGGCGTTTGGCGTTTAATTTCAAAACGGAACAAAGAATTTTTTCCCAAGGTCTGCCGATAATGAGCACTTGACCTTTTTGCTCAAAGGGTACGTCAAGGTCGCGGCAAAGCGCGGCATACATTTTGTTGCCTGCGTGATTGTATATGTGCTTTTGTGAAGTCGGAGAATAGTTTATGCCGACGTGCACGACGCCGCCGTTACGAGAAGAACCACCCACCGCAACGTCATAGCCGCGCTCAACAAGCATAACGTCAAGTTTGTATTTGGAAAGTTCTCTTGCCGCGGCGCAGCCTGTGATACCTCCGCCGATTATTAAAACATCGGGCATCGCGCCTTCATATGCTTTGTCGGACTCGGGAGGCTTATAACTTGTTGACACAAAGTTTTTTTCTGTTACGCGGTTAACGACGCCAAGGTAGCGTTTGTCCACGGCGAGTTTGCCTGCCTTGACGGCGGTTTTCCACTCGTCCACCTCGCCCGTAAGCACGATGCAACCTCTGTCTTCTGTTACTTGGATATGCGAACAGAGTTTGGAAATCTTTTTTTGTATTTTTTTAAAACTGCTCATTTAGTGCTTATTTGATTTTTGAAATAATCTGCATTATTTGGTCGGACAAAAATTGCCTTTCAGATGCGATATTCCACAGTCCCTCGCGCAATATCAGCGCAACAATTCGCCACTTTGCCACTTCGTCGAAGTTTATATTTGTGGATTTTTCGTAATGCTTCATAAAACTCTTGCCAAGTGACTTTCTGACAGTTGCATAGAAAAGATATTGCAGTTTGCTGCATCCCGGAAACAATTCTGCGTCGGAGAAGAAAAACTGCATCATAGCGACCTCACATTCGGGCTGACCTTTTGCGGCGGTCATCCAGTCGATAGTGACGGTTTTTTTGGTTTTTAGGTCGATAAGCACATTCCCCGTGTGGAAATCAAGATGCAAAATCGTATTATCCGAAGGCAGAGCGCGAATATAGGCTTTTGCCGCGGCGATTTCTTCTCCGCATAAAAAATCGAATATATCTTTGTTGTCAAGGCATTCACATGCGATTTCTCTAACGTCACGCAGTTTGTCGCTGTGGCATTTTTGAACTTTGACGTGCTCCGCTGCCAAAATTCCGCCGGCGGTAAACAACAATGCAGGATTTTTTTCGGGTGCGTTTGTCATCGGAATGCCGTTGAGTTTGTCCAAAATTATGCCGTAGCGGTTTCCGCTTTTCACCTTGCCGTAAACTTTCATCGGTGTTGCGCCGCGAGCGCTTACTTCACAAGTATTCAGGTATTCCAAATCCACGTATTCTTCGGGATAATCGGCTAAATATAATTTCAACAATTTGCCGTCACCATAGTTAAACACCTCGCTGGATCTGCCATGTTCGGTCGGTGCGTCTTTTATCTCGTTTATGATTTCAAACGGTATGCTCATTTTGTTTCCCCCTAAAATGTTTAAAATGTTTTGTATTGTACATCGCGGCAGATGAATAGGTTTCCGCCATACGACGCTGTCTTTTTGTGGATATCGTCCAAGTTACAAAGGGCGGATATTTTTCACGCTCGGTCTTATCTTTCGGCGCCCCGTAAACGTGACCTATGACGCAGTCCGCCTCATAAGGAAGCGGCGGCAGCGGAGGTCTGAAACAGGAGTAGCCAACAAGCCGACCCTTCTTTTTCAGATACTCACCTGCTTTTTGTGAAAATCCTATAAACACCAAATCGCCCTCATAATTTTCGGTGAGTTTTATTAGAGCGTCAACAAGAGTTATATCATTTTCTCGACATTTAAGTTCTACAAAAATCGGCACTCTGCCACTGACGGCAGATAGTACTTCGTCAAATGTGGGTATCGTTTCTTTTGTGAATTGCAAACGGCAGTTTTTCAAATCAGATTTTGTCAAATTTTCGATTATTCCTATCTTAAAACACATTCGTTTAAGCGATGAGTCGTGAAATACCGCAACCGTGCCGTCTTTTAGAAGGTGTACGTCGAGTTCTATTCCAAATCCTAAATCAGCCGCCCTCTTTATTGCCCTTAAAGAATTTTCGGGAGCGCCTTTATAATCCCAACACCCGCGGTGCGCGATTATCTTAAAATCCAACATAATCTTTTGGATATCTCTCAAATTTACTCCCTTTTTTGCGATTTTATTGTTGTCTGTAAAGATTATTATATTACAATAACGTTTCTTTTTCAAGAAACATTATCCCAATAGTTAGTCCTGCTTTATACTCGATGCAAAATACAACGTTATGGTGTTTTGTATTAAGCGAGTAACTTGACCTTTTAATTCATCCGCGCTGATAATATTATCGTTTAGCGTCCACCACTTAATTAGGCTGATCATTCCGCCTGAAAAGAATTCCGCCAGAAGTTTGACGTCCATTGGATTATGCTCTTCTCTTTGCGGCAGTTTGCCGACCTTGCCCACTACGTTTTGAACGAGAATTTCGTGCACTTTGTTAAAAATCAGAGAACAGTCGGTTTTTGTTATAATCGTGCGCAAACGCTTGAGGTGAGTCAATATGAAATTTATCCCAACTTCCAATACGTCATTATAATAAACCAGCAGATTGCTATCGCCGTGCACCTTGTCCACTTCGTCATCAAAGCCTATCATGATGTCGTAGATACATTTGTCAAGCAGTTGGTATTTGTCCTCAAAATGAGTGTAAAAAGTGCCGCGATTGATGAGCGCCCTGTCGCAAATGTCAATAACCGTGATATTGTTGAAGGACTTTTCGTCCAAAAGTTCATAAAATGTGTCGATGATGGCTTTTTGTGTGCGTTGAATTCTTAAATCTACTTTGCCTTGTGCTGCCATAATACCACCTCCGCTAATCAATCAAATTATATAGGTTAACCGTACAACTGTCAAGATAACAAGATAGCAAGATAACAAGATAACAAGCGTAAAGTAGCATTGGCAGGTTATTCCAACAATAACAAATGGATAATTCTATTGAAAAATTACAAAAAGAACATACGACGCTTAATAGCGCGTGAGCAATAACAAGCGGCAACGACAAGCACCGCATCTTTTAAGATAAAAGGAGCGGAAACAATTAACAGTGCCACGGAAAAATCCGTACCTGCAACAAAAGAATACTGCAATGCACCGAGCAGATGACAAACAATAAGTCCTAGCAGCCCTGCAGCAATCGGAAGATAAATTTTGTCCGACTTATTTAAGGCTCCGCAAAGAAGGGAAAACGGAATGAATCCCCAAATAAAACCGCCGGTGACACCAATCAGAGCCGCGACACCTCCGTTAAACGAAGCGAAGACGGGCGCACCGACTGCGCCTAAAAGGATATAAACGCCAACCGCCGCAACTCCTAGTTTTGCGCCCAAAAGATAACCGATGAGTGCCAAAGAAAAAACTTGCAAGGTTAGTGGCACACCCGGCAAAGGAATACAAATCCACGAAGTGACGGAAATCAACGCCGCGGACATTGCAATATAAATTGCGCTCTTTGATGATTTTAATACTTTTGTATTCACTTTGTGAGGGCAAGAGTTATGCGCGCCACTGCGTCGTCAAGTTCACTTTCGCCAATTGTGATGGGCGGTGCAAAGCGTATGGTGCGCTCGTGCGTTTCCTTTGCCAAAACTCCGTTTTCAATCAGACGGTGAACGTAGGCTGCGGCATTGGTCGAAAATTCGACACCCACGAGCAGACCTCTGCCGCGCACGTCAATGATATCGTCGTTTTTAATCTTTCTTAGTGCCGACATAAACTTTTCGCCTTTCTCTCTTGCCATTTTAGCGTAGTTATCTCGTTGCATAATTTCAAGTGCTTTTTGTGCTACGGCGCAAGCAAGCGGATTTCCTCCGAAGGTCGACCCGTGCGAGCCGGGAGTGTAAATGTCCATAATATCGGCATTTGCGGCGATTGCGCTGACGGGCATTATCCCTCCGCCTAGTGCCTTGCCCATAATGTATACGTCGGGCACAACGTCTTCGTGGTCGCAGGCAAACACGTCACCCGTGCGTGCAAATCCTGTTTGGACTTCGTCGGCGAGCATAAGAACGTTGTTGCGCGTGCAGATTTCCCGTACCTTTTTGAGATACCCTTTTGGCGGCACGATTATGCCTGCCTCGCCCTGAATCGGTTCCACCAAAAAGCCGACCGTGTTGGCGGTTATGGCGTTTTCAAGCGCTTCGCTGTCACCGTAAGGTATAATTTTGAAGCCGGGGGTAAACGGCGCAAAACCCTCTCTTGCCGTTTCGTCCGTACTCATCGTAACGATGGAAATCGTTCTTCCGTGGAAGTTGTTTTCACAGCAGATAATTTCCTGTTTGCCGTCCTCTATTCCCTTTACAAAATTTCCCCATCGTCTTGCGGTTTTAAGAGCGGTTTCCACGGCCTCTGCGCCCGTGTTCATAGGCAAAATCTTTTCTTTGCCGGTGACGGCGCACAAACTCTTATAAAATCCGCACAGTTCCTCATTGTGGAAAGCGCGTGAAGTCAAAGTTACTTTGTCAAGTTGCGCTTTTGCCGCCGCCACGATTTCAGGATGACGGTGACCGAAGTTCAGCGCGGAATATGCCGAGAGCATATCATAATATTTTTTTCCTTCGGGATCGGTGACGACCGACCCTTCGGCTTGTGCGATAACGACGTCTTTGGGACTGTAATTGTTTGCGCCGTAAAGCGCGGTTTGAGCAATAACTTCTCTGCTGTTCATTTCTTGCCTCTATATAATCTTGGAATTAGCATTATTTTCGACTGCGCCGTTCTTGCCTCACGCTTAGCTCGTGCGCAGTCGCATTATTCCGACTGTCTGTTCTATCTTTGGCTGTCTGTTCTGTTTATTGTATACTTTTTCCATCTTTTAGTCAACCTTTATACCCTCTGCCAAGCAGTTGAATACAGTTATTTTTCTGCTTGGAAGCATTATCTTGTTGTTATGCGACAAATGATTGTTTAGAACTTTCGTTGATGAGGAAACATAGGTTCAGTCAACTTGTTCTGCCGAGATAAACTATTGCCTATGACTATTATCAGGTGTATAATAAGTAATTGTAAATTTGCTTTGAGGGAGTTGAATGGACAAAAAAGTAGTAGTCATAACAGGCGCAACCGCAGGCATCGGCAGAGAAACCGCCGATTATTTTACTAAAATGGGTCACACTGTTTATTCATTGGCACGCCGTACAATCGATGGCTTGAATTGCATCTCCACCGACGTCACCGACCGTGAATGCGTAGCGTCTGCATTTAAACAGATTATTACAAAAGAAGGCAAAATCGACATACTGATAAACAACGCGGGCTTTGGCGTTTCCGGCTCCGTTGAAGATACTCCCATAGAGGAGGCGAAGCGCATTTTTGACGTCAACTTCTTTGGTATGGTGAATGGCATTCAAGAAGCCGTTCCGTATCTTCGTGAATCCGGCGGAGGCACAATAGTCAACATAAGTTCTGTTGCTGCGCCGTTATCAATTCCCTTTCAAGGGTTCTATTCTGCATCGAAATCCGCAGTCCTTTCGCTTAGCGAGGCATTGAGGATTGAAGTTGCGCCTTTTAATATCAAAGTGACGTGTATGCTTCCCGGCGACGTAAAAACCGACTTCACTGCAAAAAGAATAAAAAACACTGCCGACAATCCCGCTTATGGAAACAGAATTGCACGCTCCGTTGCCGTTATGGAACATGATGAACAAAACGGCATGCCGCCGATTGTGATTGCAGAAAGCATATATAAACTGGCTATGTCAAAAAATCCGCCTGTCTGCAAAGTTGGCGGAACAAAATATAAGGTGTTTGTTCTGCTGTCAAAACTGCTGCCGAAACGTCTTGTAAGTTTTGTTGTGGGAAAGCTTTACGGCTAAATTATCAGCGCACTTTAATCTATTTTTAAGAGAACAACCCTACCTTAATGGCGAGGTGTAAAATGAGATTGCTACTTGTTGAAGATGAAAAAGACCTATCCCGCGCGCTATGCAAGATGCTGACGGGCGAAGGCTACGATGTCGACACGGTCTACGACGGCATTGACGGCCTCAATTTTTCGTTGTCGGGTATGTATGACCTGATTATTTTGGACGTTATTATGCCCGGCAAAAACGGTTTTGAAGTTTTGAGCGAACTGCGCAAAAGAAAATTGGAAACACCGATACTTATGCTTACTGCGCTCTCCGACGAAAAAGATAAAGTCGCCGGTCTTGACAGGGGTGCGGACGATTATTTAAGCAAGCCTTTTTCTTTTGAGGAACTTTCCGCACGCATACGCGCGCTTCTCAGACGTCGCGGAAAACTTGTCACCGACAACAAACTAAGTTACGAAGACGCATATTTGGATTTGTCGGGATTTACCCTCTCTACAAAAAAAGGGTCCATTTCTTTGACTGGAAAGGAATTTGAAATTTTGCGCTATCTTTTTGAATATCCGAATTTTGTGGCGTCCAAAGAGGACTTGATATTAAAGGCTTGGGGCTTGGACAGTGACTTTGAATCCAACAACCTCGAAGTGTACGTTTCTTTCATCAGAAAAAAATTGACGCACTTGGAAGCCGCGTTCACGATTGAGGCAGTCCGCGGAGTCGGTTATAGACTTGTGCCAAAGAAAGAATAATCATATTGCCAAAAGTGCAGTTGAGTTTTGAAAAAAATTAATGCCCTTCTTGGACAATGGGAGAATCGTGTCTGACATCATCGACAAAGTAAGGCTAAAGCATATGTTGTACACAACCCTGATAGCAGGGTTGATTTTGCTTGTTTTGTTGGGCGGATTTTTCGCTCTTTTGATGGCGTCGGTTTTCGGCAATGCGCGCGACACAATGCAAAAAGTTCTTGATTCGCAGGGCGGCGGCCTGCCGGTTGATGATTCAGGCGCAAGATGTTTTTGCTTTTATGTATCCGAAAACACGGCTCGTTATTATCCTGCCTATTCACATGACGTGGCTTACTACGGCGCGGACATAAAAGAGATTATGCAAACAGCGGCAGATGTAGGTGACGGAACGTTTGAATACGAAGATAAATATTTCTTTGTTGCGTCCAAAGAAAGAGCGGGCGGCGTGACGGACTATGCCGTATACGACGCAACCGCAGACAAATTTATGCTGGTCAGAACTTTTATGATATTGATTTCACTTTACGGAGTTACGCTGGTTGTCATCGCACTTTTGGCATATGCATTTTCAAGGTCGACAACCGCTCCGCTAAAAGAAGCCCTTGAAAAGCAGCGTGATCTTGTCACCAACGCTTCGCACGAACTTAAAACCCCTCTTGCGGTCATTTTCACAGACTTATCGGTTATGAAATCCGACCCTAACAGCACAATCGCCGACAATGAGAAATGGATTGAATCAATTGACGGTCAGATTGCAAGAATGGACGGACTCATCAAAAATATGCTAGAACTAAGCAAACTCGAACAATCCACTCTTAAAAAAGACGTTTTGGACTTTAGCGAAATCGTTTCCGTGGCATGTTTGGAGTTTGAGGCAATCTGCTTTGAAAAGCACGTTGAACTTCTAACGAGCATCAACGAAAAAATCAACGTTTTCGGCGAAAAGAGTTCACTTGAAAGATTGGTTACGATATTACTTGACAATGCCGTCAAATATTCGGGCGAAAACGGAAAAGTTGGCTGCAAACTAACCGTCGACAAAAAGATAAAACTCACTGTGATGAATACGGGACAGGCGATAAGCGAAGAAGACGCAAAGCACGTCTTTGACCGCTTCTACCGCTCTGACGGCGCGCGCTCCAATCCCGACGGCAACAGTTTCGGACTGGGGCTATCCATAGCACATGCCACGGTTGTAGCACACGGCGGCGTCATAACCTGCAAGGGAGTTGAAAACAAAGGTTGCGTCTTTGAAGTTATTCTGCCGCTCCCAAAAAAGAAGGAATACTCTCCAGTGTCGTTGAAAAACGAAAAATCTCTAAAATTGAAAGGTCTTCTCAAAAAAAGTTTGTTTGATAAAAGTTGTAACAACGACGATGACAACCCCTTTGAGTTTGAAGCTGAAGAGCCAAACGATGTACAGTCTTCAACCGAAAACGAGGATAAAGATATTAAAAACTACAATTGAAAGGTGTTTTGATTGCAATTTGCCCCCTGCTGGGGTAAAAGAACTGCAATGCGTAGTAATATATTTTGAATTTTTAAAAAATTAATTTTATTTTTAAGGATACTTTAATGGTGTCTTCTTACAATGCAAATGTAGGTTGAAACCTGCAAACATAATCTCTCCCAAGACTTGAGCATCCCAACCGTAATGCGAAAGTTATAATCCCTCCCATCCAGGTAATTTTTCGGTTAAAAAAACCCGACGCAATGCGTCGGGTTTATTTTTATCTTTTGTTTGTTTTTATCTTTTGTTTGTTTTTTGCTTTTTGGTTTAGTATCTTTATTGTTTTGGCAATTTATTGACTTTTCTCTTTCGTACTGCTTTTGAATTGGTGAGTGGACTAGTTGCCCTTGACAAGTTCGATAAGTGCAATCGCGCGTTTTAGTGCCAATTTGCTGTTGACTTTAAATTGGAAAGGCACTTCTTCATAAACCTTTTTGTGACCGGTGAAAGTGTGCGGGGTTTTGCCGTCGTTAAACTGCGGTGCGTCACAGTCTAAAGGTAAATTTACTCGCAATGATGTGCCAATAATGGTCACTTTGGCAATGATATCGCCGTTTTTGCGGTAAGTGTCGCATTGTTTGCTTATGCGGCTTTTAATTTTTGGCTCACCCTTTGGGGTGGTTGTAAGCACTGTTTTAATTTCCGCATAACGCACTTTTAGAATATCGTCGGAAAGCGTATATTTTTCTGCAAACGTCAAACTTTTGCGGTTTGCCTTTTTTTGCATAACTTTGTCATAGTTGAAAGGCTTGCCCAATGAAGAATTCAAGCATGTGACGGACGGCTCTTTGGACTCTGAATACAATTCAAAAGCCGTGGCGCAAGGAGTTGCGTCCTCTTTGTTGCAACATACGCAATAATCGTATCTGCCGCACATATCCGCATGGTTCGTTTCGCTGTCCAGCCATTTTTGCAAATCCAATTTATCTTGAAGTGTTTTCTTGTCCATTATTTGGCTCCTAAGTGTACGCTTTCTGCGTTCTAACACGCCTTTTATTTGTGCAATTATAACAAATTTTTTGGATTTGTCCAACAAAAAAACGCCATGTATGGCGCATTTTAAGATTTTTTTCTTTATATCAATAAGTTTTGACTTTTCAGGCGAACTATCGGCCCATTTTAAAAATCAACGACACGCAAAATCAGCCGATCGGCACAAGTGTTTCTTTGTGTTGATGAAAGACGGAAAAATGCGTAAAGCCAATATCAAGCAAATAAAGACTGGTTTTTTCAAAGTCCTTGCACAAATCCCCGCGATGGCTGTCGGAGCCGAAAGTTATTTTTCTGCCGCCCAACTCATAATATCTGCGCAGAATCTCGTCGGATGGGAACTGCTCCGTGTGTGTGTTAACTTCCAGCGCCTTGTCCCTTTTTATGATTCCTTTCAAAATAGCGTCAATTTTTTCTCCGAACTGAGCCATTGTCAAAGATTTATCGCGGTAGGGAGCGCTTCTTGTAACGTAACCTATGTGCGCCACAACGTCATAGTGGTAAGGAGCGTCAAGGCTTTCTAAAATTGCATCCAAATAGCCGTTATAAACTTTCTTTTTGCTTTTAAATGCGAATGCATGAGGGAAATAAACGTCCCATCCAAACACAAAATGCACGGAGTTTATCACACAGTCGAAAGGATATTTTGGCAACAGTTTGACATAAATCGGACTGGCTTTGGGTGAAAATCCCGCCTCAATGCCAAAGCAAAAATCGAGATTCGACGGCTTTGTTTTTTCGGCTTCCAACCATTCGGCGCGATAGTTGTCCAAATCTATATGTTTCCAAGGTATCGGCGTATGCCCGCCGCATTTAAGATCGATATCCAAATGGTCTGTGGTGCATAGATAACTTATGCCCATCTTTTTTTCAATCTCGACAACTTCTTTTACGGGCAGTTTTCCGTCGGAACTGTTGGTGGTGTGAACGTGCGAATCAACCAGAATCATATCACTCCAAGACGGCCTTAATGCGTCTTATACCCGCCGAGGAACTTTGTTCCTTCAAAATTTTAAACGTGCCCAACTCACCGGTGTTGCCTGCGTGTGGCCCTCCGCAAATTTCCTTGCTAAACCCGATTGTATACACTTTTACAACGTCGCCGTAGCGGTTGTCAAACACCCCGACTGCTCCTTGGGCTTTGGCTTCTTCAACCGACATTTCTTTCATTTCAATGTTTTGAGCCTTTTTAATTTCGGCATTGACAAGTTTTTCAACCTCGGCGATTTCCTCTTCGGTCATAGGACGCGGAAAACTGAAATCGAACCGCAGTCTTTCGGGAGTGATGTTGCTACCGCGCTGCATAATGTTTTCGTCTTTAAGCACAATTTTAAGTGCTTGGTTCATCAGG
Organism: uncultured Bacteroidaceae bacterium; assembly: GCA_964367645.1. Classification (GTDB taxonomy): domain Bacteria; phylum Bacillota; class Clostridia; order Christensenellales; family CAG-917; genus RGIG4097. The sequence continues at coordinate 17,886 of CAYIYN010000004.1, forward strand.
TGCGTTGCGCTGTGAAGTCTGGCTGTCAATTCTCCGCCGTCGGCAAGACCGCCCTTGAACTTTTGTTCCGCACCCGCTTTTGACAAAGCCTGATGCTCCTTAAAAGCCTTTTCGTAGCCTTCTATATCCACTCCAAAATCATGCTCCAGAGCAAGTTCCGCCGTCATTTCAATGGGAAATCCGAATGTATCATACAGGCGGAACGCAGTTTTGCCGGGCAAAACGGTCATTCCCGCAGGCAGATGGGAAAGTATTTTGTCAAATTCTTTCAAACCTTGCTCTATTGTTTTGGAAAATTTTTCTTTTTCTGCGTTCAACTCACAAATAATTCTTTCGCGGTTAACCTCAATGTTTGGATATACCTTTGAATATTTGTCAACGTAAAGAGCCGCAAGTATCGTCAGAGTTTCGTCGTCGATATTCAGCACTCTGCAATAGCGCATCGCGCGGCGAATAAGACGGCGCAGCACGTAGCCTTGATCGACGTTTGACGGAGATATACCCTTAACATCGCCTATCATAAACGTGGCAGTGCGCGTGTGGTCGGCGACTATCCTCATCGCTTCGGTCGTTTTTTCATCCTCGCCGTATTTATGCCCGCTCAATTCTTCGAGTTTTTTGACAGCATAAGCAAACAAGTCCGTTTCGTATACGGATTTAAAACCGTTGATTATGCAAAGCGTGCGCTCAAGTCCCATACCTGTATCGACGTTGGGTTGGCAAAGCGGAGTTAGGCTGCCGTCTGCACATTTGAAATATTGCATAAAAACGTTGTTCCAAATTTCAAGATATTTGCCGCAATCGCAAGCAGGCGAGCAATCTGCCGAGCAAGCGGGCTTGCCTGTGTCGATAAACATTTCGGTGTCGGGACCGCAAGGACCGGTGACGCCGGCAGGTCCCCACCAGTTGTTTTTTTTGGGCAAGAAAAAGATGTTTTTTTCGGGCAGTCCCAAACTTTTCCACGTGTTGGCACTTTCGTCGTCGCGCGGGCAATCTTCATCGCCCTTAAAAACGCTGACATTCAATATATCAACCGGTATATCAAGCACTTTCGTCAAAAATTCAAACGACCAGATTATGGATTGTTTCTTGAAATAATCCCCAAGCGACCAGTTGCCGAGCATCTCGAAAAAGGTGCAGTGCGACGCATCGCCGACTTCGTCAATATCTCCGGTTCTAACACAAATTTGCACGTTAGTAAGCCTTTTACCCGCCGGATGTTTTTCGCCCAAAAGATAGGGTACCAACGGATGCATTCCTGCCGTTGTAAACAAAACAGTCGGGTCGTTTTCAGGAATAAGCGACGCAGTCGCAATGACGGCGTGTCCTCTATTTTGAAAGAAATCAAGATATGCCTTGCGAAGTTCTTCAGAATTCATTTTTTTCATATATCCTCTCTTTATCCGTTAAAAATGACGGATAAAAACTCGATTGTGATTTTTACAGAGCCGTTACGTTCACTCCGCTTGATTGCAAAAGGTTTGTTAAAGCGTCTTGCAGTTTGGTTTCTACAATGCTTCTTGTGAATGTGATAGTGACGTCTTCACCAATAGTGGCAACCCCTACATTAACCTTTGACCTGCGTGATACGTTGACGTGAAATTCCATTCTCAAAACGCCCAGTTCTTTTGGCATTACCACTCTTCCTAGATTGCTCAAAATAAGAGTTTGACGTGATTTTAAAACAATCTTGATCGCTTTTGCGATGAAGGTTTTTAGCCATAACGGAGAGCACCTTAATAATGCGGTTTTTTCTGAACGTACCATCGTGGATATCATTTTGTTCAGTTCTTCTTTTGTCGTTTTTTGCTTTAATTGCGTGTTCGCTTCCAACGCAAATTCCTCTGCGCCGCAACACTTTTTTGGGTGCAAAACAAGTCTGACAAAAGTAACAAAATTCCTAAGATTATCGGAGGGGAAAAGATTCCTTAGATTGACAGGAACCATAATCGCAATCGGACGTGTAGACTTTTCGGTTCTCTTTATAGCCTCGGCAATATTTCCTGCTAGAAAAGCGGTAAATGTGACGCCCAATTTCTTTGCCAAAACCGATATTTCATTATAACGAGCACCGAATATACCACAGAAATAACCTGCTTCGCTCACCGTTCCCGTGAGTTCCATCGGGAACTCGCCCATAAGATTTTTAATGTCGGCGTCGCCTATTTTTATAGGCGTATAGTAGCGTCTGAACGCGTCTTCAAATTCGGTAACGGTCGGAGCGGTATCAAGGTCGATTATGCCCTCAGTTGACAGAAATTCCACACCTTGCAACTTGCGGTAGCGGTATAACACGGCTTTTAGAAAAGCCAAGCCTCCGTTCCCGTCTGCAAGAACGTGGCTTAATTCCATCACCACGCGGTTCTCACCCGCCATAAAGCGAAACAAGTAACCGTTGTTTTCTTCACTTGTTATGGGAGTCAACAATGAGCCTTTTATACCCTTTACAAGCGCACGATTTTTGTTTTCTTCAAAATACCACCAAGCATAGCCCGCTTTTAGTTTGGTTTTGAAAGTCGGGAATCGATTTAGCGTGTCGTTTATCGCATCTTCCAATAATGTTGCGTCAACGGCGTCGTTCAAAATGGTAGTCATTCTAAAAATGCTCTGCGTCTTTTTGGTTGCCATAATAGGATAAAACAACGCCGAATTGTCCAAAGCGTAGGTTTTTAAAACGTCTTTTTGTTCACTTTTTGCTCGCGTGCTCATAATACGCCTATTTTATTATTATTTACACTTAATGTCAATGAAATGCTTTGGCCTCAGTCAATCTATCCCCATTTACGGCATACATTATTGATATGGCAAATTTAATACCTGAAAAAGGCGTAAAAACCGCCGAAGATCAAAGTTCGTTCAGACGTCACAAACTGGAACTGGACGGGAAGAAGATGTCCCTAACCGGCATAAAAAACGTGCCTACCTTTACAGCTAGGGGTCTTACGGCGGAACTTGACGGAGAAGCCATCGAGATAGTCGGAAAGGATCTCTTGGTTGTGCAACTTGACGTTGCCCAAGGAGTTCTGATATTGTCAGGAAAGGTGAATTCCATTCGCTATACCGCCGCTTTGACACCGACCGGTTTTTTTAAAAAACTTTTTAAATGACAGTGGGAGCAAACATATTAACCCAACTGTTTTCAGCGTCGGTCACTTTCGCCCTCGGTCTTTGCGGAGGGCTGTTTGCTCTGCTTTTTAAAAGAAAAAGCAACCGCATAGAGCAGGTCCTTACCGACTTCTTTGTGATTGTTTGTCTGACGTTGCTGTTTTTGTTGTCCGTTGAGTACGGCGCTTTCGGACAGGTACATGCCTATTTGATTGCCGTTTTCGGTCTTGGCGTGTATGTAGGATATTTGTCGCTAAATGCTCTACTGAAAGTCATTTCGCGGAAATTTCCGCACTTTTTGAAGCGGAGAGTCTTAAAAGCAATTCCTTCTTCATCGCAAGATAATCCGAAGACAGTTGAAAAATGTAACGTTGTTTCTCCTCGTGGGAGAGAGCGTTGAGATGTTTTTCATCGGCGAGTTGCATTATAGGATTCACAACTTCCTCGCCCCTCTCCAACATATCGCGCAGTTTGATATACAGTGCCTTTTGGTTGGTTGTCGCCGTCCTTGGCGGTTCCAATCCGGACTGGAACCTGTGATATTCGCCTTCGTTTAAACGCCTTCTTGCCTCGAAAGCAAGATTGCGTATCGTACAATCAGGATGAGATTTATTGCCCATAATCGACCCCCTGAAAGCATGATAACACGTTTAGTTACGCTCGGATTATCTTCGACAAAACAAGTCAAAATATTGCATATTCCATCATTTAGGCGAGTTGTTGGGGCGCAAACCTAATATGAACAAATTATAATTGACTTATCTTGCGCGAAATAATATAATATTGACAAGTAATTAAGAAGGAGTCTGACTATGTATACTAGATGTCCAAGTTGCAGAGCAGAAATCAGTTTTGAGCCTCCAGCGAATGCGGAGAGTTTGCCTGATGGTTATAAGCATAAGATAAAATGCCCAAGCTGCGGAGTAACAATCGGAGTTAGAATCCCAAAGACGGATTCAATAGCCGATATTCAGCCCACTTTCACACCGGCCAACCCGAATGCGGCATCGTCAGAACCCGTGTTCGTTGCAGCGCCTCCTGTGGATGTTGACGCAAAAGCAGCGGCAAAAGCAGCGGCAAAAGCAGCAGGTAAGGGCGGCGGTAGAGCCAAGAGTGCTGTGATGTTCGTATTCTCTTTGCTGATTGTTGCGGTCTGCTGTCTAGGCTATTTGGTCAACCAAAAGGTTATAGATATCGAATTGCTGAACGGATTTGCCATATTTGACGGAATTACTCCCTTTGTGGAAATGATTGATAACATGGCGGAGATAAAGGCCACCTGGTTTGACCCCGGTGTCGCCTATGCTCTTACATATCTGCTTCCTTCCATCACCTTTGTGCTTGCAGGCATATTGGCAGTGGTATCCCTCGTCTGCTGTTTTGTGGGAAAATATTCTCGGGTTTTCGGACTTATCTTCGGTCTGCTCGTATTTGGCGGAGCTGTTTGCACGGTTCTCCAAGGTTTCTTTATCGTAATGCTCATTACGACCGAACTCGGAATCGATGCTCCTTCAATAGTGGACTACTTGAAAGGAATTGTTGAAGACAAAAACTACTTGGTATTTGTTGCCGCAGGGTTGGGACTTTTGACGTTTATTCTTTCACTGGCGTTTTTGGGCGGAAAGAAAAAAGCGGCAAAGGAATAGCTTAGTGGCAAAAAAATAACTTAGTGGCAAGAGAATAACTTATCGATAATTGCAAATAAATCAAAATTGATTAAATAATCGTTCTATTAAAAAATAAGAAAGCCCCGATTGTGGGGCTTTTTTATTGTTGCAAACAATATGCTTGCGACAAGTTATGTTGGGATAGAATTATTGATTATCTCAAATTGCCTTACATAAGAAGGGTTCCGTTGTCGGTGTCCACGACGTACAATATGTCGGCTTCTTCGCCGGTCACAGCATCGATATAAACGAAGTACGTGCCGTTGCTCTCGCCTTCAAATTCATAAGCAAGCACTTCCGACGAACCTTTTTTGGGTATCAAAGACAATCTGCCCTCTCCAACTCCGTCAAGAGTCACTTGTTTTCTTGCTTCACTTTCCGAAATAGTTGGCTTGGGCAAAATTCTCGGTTTATGGTTGTATGCGTGGTGACTGCTGTCAAATCCCAAAATCGTACCGCTTTCGGCATCGGTTTTGACTTTTATCAAATCGGGATAAATTATTACGCCTTCCTGCACGGGGGCAAGATTGAAAAATCTTTGACCGTTTGCAGATGCGCTCCATACCACCTGCAATTCGCCGTAACCGAGTTTTTTTGCAAATTCGACAGCCGCCGCTCCTGCGTCTTTTTGTGTCGCCGCAGTTTGTCCGTCTTCGTACATTGAGTTAAAGTTGATAAGTTTTCCGCCCTTTTGAGAGAGTTGCGCCCAAGACGAATTTCCGTCTATCGTCAAAGTGTAGTCCAAAGTGGGGATTCTGCCTTCGCATTTTCCGACAAACGATACGTCCTTGGCATTCGGTAAATAAGTTTTTAACAATTCCGCGCCCTTGTTTTCATCTATAATCGGAAGATTTTGAAGTGCCTCCGCGCCCTTGTTTTCCAAAGCGTCAGAGAATGGTCCGTCGTAAATCATTTCGGGATATTCAACGTCAGGCTCAACAAACACCGAAAATGGTTCTGCAAAATTGGACAGCACGCCTTCGTTTCCAACAAACAATTTGCCTTCGTTGAGGCCGTCGCCTGCTGTTTTGAGTGCATTTTTCAGCGTTGCCGTTGCCGGTTTCAATTTGGTTAACAACGCTTTTTCTTCGGGCGTTACCGCTTCACCCTTGGAAATCTTGCCTGCAAGATAGAGCGAATAGTCCCCCAGTTGGTTTACAAATTTGCTTGCGGCAAGGGTGCCCTCATCATTTCCTTGAAAAGTGCCTAGATGATTTTCCGCAAGAGTTGCGGTTTTCCACAAATCATAAAGTAGTTCACGCTGCTTTGCAGGCGTCGACGCAACGGCAAGTTTCGCCATTGTGATATCGATGTCGTCAGCAGCATCTGTTAAATCGTAGTAGGCGCGCGAGTATACGCTTTCCAACTCGTTTTGATAGTTTTCCTGAGATTCAATCTTATCTTGGCTGTAATATAATGCAACTGACAACCCTACAATCGCACCCACGCCCAAAGCTTGGATTACGGCGACTGTTACGATTTTTGCAGTCTTATTTTTTTTATGTTTCTTCTGCGTTGATTGACCTGTTGCGGAAGTTGTTTCTTTGATTTCGACTTTTGAATTATTTTTTTTCACTTTTCACCTCATTAACAAAAGTTGTGGTCGCCTATCGACAACTTTACCGGACGCGAAAGCATCCATTTTGACGTTGCCGTGGCAGGATTGTAATAGAACAGGCATCCGTACGACGGGTCCCATCCGTTGAGTGCATCTTGCGCTGCTTTTTTTGCCGTTGAGTTCGGCGACATGTTGATTTGTCCGTCAGACACACAATCAAAAGCTCCCGATTGGTACACAACGCCGGCTATGGTGTTTGGGAAGGATGAAGATTTGACTCGGTTCAAGACCACTGCGGCAACAGCAACTTGTCCAACGTACGGCTCCCCTCTCGCTTCGCCGTAAACAACTCTCGAAAGAAGGTTTAAATCCGAAGAAGTAGTGGACGAAGACGATGACGAGGAGGAAGTGATTGATATTCCGATAGCGGCGGCGGTTTTTGCGCCCACTATCCCGTCGGCATATAATCCGTTTACTCTTTGGAAATATTTGACCGCAGCAACGGTTTTAGAACCGTAAATTCCGTCAACCGAGCCTGTGTAATAGCCCCAATTTTTGAGTTTGGTCTGAACTGTCCTCACGGTCGTACCGCTGCTACCCTGTTTCAATACCGCCGCTTCAGCAACAGATATGCTGTCCTTTTCACCGACGCAGACAATTATGCCCGCCGCGAAGGAAACAAACAGCAATAGTGCAAAAAGGACGACAAAAGATTTCGTTGTAGTTTTCATATAGACCTCGCGTTTATTCTGCTGCCCCAAAACTTTTTTATGCGTGACATTTGAATAAGGCATTTTTACGTTTAAGATTTTGCGCGGCGGACATAATATTGTCAGGAGCGAATATGAAGCAAAATTATTTTTTGTTAGCACTTTTTTTGATTGCGGCCTTTGCGGTTATACTCACCGCTTGCGACTTTATGCCTAAGGAAGGCATTGAGGCGGACGGCAATGTTTCTGATTTGGTTGTGAGAATACATATACGTGCAAACTCAAACGCCGAAGACGATCAGACGGTAAAACTTAAAGTGCGTGACGCTGTAACATTGTATTTAACGGGTTGTCTTGCAGATTGCAAGACCAAAGACGAAGCGTTGAGCGTACTTGACGCAGAGTCAAACAATTTGACACAAATTGCCAATTCGACACTTTACATAAACGGATTTGATTATTCAAGTAGGGTATCGATAAACAGAGAGGATTTTCCTGAAAAGACTTATGACGGCTACGTTTTTCCTCAAGGCACCTACGATGCGCTGATACTTAACCTTGGCGAAGGTGCAGGGGACAACTGGTGGTGCGTGGCTTTTCCGCCCCTTTGTTTTGTTCCTCAAGGTTCAGGCGAAGAGGTCGTTTATAAGTCTTGGGTGGCGGAAAAACTGCATGAAATTTTCGGCCGGTGATTCAATACTTGTCAAGAGCCTATGCAATTTTGCTGAAATCTTTCAACAGCGAAAATACATAATTTTTTTGGAGGATATATGAAATTATATCGAGAAATAGTGCGCAACACGGAAATGGGCGCGCAAAGCATCAAAAATCTTCTTCCCTATATGGATGATGAAAAACTTAAATCTCTCATATGCCGTCAAAAAGACGGACTGAACGATTTTTGCGCAAAAGCAAAAAGCTTTTTGGATAGCGACGAGCAAGAACAGGCAGGCGGCAATAAATTTCAAAAGACTATGCTCAAAGCCGGTGTGGCTGTGAATGCTATGATGAACTCCGACAACACCCACGTTGCATCAATGCTCATTGAAGGTTACAATATGGGACTGGTGAGCGTGCAAAAATGTATGAATGAGGTGCAGAAGGATGGTTGCGAAGTTCCGGCTCTCGGTAGCGAAGTCATAAAATTTTATGACAAGTGCATAAAGGAATTAAGAACTTATCTTTAACAGATAAACACTTTTACAGTCGCCTTATTATTGACCTACCTTTTCATGGACAATCTGATTTTTTCTGCATAAAAAAAGCAACCGATTACGGTTGCTTTTTGATTTAAGTTTTTGTTTCTATCTCGTAGAATTATGCAGTACTTATGTCATAATGTACAAATTGTAATATCCGCCCGATGCGTCCAAAGTGACCAAAACGCGAGTACCGCCGCCGTTTGCAATCAAAATCAGACCGATTTTATCTTTCAGCATCGATTCAGTGGATGCCACGCTTGACGATACTTTTATATCAAGCCTTACACCGTTTGTTTTTGAGTATAGGACGGCGTTTTTAAGTTCGTTTTCGCTGTTGATGTATAAGTCAAAATCGTTGTCGCCGTTTTCAATTTTAACGCCCGTGTAATAATTAAAGACGGTGTCTGCAACGGGGTCAATCGCACTTTCGGCGTCGTGCGTGGATGAGGTATAGGAGTCCGTCACCAAGAAATACTGCATGGTCAAAAGTTCCGATTTTTCATTTTCAAGCGTAGTCATTCCTCTGTCTGACCAAGTTGTGTCAACAAGATACCATTCTTTTACTCCGCTGTCCTCTACGTCGATTAAAACCTTGTTCCAAGCATGGCCGACGGGAGTGGAGCTTTGAGGAGTTATTGCTTCGCCGGTTATTCTCACAGATTCAATTCCTTCCATTCCGCAAAGAAGCATAAACGCCTTTGACCTGCCGTCGCAAACCGCTTTGTTGTCGTCAAATACGCCCTCAAGATAGAATGCGTTGTATGTAACTTTCTCCGCTATGCTCGCAGTACTTTCAGCCGTAGAATAGTCGTAGTCCACTTCCTGACTTATCCATTCGCATATGGCGCGCACCTTCTCAAATTCACTCATATTATCGTCGATGATGTCGCATAGTACTGCGCGCGCCTTACCGTATAGGGTTTGCAGTTTATTCCCTTGAGCATTGTTTTCAAAGACTGGTTTATAGCCCCAGCCGACGGCTCGGTAAAGCTGATCGCTGTTTTTGACGGTTAATGTATTGGATGCGGTATCTACGGGCAAAATCGTACGTTCCTCAATGCTTTCAGAAAAGTGTGTTATCACATTATCAAACTGCGTCACGGTGTAGGTCGATGCGTAGTTTACACTTGGATTTCCAAACGCCGCGTTCATCCCCCCTGAAGACGGAACTATGTATATCACTGACGTGGAATAGTTAAATGGGAAATATCCTGATTCATCGGACGCGCTCATTGCCGTACCGATAGCTTCGGAAAAAGCGGTGGTGCCATTGCCGCCGCCGTCTTTCCATTCAGTTTTTGCAACATAAATAGAATGTGCGGTGCTGTCGGAAGCACTGACGGCTGTTTCGTGTCTTGAAATAATATAACTCACCAATACGTTCAAATCAGTCTGGTCCGATATGTAGTGGTTATAAACGCCGTTGTCCCACACAAAAACGTCGTCTATCTCTTCCTTGTGTGAGTTGTAATCTGTGCCGGTCATCGCAATTATGTTTAACTCGTCGCTAACTATGTTGTCTATCGTTGCCGTGACATAGTTTTCGCCGTAAGAGGGTGTGAACGACAGTTCTCTGCTTGTTCCACCAAGCGTGCTAATGCCGCTTCGGTTTCTCACCGTCCAGCGAACTTCTGCGCTGTTATCTGTGCCGACAGGCGCAACCGACGCCGATAATGTAACCGCCGAAAACGGCGATTCGGGCGAAGACGTTGTTTGAACGTACTGCCCGTTCCCGTCCGACACCGCTTCGGCACTCACCGAAAGCGAAATTTTGCTTGCCGCAAAAAATCTATTGACAACGGATAGAATTACCGACGCGTTTTTTATGGCCGTTCCTTCTTTTATTGTCAACTTTATAGTCAAATCTCCCTCAGTGGTGGGCTGTTCAACACTAAATTCGTTGTCTGTGGATAGCACTGTCGGACTGGTACCGATACGCCATTCAAAAGTGCATAATGCGGATTTTTCGGGGTCCATGTACTGTGCGTTCCAATTTGCCTTAAAAGTTATAGGCGCAGTCTGGACGATTTTTCTTTGTATTACCCCCTCCAATACCCTGTCGGTTGTTGACGAAATGTAGACGTTGTTAAGATTTGCGTAGGACGTATACACTTGCATTGTCTGCGAGCACGGCACGTCATTTGCCGTCACGGAAAATATGTAACTTTCTGCGCTATACTCTTCAATCGTATAGTTCAAGATGTCACCGTTTTCACCTTGAATAGCCGTTGCCTCTTCGCCCGACTTGCCAACCAACCAAACGTACGTGATAGAAGACGGTGCGCCCTCGTTGACATTGGCTTTGAGAGAAAAAGCCTCGCCCAAAGCTGCATAATAATTATCTCCGCCTTCATTTAGCCCGTCCTGTACGGAAATGGAAACGGACGTGATACCCACCTTATTTTCATCACTGGTCTTGAAAATATAATTGAAAACCGAACACGCCGTCAACATTGCGGCTGTCAAAACAATCAATGATACAAGCATAAATAACTTGCTTGCTTTTATAATTGTCGAAGTTGTTTTCATATGGCACCACTCCGTATGCAAATTATTTATCGGCCGCTTGATTTAATTTTGTTAATGCGCGCCGATGCACAGCATTTATATTATCATAATATATTTTTTCGTGACGATTGTCAATAATGCCTATTTGTAGTACAATTACATAATATGGATAATTCAATGTTCAAAATAGCGTCGCCTATCCAGCCTGAGCAGGCACTGAAACTGCATCCTATGTCGCTTGCATTTATCGGCGACGCCGTGCAATCGCTCTATACGCGCACCCGAGTAACGCTTGCTTCCAACTCTAAAACGGGTGTTTTGCACAAGGAAGTTACAAAGGTTGTAAAAGCCGTTTCGCAATCCCGCGTCGCCGACGCTATCGCCCCTCTTTTCGACGAAACTGAAGCGGATATTTTCCGCCGCGCGCGCAACTGCCACGTTCAGACTTCAGCAAAACACGCCGAAATGAGCGAATACAGAAAAGCCAGCGGTCTTGAAGCCGTCTTAGGATATTTGTATCTTACCGGCAAAGATGAACGACTTATCCGACTGCTTAGCATTTCATTTGAGGAAAATTTATGATAATTTACGGCAGAAACCCCGTCAAAGAAGCATTTCGCGCTGGGAAAACAGTAGAAAAAATCTATCTGCCAAAGGGTGAAATCGACACGTCTTTGGCACCCATTTTTAAACTGGCAAAAGATAACCGCACCGTGATAACTTACGTCGATCGCTTTACCATGGACAAACTCTCCGAAAACGGCAATCATCAAGGCGTACTGGCACAAATTACGGAATTTGAATATTCCACTCTCGACGATATAATAGAACTCGCAAAAAACAAAGGCGAAGACTTGCTTGTTGTGCTGCTTGACGGCATAACCGACCCGCACAATCTTGGCGCAATCGTCAGGAGTGCGGAGTGTTTCGGCGCGCACGGAGTGGTCATTCCAAAGCATCGTTCCGTTGGTGTAACGGATACTGTTGTAAAAGTTGCAAGCGGCGCAACAGAGCATTTGCCAATCGCAAAGGTTACAAATCTCAACGACACCATAAGAGCACTCAAACAACAGAATGTGTGGGTTTATGCAACGGATTTTGATGGTAAAGCCCCGAAAGAAACAAATTTGACAGGAAACGTCGCAATTGTTATCGGCAGCGAAGGAAAGGGTGTAAGCCACTTGACGAAGGAACTTTGCGACGATACTTTGACCATTCCCGAATACGGAAAAATCAACAGTTTGAACGCTTCTGTGGCATGCGGCGTCGTCCTTTACGAGATAGCAAGACAGCGTCACTAACAACGGAGAACAAATGACGGACAAGACCGATTTAGAGCTAATAAATCTTATTAAAGACGGCGACCAAGAAGCGGCTGCCTCTTTGGTTTTGCGTTATAAAAACGTTGTTAAAAGGCAAGCCGCGGTTTGGAACGGAAGAATAGGCGACTATGACAGCGACGACCTGTATCAAATAGGGTGTATCCATCTTCTTCACATCGCTCCGTCATATGACGAAAGCAAAAACGCGTCGTTCCCCACGTTTTTGGAGCATTGCTTGAAAAACCGCTACTCCGACATAAACCGCACTTCAAAAACAAAGCCGACCACCGTTTCGATTGATTCGGCAATAAACGACGATCAAGACAAAACTGCTTTGCGCGACTTTATTCCCTCAAAAGGACTTTCGCCTGAAGAAAAAATCTTAGAAGACGAATCATCAACGGAGTTTTTTGATAAAATCAGTTCTTTTCTTTCCAAAGCGGAAATTTCTGTACTGAATTTGTATTTGGCGGAATTTTCTTACCGTGAGATTGCAGATAAACTGAAACTTACCTCAAAATCCGTCGGAAACGCGCTTTATTCCGCCCGAAAAAAAATCAAAGCGCGCTTGAACGAAGATTGCACGGGCAAAAACCCCGAAGACAGAAAATAAGTCATTTCACTTTACATTTAATGACTATTATTATATTATTGTCACGCGCATTGAAAGCGGAAGTCCGTTTAGCGCAATCCTTTCCCTCGCTTTATGCTTGGGACATAAGTCCAAAAGGAGGTATTTGCTATGAATAAGTATGAAATTCTCTACATTATTCGTTGCGGCATCGAAGATGACCAAACAAACGCCGTCATCGAAAAGTACGAGCAGCTTGCATCATCTCTGGGCACTTTGATCGACCTTGATAAATGGGGTCTAAAAAAGTTTGCCTATGAAATCAACAAGCAAACGGAAGGCTATTATGTTCTGATGAACGTGGAATGCACCGTGGAAGCTCGTGACGAAATCGACAGGCAGATGGGCATTGACGACAATGTCGTAAGACAAATGTTTATCAAGAAATAACAGTGATAAGGAGAATGTTATGAACAAGGTATTTTTGATTGGAAATTTAACGAAGGATCCTGAACTGTCCACAACCAACAACGGCGTTAAATTTTGCAAGTTTACGCTTGCAGTTTCAAGAAGTTACAGCAAAGACGGCAAAAGAGAAACCGATTTTCTCCCTGTCGTAGTTTGGAGAGCGCAAGCAGACAACTGCGCTCGTTATCTGAAGAAAGGCAGCAAAGCAGCAGTAAGCGGAAGCGTGCAAACCCGCAATTACGACGCTCAAGACGGCTCCCGCCGTTACGTCACCGAAATAGCAGCGGACGAGGTTCAATTTCTCTCCACCAAAAACGATGATGAAAGCAGCACAATCGAGGGAGTTACGGACTTTGATGAACTTCGTCCCATCGACGAAGATCTGCCCTTCTAATTAATAGGAGTAAATTTTTATGGCTGATATTCAAAACAACGATGCAAAAGCGGCACCGCGCCCTCCAAAGCGCATGCCCAAGAAAAAAGTTTGCCTTTTCTGCGTTGAGCATATTGATGACATCGACTATAAGGACGTTGCAAGACTTCGTCGTTTCGTCACAGAAAAAGGCAAAATCCTGCCCCGCCGTATGAGCGGAGTCTGCGCGAAGCATCAACGCACTCTTGCAACCGCAATCAAGAGAGCAAGAGTTATGGGGCTTCTTCCTTACAAAGCGGACTAATCGGGCAGCAAAGCAAATAAAAACAAAAAACAAGGTGCAAGCCTTGTTTTTTTGTTGCCTTTCAAAACTTGCGGCAATAGCAACGTTTTATGCGTTATCAATTTTGTTGCCTTTTCAAAACTTGCGGCAATAGCAACGTTTTATGCGTTATCAAGTTTTTTTGCGTGCCTAAAACATTTGTTTCTCTCCCGTGCTTGTTTAAAATTGTTCGTTTTTCCGACGCGCAATGCACGCACATAATTGCTTTATAAGGTTGCGCGCCTGGCAAACAATCTATATAATGTACTTATGGCTAAACGTAAAACACAAACAAACGCTGAAAAAGCAGTTAAGCGTGCAATCAAGAAAAATCCGAAAGCGTTTATTTTCGGCATTGTCGCAGCCGTTCTTATTGTCGCGGTCACGTTGACGATTATTTATTTCGCAGCACCCGACGTTTGGGATGCAATCGCATCACTTTTTGTCATAGGTAACGATGACGGCAATGACCCTCCTACGCTCAATCGAGGCGACGGCGAATTGCAAATTCATTTTATCGACGTAGGTCAAGGCGACTGTATTTTAATCCTATTCCCCGATGGCAAGGATATGCTTATCGACTGCGCCAATTATAACGGCGGCAATACCTACCGCGACGAAACATTAAACTATTTGGATACATACGTCACAGACGACCAACTTGATTATCTTATGCTGACACACTGCGACAGCGACCATGTCTATTATTTGGACGACGTCTTACACCGCTATGACGTGGATAATATCTATATGCCTTTCGTTCTTTCCGCGCCGGACGAAAGCAAAGAGTCGAATGCCGAGCGTATTGCCTCAATTGCTGCGCTTCCCGCCGACAAACTTGACGATTTTTCCGACCCTGACACCATTGATACGGGAGTCTATGCGGATTTCTTTATCGCGGCTCTAACTGAGTCTGATGCCGTAATTCACCAAAACATAGGCAACTTCTCAATCACCACCGACACCTATCGCCTCGATTTCTATGCCTACACCGAAAACGAGTGGGCTGATTCGGATTTAAGCTCGGCAGAGGAAAGAAATGCAATTTCTCCCATAGGTGTGCTTGAATATAACGGAAAGAAAATTGTTTTAACAGGCGACAGCAACGAAATAAACGAGCCGAAATTCATTGATAAAGTCGGCGGAAGTTTGCTTGATTGCGACGTGCTGAAAGTCGGACACCACGGAAGCGAAACTTCATCAACTGAAGAATTTTTGGATTTTATAAATTGTGAGCAAGCAATAATCAGTTGCAATGCAAGCGGAAACACTTTCAATCATCCCCGCAAAGCAACGCTCGACAGATTGAAAAATCAAAACATGAGTGTCTACCGTACAGACCTAAACGGCAACATTGTACTTTCTGTTAACGCTGAAGGCACCCTAACTATCACAACTGAAAAGACCGCCGAGCAATCCGATATTTTTACCGGTGCCGACGCCGCTTAACTAACATAATTTTTTTGGGATATTTACAGTTAAGGGGGCTTTTAGGCAAAAGCCCCCTTGACAATTCCCAAAACTTTTGAATTATATAAAATAAAAGCCGATAGCGCATTTTTCAAAATTGCTCTATCGGCTGATTTTTTAATTGGAATGGCTAGAAATCAATAACTCTTTGCGAAGTATAGGACTTTGCTTGCCGGTTTGCCGCAGTGGACGCAAGTTTCGCCAACGGGAGTTTGGTCAAACGGCATAACGCGGGAGGACGCGGCTGTTTCGGCTTTGACGGCGTCTTCGCATTCTCGGCAGCCGCACCACATCGCTTTGACAAAATTTTGATTTTCAAGAGCGGCTTTCAGTTCTTCCATATCTTTGCATACGGTTATATGAGAATGCAAGAAGTCTTGCGATTGTTTGAACATCGTTTCGTGGATATCGTCCAAGAGCGCGGGGATACCGTCTTTTAGCGCATCAATCGGCATTACGGATTTTTCATGAGTGTCGCGTCTGGCGAGAGTGACTTCTCCGTTTTCCAAATCGCGCGGTCCAATTTCCAGTCGTATGGGTGCGCCTTTCATTTCCCACTCGTTGAACTTCCAGCCGGCGGATTGGTCGCGGTTGTCAAGCTCCACCCTGACACCCTTGCTTGTCAGCATATCGGCTATTTCCTGCGCCTTTTCCAAAACTCCTTCTTTGTGGGTGGCAATAGGAATAATTGCAACCTGTACGGGAGCAACTCTCGGAGGAAGTTTTAGTCCGCGCTGATCGCCGTGCGCCATTATAAGGGCGCCGATAAGTCTTGTGGAAACACCCCAACTGGTTTGATAAGGATTTTTGAGGACACCGTCACGGTCTAAAAATTTGATTTCAAACGCCGACGCGAAGTTTTGTCCAAGATAATGCGTTGTGCCGGATTGCAGTGATTTGCCGTCTAGCATCATTGCTTCCATTGAATACGTTTCCACCGCTCCCGCAAATTTCTCTTTTTCGGTTTTTATCCCGATCAATACATCCACTGCAAGCACGTTTTGCATAAACTCTCGGTAAACTTCAAGCATTTTCAACGCTTCTTCGCGGGCTTCGGCTTCGGTTATATGGAGGGTATGTCCTTCCTGCCACAAAAATTCGCTGGTTCTAAGGAAGGGACGGGTTGTTTTTTCCCATCTGACAACGTTTGCCCACTGATTTATGAGCATAGGCAAATCGCGGTAACTGTGCACCCATTTGGCGTACATATCACAAATTATCGTTTCGGAAGTGGGACGCACGACAAGTTTTTCTTCCAGTTCCTGATTGCCGACGTGTGTAACAAGCGCAACTTCGGGAGCAAATCCTTCAACGTGTTCAGCCTCTTTCATCAAATAACTAAGAGGAATAAACATAGGGAAATAGGCGTTTTTATGCCCTGTCGCCTTAAAGCGTTTGTTAAGTTCTTCCTGAATGTGCTCCCAAATCTCGTATCCGTAAGGACGTATTACCATAGTTCCCTTGACGGGGCCGTAGTCAACGAGTTCGGTTTTCAAAATAACGTCGGTATACCACTGAGGGAAATCCTTGCTCATATCGGCTATTTCGGTTACAAAGCCTTGTTGTTTTGCCATAATTACCTCTAGTTCATTGCGTATTACGCGCAAATATTATCATAACGCAATGAAAAAAGCAACGATAACGGTTATCGTTGCTTTCTGTTTATAGCCTTAATTGTCGTCATTCATCCTTTTTGCTGTTATCATCGGAGTCAGAATCGATGTCCTCTTCGTCTTCTTCGTCATCCTCAATATCGGTTTCGTCAAAGTCTATTATGGATTCGTCAAAATCGTCGATTTCACCGGCTGCCTCTTCATTTTCATCTGCGTCTTCTTCCGCCTCTTCTCCCTCTTCTTCGTCCTGAAGTTCGCTAAGAGGGATAGTTTCATCGTCAAAAATCGTATCGTCGACGGCATCTTCTTCAACTTCGGTCACTGCCCCTTCTTCGTCCCAAGGAATGTCGTCTTTTTCTTTTTTGGAAATTTGTTCCTCACGGCACACAGGGCACATTTCTTCATCACCGTCAAGGAAGTTCACTTTGCATATAGGACAGATTTTGGATTCAAACATTTCCTCGTCATCTTCGTCCTCAAGCAACGCGATTGAACTTTCTTTGCCCATTTCCGCTTTGCAAACTTCGCAAAGTTCCGCTTCTTCTAAAATCCAATTAAGTTCACAGCGCGGGCACTTTTTATATCTGGCCATGCATCCACCTCTTGCCAATTTTTCATATATTATATTTAGATGTCTTGATATTGTAAACTGTTTTTTTGAAAATAATTCTTAAATAAATACTTAATTATTTTTGTAGCGTTAAAAAGATGCACGGCAAACTCCTTGTGAGCAAATTTTGTATAAATCGACACGCAAAAAAAATCATTGCAAAAACTTTGATTTTTTGCATAAATTCATAAAAATATCTACACTTAGTGATTTTTCACCATTTTTTTACAATATTTAGCTATAAAATAAATTCCAAAAATAATTATTGCACAGCACTATCCCATTATGATAGTATTGACAAGTTGACATGACTCGACAAAACCTTATTCAAATCACACAAACATTATAAAGCATTTACAAAAATCGACAAAAGAACCCAATAGATTGCTCTTTTATCCTTTTGCGTCCGAATTTTGTCCGTGCTAGAATACACTTATTAATTCAGGGAGGATTATGATGAGAAGGACTATTGTTATAGCCGATGACAACACGGGTTTGGTGTCAAGTTTGAAAGATTTTTTTGAACAGGACGGCAGTTATATGGTGGTTGGAACTGCGGAGAACGGCGTGGAGGCGCTAGCCTTGGTGGACAAATACCAGCCGGATTTTTTGCTCTTGGACATAGTTATGCCCAAACTGGACGGTTTTGGTGTTCTAACCGCTCTAAATCATTCGCGCCCCACGGTAATTATGATGTCGCAATTGGCAACTGACGGTTTTGTGCAAAAGGCATTACGCTACGGAGCGGGATATTTTCTAGCAAAGCCATTCAATTTTGAAACGCTAAGAAACACTCTCGATGAATTTTCTTCGACTGATATCACCATAAAACGCACGCGTTTCCCATCGCCCAACCGCAATTTGGACGAAAAAATAGCAAATTTGTTTATTTCTGTCGGCATTCCGGCACATATCAAAGGTTATCAGTATCTGCGTGAAGCAATAAAAATGACAGTGGATAATCCCGACATAATCGGAAGTATAACAAAAAAGTTGTATCCAACAATAGCCGATCGTTTTGCAACGTCTTCCTCAAAAGTTGAGCGCGCAATACGTCACGCTATAGAAGTGGCTTGGAATAGGGGTAAAATTGAAAATATCAATCAGATTTTCGGCATAAAAGTTTATGCCCCCAACGAAAAGCCCACAAACGGCGAATTTATCGCCCTCATCGCCGACAAAATGCTCCTTGAAGGCGCTTGATGTGATACTCATCTGACAAACAACGCAAATTGTCAAATATAAGATACAATTATTCGTATTTTTGCGATTAATTTAACCGCATCTATACTATAAAACGCGCACTCGCTCATTATGAAGTTGCGGACACGAGCCTTACGGCGGGGACACACTCGGCTCTCGCACATTAAGTATCGTCGCCTCATTATGCCACTTGGCATAGCGGCAAAAGGGGGGCACCCCCACCGCACAAAGGCACGCGAATGGCAAATTGAGTTATTTGATAG
>CAYIYN010000005.1:0-31624 GCA_964367645.1 uncultured Bacteroidaceae bacterium
TCAACGTTATTATATCCGGCGGAATGGGCGGCGGCGCGGTGGATATCTTCAAGGAACTAAACATTGACGTCATAACAGGAGCGTGCGGCGACGCAAAAACTGCGGCGGAAATGTATTTATCGGGAAAATTGAAGTCCACAGGTTCTATATGCCACGAACATCAGCATATCGACGAATGCGGTAGTTAAAAATCGTAATTATTCAAGATTTACTGCGATAAGGCAAAAAACAAGCGAGCAATAATTTTTGAGATTTATTGTTTTGACAATTATCTAAATCTTAAAAATCTCGATTATAATTCCACACAATTCGACAAAGAAAAAACTATCCGAATCCGGTTTTCATTTAACCGCGTTCGGATAGTTCCACTGTGGTGGGGTTGAATAGGCTCGAACTATCGACCTCGCGCTTATCAGGCGCGTGCTCTAACCAACTGAGCTACAACCCCTTGGATATTGGTGCTTACGCAATTTATATGCCTCGCACACTGGTGGATATTAGTGCTTACGCAATTTATGTGCCTTGCACACTGGTGGATATTAGTGCTTACGCAATTTATATGCCTTGCACACTGGTGGATATTGGTGCTTGCGCAATTTATGCGCCTTGCACACTGGTGGAGATGCACGGATTCGAACCGAGGACCTCTTGAATGCAAATCAAGCGCTCTACCAACTGAGCTACACCCCCAAGATGAATGCTTTAAGATAATAGCATTGTGATGTTGCTTTGTCAAACGCTTTTCATTATTTCACAAGTTTTTTAAGAGGTTTTTTGTTCGATTTAAAACTATATCGAACAATTATGCTTATGAATTAGGAGGCAAATTTTTTGAAAGCGAGGACGGCAGCACAGTGGCTTGAAAGAGCCGCAACTGCGGACACATACCCTTTGGCGCAAAAGCACCGACCGAATGCCCTGTTTGTTTGCATCCGCAATCTTTTTGAGCAAATTTGATTTAAGCATTTTATTGATAATTTGAAACGTCCACAATCCGCAGGTGTTTTAACAATCAATTCTTATTTTTAATCTTATCATATCGAGTGTAAATGTAACAAAATAGTTGCAATTCTAGCCCTCAGTATCACTGTCCTTTGTATTATTGTCCGATACTGCAACGGCTGTAAATGTTTCTTCTTTCACGACGTGTACGCTGTTTAATTGCGAGCGCAAATTGCCTACTACACTGTCTATATACTTGCGCCTTAATTTGACTTGTTCGGCTTTTTCCGATTCCGTAAGCCCCGATTCTTTGGATTTATGGTATAGGAAGTTGATTCTTTGAATGTCTTTTTCATCCATATTTTTCCTAAAAGGCACTTAAGTGCGCCAATCTATGGGTTTTAAACCCTTTTGCGTCAAAAACTCATTGCACTTCAAAAAATGCCCGCAACCGAAAAATCCATTGTATGCACTGAGCGGTGATGGGTGCGCGCACTCCAACACCAAATGCCACGGAGAGGTAATAAGCGCCTTTTTGCTGCGTGCGTTCCCGCCCCAAAGCATAAAGACTATCGGCTCTTTCCTGTCGTTCAATTTTTTGATTATGCTATCGGTTAGTATCTCCCAGCCTTTGCCTTTGTGGCTGTTTGCTTCGCCCTGACGGACGGTTAGCACAGTGTTCAAAAGAAGCACGCCCTGCTTTGCCCACGGCATAAGATACGGACTTGTGTTATCATAGCCTGTTTCCGTTTTGATTTCTTTGAAGATATTGACAAGCGACGGAGGCGCTTGCATTTCGGGTTTGACAGAAAAGCACATTCCGTGCGCTTGTCCCGGATTATGGTAAGGGTCCTGTCCTAAAATGACGACCTTGACGTCTGAAAAGTCTGTGTATTTTAAGGCATTGAAGATGTCGTGCATTTCGGGATAAACTATACCAAAGCGATATTCTTCCACCAAAAAACGTCGGAGATTGTTGTAATTCTCTGCCTTAAAATCTTCAGCCAGAATTTCGTTCCAAGTGTTGCCCGTATCTACCATAGCAACATAATACCACAAATATCGACATTTTTCAATCATACTAAGATTAGATTGTGTTGTAGTGTATAATTGTTGTCGCGCTTGTAAATACTATCCTTATAACGGCAAATGCCGAAAAAAAGGAGAAACTATGAACGACAACAAACAATCCGACAGCAAAGCAACCAAGAATTGCAGCAACAAAGCGGGCAGCAAATCCGCTGCAAAGAGCAAGGGTGCATCAAACGCTCGCAACTACACCAACGAACCAACCAAAAACAGCAAGTAAAACAAAAGGACGCATATGCGTCCTTTTAATTTACATATTTTAAAATTTGCTGCGGTTTTATATCCCCTGCTTGTGCTTAATTTCGTTTCATTTTGACATCGGTCTATCGGCCATCACACAAATCGGCTTTGGATTAATCGCGGCGTATGACTTTCATTCCGTCCAAATACTTAATTAGAACCTCGGGCACCGTGACACTTCCGTCAGCGTTTTGGAACTGCTCGACGATTGCCGGTAACACGCGCGAGGTTGCAAGTCCACTGCCGTTTAAGGTGTGTAAAAACTGCGGTTTGCCTGTTTCGCTGTCGCGATAGCGTGTGTTATTGCGGCGCGCTTGATAGTCGTTTGCGTTTGAAACCGAACTACACTCTTTGTAAATGCCCATTGAAGGAATCCATAACTCTATATCATAAGTGCGCGCCATAGACGCAGAGCAATCTCCGGCGGCAAGTTTAGAAAGGCGGAAATGTAAGCCTAGATTTTCAACCAAACGGCACGCTTTTGACACAAGTTCTTCAAACGCTTTCGCGCTGTCACACGGTTTTGCGTACTGCACCATTTCGATTTTGTTGAACTGATGTCCTCTTATCATTCCGCGCTCTTCGCTTCTTGCGCTACCCGCTTCCTTTCTAAAGCACGGCGAATAGGCAAAGAACTTCATAGGCAGTTTGTCTTCGGGGATAATTTCGCCTGCGTACATATTTACGAGAGCGGTTTCTGCTGTGGGCAACATAAAGCGGTTGCGCTTTTTGTCTTCGTCACAGTCAAGCCAGTAAACTTCATCGGAAAACTTGGGGAACTGTCCCGCCCCGTATCCGCAGTCATAATTTAGCTGATAAGGCGGAAGAATGAATTCGTACCCGTCTTTTAAATGCTCTTCGACAAAATAATTGAGAAGCGCCCATTCAAGTCTTGCGCCCACTCCGCGGTAAATCCAAAAGCCGCTTCCGCTAAGTTTTACTCCGCGCTCGTAATCAATTAGGCCTAGATCAACGCAAAGGTCGTAGTGATTTTTGGGGGTGAAGTCGAATTTTGTTGTTTCTCCCCACATTTTGACGACCTTGTTATTTTCCTTTTCTCCCGAGAGCAAATCGTCATCGGGAATATTGGGGATTCTGCACAAAAAATCATTGATTTTTTCGATTAGTGCATTTATTTTTTCGTCGCCTGCGGCAATGTCGTCGCCAATTTTTCTCATCTCTTCGAAGATGAAATCAACGTTCTTACCTTCTTTTTTGAGTTTCGGGATTTCAGCCGATACCTTGTTGCGGCGTGCTTTCAACTGCTCGATTTCCCCAATCAAAGCCTTGCGTCGGTTATCACAAGCGATAACTTCACTAAAATCGGCCTCATAACCTTTTTTGGCAAGGGCTTTAACGACTTCTTCCGTATTATTTTTTATTCTCAATAAGTCCAACATAGTGTTTTCCTCAAATTTATTAAACAATAAGGTTGACTAAACGCCCCGTCACAATAATCACTTTTTTGACGTCGGACGTTAATTGCGCCGCCACTGCCGCTTTTGCCGCCGCTTCGATTTGCGCTTTGTCGGCGTCTTTGGATACGGTGATTTTTGCGCGGAGTTTGGAGTTTATCTGCACGGCAAGTTCAATCTCATCACGCACCAATGCTTTTTTGTCAAAAACAGGATATGCTTGATTGAAGACAGAATACTTTTCGCCCAACATTTCCCAAAGTTCTTCTGCAAAGTGCGGCGCAAACGGCGCCATGAGCAATACCAAATCTTTTGCGCAGTCGCGGTAGAATACGCTCTTTTTATCAACGGCGTTTTCATAGGTGTAAATTGCGTTGACGTATTCCATAAGTCTGGCAAGAGCCGTATTGAAGCGGAAAGTGTCTATATCTTCGGATACTTCTTTGATTGAATTGTTGCGGACGAAGTTGAGTTCCTTTTCCGCCGCGCCCATAGGTCTATCCTCAAAGTTGAGTTCATAGCACTTTTTCACAATTCGCTCAACTCTGTCAAAGAAACGCCCGATACTGTCAAGTCCGCTTTCGTTCCAAGGGCCACCCTCTATATAACTAAAACCGAACATAAGATAAACTCGAAAGACGTCTGCACCGTATTTGGCTATGCTCTCGTCAGGAGAAACCACGTTGCCGCGCGATTTGCTCATCTTTTGTCCGTCCGCTCCCAAAATGATGCCTTGGTGCACGAGAGATAGGAATGGCTCGTCAAAATTGAGATAACCCATATCGCGCAGAGCTTTTGTGAAAAAGCGCGCGTAAAGAAGGTGCATACAAGCGTGTTCTGCTCCGCCGATATATTTATCGACAGGCAAAACCTTGTTTATCCAAGCCGTATTGAAAGGTTTTTCGGTGTTTTTGTTGTCGGGATAGCGCAAAAAATACCAACTTGAACAAACGAAAGTGTCCAATGTGTCGGGATCGCGTTTTGCTGGCGCGCCGCACTTAGGACAAGTGCAATTCATAAACTCCTCGCTTTTAGCGAGAGGCGACTTGCCGTCGGGCTTAAATTCCACATCATAAGGCAATTTTACGGGCAAATCTTCTTCGGGGACGCCCACGTCACCACAATGCGGACAATGTATGATGGGAATAGGCGCGCCCCAATAGCGCTGACGGCTGACAAGCCAGTCGCGCAGTCTGTAATTTGTTTTCAGTGCACCCTTTCCTTCGCTTTCAAGTTTTTTGACAACTGCGATTTTGCCTTCTTCGGAACTCATTCCGTCAAATTCACCGCTGTTTATCATAATGCCGTAGTCTGTGAAAGGCAGGCTGTCGTCAACGTCGGGATTTGCACCCTTTACGACGCGCTCAATCGGAAGACCAAGTTTTTTTGCAAAAACATAATCTCTGTCATCATGTGCCGCAACGCCCATCACCGCGCCCGTGCCGTAACTTGCAATGACGTAATCTGCAACGAGAATCGGCACTTCGCGTCCGTTGACGGGATTTATTGCATACGCACCGGTCAAAATACCTGTTTTTTCTCTGGTGGATGCCATTCTGTCGATTTCGGTGACTTTTGCGCTGTTTATTTTATATTCTTCAACCGCCGCCTTGAAATCGGGTTTAACGACCATATCCACAAGCGGACTTTCGGGTGCCAACACGACGTAGGTAACACCGAAAAGCGTATCGGCCCGCGTTGTGAAGACTCTGAAAGTAACGTCGGAATCCTTTACTGAAAATTCAATTTCGCCGCCGTAGGATTTGCCGATCCAGTTTTTCTGCATAAGTTTGGTTTTTTCAGGCCAATCAAGTTTATCTAGGTCTTGCAACAATTCTTCTGCGTAATCGGTAATTTTGAAAAACCATTGCGTAAGGTTCTTTTTTATGACTTGACTTCCGCAACGTTCACAGACTCCGTCTTGCGCCTGCTCGTTTGCAAGCACCGTATTGCATGAAGGGCACCAGTTGACGGGTGCTTCCTTTCGGTAAGCAAGTCCGTGCTTATACAGTTGCAAAAACATCCATTGGGTCCACTTGTAATAATCGGGATTGCAGGTTTTTATTTCATAATCCCAATCGTAAGTCGCCCCGATTTTTTTAAGCTGTTCTTCCATCGTGGCGATGTTTTTTAAGGTGCTGTCTTGAGGGTGAATTCCCGTTTTTATGGCATAGTTTTCGGCAGGTAGACCAAAAGCGTCAAAACCCATAGGCTGAAAAACTTCGTATCCCTGCATACGCTTAAAACGCGCATAAGTGTCGGACGGTCCGTAATTGTACCAATGCCCCGCGTGCAATCTTGCACCCGAGGGGTAGGAGAACATTTCAAGAACATACCATTTTTTTCCCACGCGCTCCGGATGAAACTTGTATAGACCTGTTTCTTCCCAGATTTTGCGCCATTTGTTTTCGACTTGCTTTAAATCCATTGATTTCACGCGCTCCCGCACTGCTGAGTATTGTTATATTTTAATACTAAACATTACTCAAGTCAACAAAAACAATGTTGACAAGCCCCCGCAGCAAGCCTACAATCTTATCGAGGTGGATAATGAAAAACCGAATTGTTTCTTTTTTTGCAGTATTTATTCTTTTGGTCGTAGGCTTGTCTTTTGTAGCCTGTGATAACACGGTCTTAGACCCCATTGATGAAATAATCGCTAATCCATATTTGCATGCAGATGATATCTTTATACTTGACGGCGACGGCAACAAGGTTGCCCTCCAAGGCACAAACTTCGGTGGCTGGCTGGTACAAGAGGAATGGCTGGTACCGTCAACATATGCTGGCGCGGACAATCCCGACGGTTACGATGCCGACCAAATTTCGTTTATGCGTCTGCTTTCAGACCGTTTCGGCAAAGATAAAATGGAAGAGTTGTTTGACGTGTATGAAAGCAGTTGGATAACAGAAAAAGATTTTGAAAACGTCAAAAATCTAGGGCTAAACTGTGTCCGTATACCTTTTACATATATGAATTTTATGGAAGTGTTGGAATATAATGCCGACACAAGTCGCTACGACAAAATTCCGTTTTCGGAACTTACAATAAAAGAAAATGCCTTTGAACGCTTGGACTGGGCGCTGGAAATGTGCGAAAAATACGAGTTATATGCCATTCTCGATATGCACGGAGCAGTCGGCTCTCAATCGGGGCAAGACCACTCGGGCGACACAAGCGAATATTTGGGCAGGCTCTATCTTGACAACGAAGAAGGCCAAATTTGCCGCGATAAAACCAAAATGCTTTGGGAAGCAATAGCGTCACATTATAAAGACAATAAATGGGTGGCGGCATACGACATAATAAACGAGCCGGGCATTGCAACCGCAAGCGACGGAGGCAAATCTCAGGTTACAAACAAAGTTGTTTGGGATTATTTCGACGTTTTGTATGATGCAATCCGTGCTGTCGACAAAAACCATATGATATCAATGGAATCGTGTTGGGAGGCGGGAAATCTACCCTCCAAAGAAAAATACGGTTGGGAAAACGTTTTGTATCAGTATCACCACTACAACTGGGCTTCGGCCGAAATGGCAAACGCCACTTATTACACGATGAAAGTTTCCGGTCCTTTTGGATACGGCATTGACAAAAAGAACGCATCGGAACAAACAAGAGATTATCCCGTGCTCATCGGCGAATATAACGTGTGGGGTGACAGCCATTCGGCCAAAAACGGCGTGGGCGACCAAACACAAACAGACTGGGACGCTTGGGACGGAGTTATGGAACTCTATACCGGCAAAGGCTGGCACTATACCACTTGGACGTACAAACACGCGGCGGGAAATTCCAGTTGGGGACTGTATAACTGCAAGGGAAATTTGATGATAGGATGGGACAGCCTGCAGGCAAATTTGCTCACCGATTCATACGAGCGCATTGCCGAAGTGTGGGGATTGCATTCGGCGGTAAATTACGATGAGAACACCGATTTGACATCAATCATAAAGAAATATGTTTCCTCTTTCTATCTGGACGGAATTGAGGACACGAAAGCGCCATACTACATTTTGGGAACGGCGCCAAAGGGAGAATAAGTCAATTTGATTGTGAAAGCACAGTCTTTGTGATACAATAATTTCCAACAATCTATGACGAGCGGGCAAAACCGCTTTGCTTTAAAGGAATATAATGTTCGTTTCATTTGAAGGTTGCGAAGGAGTGGGAAAATCCACGCAACTGCGTTATCTTAAAGATTATTTATCAAGAACGGAGCAATCCGCTTTGGTTTTGCGCGAGCCGGGCAGCACTGTTATTTCGGAGCAGATACGCGACGTCATATTAGACCCGAATAACGTAGAAATGACACCGGAAACGGAATCGCTTTTGTATGCCGCAGCGCGCGTTCAACTGATCAAACAAAAAATAATGCCCGCACTCAAAAGGGGCGAACTTGTGATTTGCGACCGCTACATCGACAGTTCTGTCGCTTACCAAGGCTACGCACGCGGTTTAGGCGCGGACTTTGTCAAAACCATAAATGCCTACGCAGAGCGTAACTGTATGCCGGACTTGACCGTTTTTATTGACCTTTCGCCAAGCGAATCGTGGCGCTCTCAAAGGGGCGAAGACAGAATGGAACAGGAAACCGCAAATTTTCACAAAGCAGTTTATGAAGGTTATAAAAGCGAAATCGCACTTTCAAACGGCAGAATTGTACCGATAAAACCAAGTTTTGATAAAATTGAAACTCACGAGTCCATTCTCGCGCTTCTACGCGAAAGGGGTATAATCAAGTGAGTGAAGTGATGTTTGAGGACGCGCTTAAAGGTTCGCGCGCATTTAACCTCATCAGCAATGACTTTAGGTTGGGACTGGGTCACGCTTATATGGTGGTATCCAACGACGATGAGATTGTGAAAGAGTTTTTTTCACTGCTTGCCGCCGCCGCTTTCTGCGAGTCCAAATCCGCATGTCTAAATTGCACGGAATGTTTGCGCGCAATTCACGACAACAATCCCGACATCACGCACTTCAACCGCGAAGGCGAATCAATCAAAGTTGACGCGGTAAAAGAACTCAGCGCCGCCGCGGACATACGCTCCTTTTCAGGCACCAGATTGTTTTTTGTTTACCGTGCGGATTTGATGAATGCCGCAGCACAAAACAAACTGCTTAAAACTCTTGAAGAACCGCCCGAAGGCGTATCGTTTTTCTTGGGAGTTTCAAACGAATCCGCAATGCTTGAAACCGTCAAGTCGCGCTGCCGCAAAGTTTATATGGATGTCTTTGACGACCAAACTATAAAAAAGGCGTTGGTTGACTTGGGGTGCGAAGAAAGCATTGCAAAAATAGCCACAACTTGCAGCGAGGGCACTCTTGGTAACGCCGTAAAAATCGCCCGTTCACCTGAATACGTCGAGTTGTACCGCTCGGCTGTCAAACTGCTTTTTGATTTAAAGCGGAGCACGGATATTCTCGCTATCAGCAGGCTGTCGGTTTTGAATAACGACACCGACAAATTTTTGGACGTTCTCTCGATAATATTAAGGAATATGCTAGTTTTAAAGGCGGGAAAAGATAAAGCATTGTCAAAATTAGTCGGAGAAGACATCAAAACTCTGTCGGAGAGCTTTTCGCCGCTCGCTATTTCGGAGATTATAAAAAGAATCAATCTATCAAGACGCAAGTTATCGCTGAACGTAAATTCGACTGCCACGATTGACTGGCTTTTGTTCGGCATTTTGGAGGATAAATTTAAATGGCAATAATAGTAGGCATAAAATTTAACGGCACCAACAAGGTGTATTATTTCGACCCCAAAGATGCGGAGTTTTTTGAGGGTGACGGTGCAATCGTCGAAACAGCCCGCGGGCAGGAATTTGGCAGTGTCGTTATCGCAAATAAGGAAGTTTCGGACAAAGAAATCGTCGCCCCGCTAAAACCGGTTATTAGAAAAGCGACCGAGGAAGACTTTGAGCGAGTTGAAAAAAATCTCGCCGACAAGGATAACGCCATAAAAGTCATACGTGAAAAGGTGAACGCGCTTGGTCTTCAGATGAAAATTGTCGACGCCGAATACACTTTTGACCGTACAAAACTGGTTTATTATTTCACCGCCGAAGGGCGCGTGGACTTCAGAGAACTCGTTCGTTCTTTGGCTTCCGTATACAAAGTTAGAATTGAACTAAGACAGATTTATGAGCGCGACGAAACAAAAATGCGAGGCGCGCTTGCCCCCTGTGGGCGCGAATGCTGCTGCACATCCCACCT
The DNA here is from genome assembly GCA_964367645.1 of uncultured Bacteroidaceae bacterium. GTDB lineage: Bacteria > Bacillota > Clostridia > Christensenellales > CAG-917 > RGIG4097. Next base: position 9,910 of record CAYIYN010000005.1, read on the forward strand.
TCCTGATTTTGAAAAGGTATCCATAAAGATGGCAAAACTTCAAGGGCTATCACTTAATCCCCAAAAAATCAGCGGTGTATGCGGAAGGCTTATGTGCTGTTTGAAATATGAAAACTCTTATTACAACGAAGTTTTCAAACTTATGCCGAAAGTAGGCAGCAAGGTCCAAACACCCGACGGTGAAGGTATGGTTGAACAAAATGACCTTATAAAGCAGACCTCGAGTGTGCGAGTGCTGCTTAAAAACGGCGACTACGACTTAAAAACCTACGGACTTGACGAACTGAACATTGCAGAGCGTCAATCCACAGCGGAAATAGACGAAACTCCCGACAGCGATATATGAAATAATGTGACACGTTTTGATTGTTAGGACTGTACAAATTTGAACGGTTGTGATATCATAATGTCAGGTCAAAAGCCAAATATCAAAGGAGAGTAATATTATGCCCAGAGTTATCAGTGATGAATGTATCGCGTGCGGTGCATGCGCAGACACCTGTCCCGTTGGAGCCATTTTTGAAGGTGACGGAAAGTATGTCGTAAATGCTGACGAGTGTATCGACTGCGGTGCATGTGAAGAAAGTTGCCCCACCGGTGCAATTTCAGAAAAGTAATCAAATCAAACAAATAAAGACGCGCCAAACGACGCGTTTTTATTTTTGTCTTTTTTTAAGTTCGATAATATATAACAAAACCGCAAAATCTTATTAAAATCCAAATAAATTATTTTTATGATAATTCTCTTTTTGACTCCGATTTCGTTGAACAGTTTAGGTTTAAAAATAGCAAAGAAGCAAACAAGCCGCCCATAGTATAAACAGCAAACTGAACAAAACCGCGGCAGAAATTGCAATAAAATAATCTCATAAATTTCAACGGCACAATTTTAACACACTGTCTAGTGCAGTATAAAGCCAAAATGTTGTTGTCACAAATGTGAAATTAGGCTAAACTATATGCAATGAATGTCACACTAAAACAAAAGTTAAAATCCGCTCTTCATCTGTTTGCCGTATTTTTTAAAATTGGCCTTTTTTCTTTTGGAGGAGGCTACGCTATGCTTACTATGGTTGAACGCGAAATGGTTGACAAATATCACTATCTTACCCACGACGAATTTGCGGACATAGTTGCCATTGCTGAAAGCACTCCCGGTGCGATTGCAATAAACATCGCAACGTTCATAGGCACAAAACAAGTAGGCATATTAGGCGGAATTTTTGCAACTCTCGGAGTTGTGCTGCCGTCCTTTTTGATTATATTGGGCATTTCGCTCGTTATTGATTTGGTGCGTGAAAACGTCTGGGTGGGTTATTTATTTAGAGGAATCCGCGTGGGCGTGCTTGTGCTGATAGCAAAATCCGTTTTGACGTTTTGGCGAGGTATGAAAAAAAACATACTCAATATTCTGATTGCGATTGTTGCATTTTTGATTGTGTTTTTGACAAACGTAAGCGTTATATACGTTTTGCTTGCAACCATCGGTTTGTTTACTCTTTTAGTTATTTTTAAAAACTTGCGTATTAAAAAACTCGGCATAATAACCGACGTAGACGCCTATCAAAAAAAGGTTGTTGAACAAGCGGAACTAGACAAAGCCGCCACTACGTTAAACCTAGAAAAAGATATGCCAAATAAACCTTGTTGCGACTGCAACAGCAGTTCAAATACAGATAACGACAACTTTAACTGCCCAATCTGCGATAACGGACCAACTAAATATGACAACGAAAATAATGAGGAGGATAAAAAATGATTTATCTTTCTCTCTTTTGGGTGTTTTTCAAAATAGGTCTGTTTACCATAGGCGGCGGTCATGCAATGATACCGCTCATCATGCAAGACGTTGTGGCGGAAAACTGGCTTACGCAAGAAATTTTGCTGGATTTCATAGCAATATCGGAAAGTACACCCGGGCCGTTTGCCGTGAATATCGCAACGTACACAGGTATGCAAGTGGCAGGTGTTTTGGGTGCGGCTTGCGCAACTATCGGAGTTGTGTTGCCCTCCATTATCATCATTATTCTCGTTGTGAAACTTTTCAGCAAATATATGAAAAAACCTTCCGTTCAAGAAGTATTTTCGGGAGTGCGCTCTGCGGTGACAGGACTTCTTTTATCGATTTTTTTGACGCTTCTGCTCACTGTTATCTTCGGCATCAATTCTGTTTATGACAGCGGCGCAAAAATTGATTTTATTGGTCTTGGTATCTTTGCTCTGCTGTTTGTGTTGTCAAACGTCAAATACAAATCAAAGAGCATGCACCCTATCTTTATAGTGTTAATTTCTGCCGTTCTCGGCGTGCTGTCATACGGTTTTATCCCTATTTGATTTTTTGTAATTCAACCGGTTTTACTTTGGATCGGTTTTACTTTGGATCGGTTTTACTTTGGACCGGTTTTACTTTGGACAAGACTATCGAAGAATGCGCTGTCAAATTTGATAAATACACAGCAGTGTTTCTACATTCGTTGCATTTTAATCGCACTGATAAACAAATTGACCGTTTTGTCGCCTTAATAAAACTATGCTGTTGCGTTTTCAGACAAATGTCTTTTGCTGTTTATTTATCCTAATAGATTATACATCAAAATGCTATTGCAAAAACTGCCGCTTGTGTAGTATAATCTTAGCATTGCATTAAAAGGATAATATATGGAATACGGTTGGCTTATTCTAACTATGACAGTTCTCTTCCTATGCGTATTTACGATTGGGATGTATATTTTCCGTGGAAGAATATTGCTCGCCAACCGACTGCTTGTCATTCTCGGCGTATTTATCCTCCTCGCGTCACTGGGAAAATACATTTCATACGCGCTTGAAGGCGAATTTTTGCATTATCCTGTTGACTTCAGTTTTCTCACCTGCATCGTTTTTGGTATAGTCGTGCTTACCGACAAAAAAAAGTTGGTTTATCCTTTCGTATCTTTCGCCGCTTTCATGTGCGGAATTTTTTATAATCTTCTGATATTTATCGGACAGGATACGTTTATTAACGCAATGGTTCAAAGCGGCACCGTCGGTTTTTTGCTTGAAATATTTATAAATGACGCACTGCTGCTCGGTTCTCTTCTCATGATGGGCAACTTTCTCTTCGATCGCAAAACTATTTGGCAGATACCACTTGGTTCACTGATTTTTGTCGGTTGGTCGTTTATCGCTAAATATTTCCTTAATTATGACTACAACCTCTATGTCGTGCGGCTTTTTGAAGGGACTATCTTTAATAACGTATGGGATACCGAACACCCCGAAATTCTCGCATCAGCCAATTTTTTGCCCGTTTATTATGTTGTTTTGGCAACGGTATTGATACTCTTTGTAGTTGTCGTTTACGGCCTTAATTACTTCATTTATAAGAAGGACAGTGAAGACTTTTATTGCCTTGACGAGGAGGAAAAATACTGATGATACCAAAGACCACAAGCGTAAAAACTCAGGCGTTTGAAGGCATATTCGTGTCCATACTTTTGATTGCCGTTTTTGCCATCACTTTCGGCGTGCTTTCTCTTGGCGGTGCAACGATAGACCTGACTCCTTCCTCACGTGACGCTTTCAAACACCTTAGCGAGCGTCCCGATTATTCCGCTCTGGCATTTGACGAAATACCTTCGGGCAAAGACGATTTGATTGACTATGCCGTAAATCTTTACAACACCGGTGGAATAACCGCGCGCGACAGCGACGCCCTAGCCGCATACTGCTCCTGTTTGATGAAAATGACGGTTATGAACGTTGAAAACTATATCGACATAGACGCCGCCGTATTAAAAACTCAGGACGAATATTTTCGTGTGGACTATCGATTGGAGCGCGATTTGCCTTTTCTTGTCACGTTGAACAAATTGAACATTGATGCCGAAAGTTTTGAAATGTTGCTTGCAGAGCGCACCTACGCAAATAACGATATGGAATATCTTGCCTATCAAAAAGTGCGCAATTCTTCACGCGACGGAAACGGCGTGCCTTCGGCAAACTGGAACACAACAATAATCGAAGAAGAAAGAGCGTTGCCCTCATTCAACAATACGCAAACGGGAATATTTGAAGTGGTGCAATATAACATTACAGACGAAACGGTGTCAAGCGCAACCGTGGACTTTGTCGAGTCCGAAGAGGGCAACTACTATTCGGTGTCTTTGGTACTGGACACGTCCAATCCATTGCTTGCCGAGCGCATGGTTGAAAGCATCCGTAACGGTTCGGGAGATAGTCATGCCGACTATACCGACGTTACTATGAAATTTGAACTGTGGGACAACGGATATTTTAAATCTCTGTCCTTTGACGAAACGTGGGCGGCAAAAGCACTTGGAATCGGTTTTTTGAAATTTGAAACTTCTTCAAGTTATTTTTGGGAGTTCAGCTATTCGCCCGAAGATGCCAATCTTTCAGCGTATGCGGATTGCGTCTATATGAAAGATAGTTTGGAAGAAAAAGGCATTCTCTGATTTGTGATTAAAAATTGCCCCCCAACAGCAACTTTGCTGAAGCAAAATATATTTGTGCAAACATAGAATAAAGCAATCAAAAACATCGTCAAAAAGCGTTTGTGAAATTCAATTCAATAAAAAAATCCCAAAGTATTTTGGGATTTTATTTTTGCTTCTTGATTGTTTTTGTTTGTTTCTTATTTAAGAAATTCAATCTTTTGTAGGACAATCAAACTATGTATTTTTTGAAAAAGTCACTCATGCCTTTGTTTGCTATGACGGAGGCTTCCCACCAAGGCTGAATGACGTTGTAAACGTGAATCAGTTTGTGGCCGTCTGCTAAGGGTCCGTCAAAATACATAAATTCACACTCAACGCCCTTATCTTTGAGCCATTTATAGGTTGCCTCGCACTGCCCTTTCAAAAAGTCGGCATAGGCGGAAATTATATATGATGGGCACATATCACTAGGTACGTTGTTTATAAAGTCTGAAGCATCCAAAAGCTCTTGATTTTTTAGGTATCCTTTCCCAAAAACGTCATTGAACATCACCGCTCCGGCGCCTTTTATCTTTGCCATTTGCGTAGGATTGAATGCGGCGCAGGTGAAGCCCGCCGCTCTGATTTTCAAATCCGAATTGCAGCCGTAAAATTTTTGCAGTTTTTCGCTTTTTTGCGTTGCGAGAGCAAGCGCGATTGCGTGACCGCCTGCGCTATCTCCTGTTAAAAACACGTTGTTTGTGTCAAGACCGTATTCTTCTCCGTGCTCTAAAACAAAATTCATCGCGGCAAATACGTCGTTAAGTGTGCCTGAAAAATTGACTTCCGGAGAAAGACGATAACTTATGTTCACTACAGCAAAGCCGAATTTAGCTAGATGCAAACAATAATATTTGTTGAGTTCTTTATCACCGTACACCCAACCGCCGCCGTGCACGTCGATGATGACGGGCAACTTGTCCGCTACACCTTCGGGTTTGTAGATATCGAGCATATGATATTTATGCCCGTCGGGAAGATAAGGAATGTTATTAATTTCGCTTACGCCATCGGGCTTTTTTTGCGCCGCCAAGCGCTTTTGATCCATTTTTTTTGTAAATTTATCAAAAAACCATATTGCTAGTGACATAGTTTCCTCCCTGCCTTTACGATTGAAGAAATTATAACACCATAGATGTACTTTTTCAACCCCGAATGAAAAAGGCTTTTTATCATTATATTTTGCGACCGGTCTTTTTATCAAAATATTGTCAGCTCTCTATCGTCAAACCAAACATTTCTTTCCGCAACTTTAAAAAGATTTTATTGTTTTTGAGGAGCGTGGGGACTAGCGCATATTATCACAATTATCATTCAAACGCTTGACAATCTGTTCAGCTAAGTTTTATAATTTTGTGCATAAATGCGATATACTGTGGATAAACAACAAAAATAAACAGATTTTATTCAATATCAGCGGATAATACAATATATGTAGTGTATTTTGCATAAATCGCATTTCAATATGTATAATCATTGCCGCCAAGCGTAAATTATGCAGGCGGTATAAGGAGAGCATTATGGCAATGAGCGACATTTTCGGCAGTATGGTTTTTGGAGACCGCGCTATGAGCGCGCGACTGCCAAAAGAAACTTTTCGCGAACTCAAAATTTGCTGTGCCGAGGATAGGCCTCTTTCGCTTGAAACGGCGAATATTATTGCCAATGCTATGAAAGACTGGGCGGTTGAAAAGGGCGTTACACACTTCACGCACTGGTTCCAACCCATGACGGGCATCACCGCCGAAAAGCACGACAGTTTCATATCTCCAACCAAAGACGGCGGCGTCATTATGGAATTTAGCGGCAAGGAGCTGATAAAAGGCGAATCCGACGCCAGTTCGTTCCCGTCGGGCGGACTGAGGGCCACCTTTGAAGCGCGCGGATATACCGCTTGGGACCCAACGTCAAATGCTTTTATTAAGGACGGTATACTTTGTATTCCCACGGCTTTTTGCTCATATAACGGTGACGCTCTTGACAAAAAAACTCCCCTTTTAAGGTCAATGGAGGTTATCAACAGAGAAGCAACCCGTCTTTTGCGCCTTTTTGGAAAAAAAATAGAGCGCGTAAACGCCAACATCGGAGCCGAACAGGAATATTTTCTCGTTGATACAAGCGTTTTTGAAAAACGCCGCGATTTATTCTATACGGGCCGCACGCTTTTTGGAGCAAAACCACCCAAAGGACAAGAGTTGGACGACCATTATTTCGGACCGATTAAGCCACGCATCGTAGCGTATATGAAGGATTTGGACGAGGAACTTTGGAAACTTGGTATCCTTGCCAAAACAAAACACAACGAAGCGGCTCCTGCGCAGCATGAACTTGCCCCGATATACACGACAGTCAACGTAGCAACCGACCAAAATCAACTGACAATGGAAATAATGAAAAAAGTTGCCTCGCGCCACGGTATGACGTGCTTACTTCACGAAAAACCTTTTGCGGGAGTAAACGGAAGCGGCAAGCACAACAACTGGTCGCTTGGCACCAACTTTGGTCAGAATGTTTTCGACCCCGGGAAATCGCCTGAGGACAACGCACAGTTTTTGCTGTTGCTGTCTGCCGTTATATCCGCAGTGGACAAACATCAGGATTTGCTGCGTATTTCTGTCGCTTCCGCCGGCAACGACCATAGGCTTGGTGCAAACGAAGCGCCTCCCGCCATTTTCAGTATGTTCTTGGGAGATGAGCTGACCGGCATTTTGCAAGCAATTGCAGACGATAGAAATTATTCCAAACGCGCAGGCTGCGAAGTGGAGGTCGGCGTGCATGTTCTCCCGCGCTTTGCAATGGACACAACTGACCGAAACCGCACTTCACCGTTTGCTTTTACCGGTAACAAGTTTGAGTTTCGTATGTTAGGTTCTGCTTTTTCTACATCAGGACCTAATATAATTTTGAACACTATAATTGCCGATGAGTTTAGAAACTTCACTGACGAACTTGAAAAAGCCGACGATTTCAACTGCTGCATAAAGAATATAATTCGCCGCATGATGAAAGAGCACGGACGCATCATTTTCAACGGAAACAACTATTCCGAAGAGTGGGTTAAAGAAGCAAAAAGACGCGGCCTGCTCAACCTTCGCTCAACGATGGATTGTCTGCCTCTTTTCACAACGAATGAAAATATCGATTTGTTCGTTAGAAACGGCGTATTTTCCGAGCGAGAAATGATATCACGAGAAGAAATCCTCATCGAGAATTATTGCAAACTCATAAATATCGAGGCTTCTACAATGCTCGAAATAGCCCGCCGCGACATTTTGCCTGCGGTTTTAAAATATATGCAGGATACGGCAAAAGGTATTAATTCACTCCGAGTCATCGTTGACACCTCCGCCGAAGAAAAAGCCTTGTCAAATATCCACAAACTCTACCTTGCTGCCATCGAAAATTGCAACGATTTGGAAAAAGCGATGAGCTATGCAATAAGCATAGGCGAAAACGAACAGGGGGGCTATTGCAGACGCGACAAAGTTATTCCTGCAATGACAACGCTAAGAGCAACCTGCGACGCGCTGGAAGTTTCCACTCCCAAAAACCGTTGGCCTTTCCCCGACTACGGCGATTTGCTGTTCTCCATAAAATAACGGCTAAGCAAACAGATAAATTATGTCTATAAGAAAGTATGATGCAATGAAGAGTCAATTCTCCATCTCTTAATTAATAACAACAAAAAACCGCGTCCGAAGTGAAATCCGTGACGCGGTTTTGATTTGGCTTTTTTCAACCGATTTTTTTGTTCGGCATTTTGCTTATTTTAACTTTACTTATTTTAACTTTTCGTTCAACATATGGAAGTTCTGCTTGTTGGACTTGTACAGATTTTTGAAAACTTCAAACTGCTTGTCATAAACTTCCGCTTTAAGTTTGAGGTTTGGTTCAAAACTCTTTCTTGCGGGGATGAACTCTTTAACTTTTTCAAATGACGGGATAAGCCCCAGTCCTACGCCTGCGCAAGCCGCCGCGCCCACCGCGCCCACGTTTTGAGGGCTCTTGACTGTTTCGACCGTGCGCCCTGTGATATCTGCAAGCAATTTGCAAGTGAAATCATCCAGCGCGCCGCCGCCAACAAAGCGTATCGTGTCTGAAATTTTTACCTTTTTGTCGGACGCTTCAAGCATCCAACGCTTGTGGTAGCACACGCCTTCAAGGACGGCACGAATAAGTTCCGTCTTGCCGGTTTCAAGCGAAATGTTGAAAAACATTCCTCTGGAATACGGATCTTCAAAGGGGCACCGGTTGCCGTGCAGCCAAGGGGTGAAAATTACACCGCCGCTACCCGCGGGGATATCGTCCACTATGGTTGTCATGTATTGATAAAGATTTAGATATTTGCTTTCAAAGTCGGTAATGTTCGTTTTTTTGGTATATACGCCGACTTCGTCAAGTGCGATGTGGTCTTTCACCCATTCAAGGCATTTGCCCGATGTTTCCATTTCGGCAAAATAGTTGTAACGGTCGGGTTGCGCGCCCACTACCGCCGCAATCATAGTGGTGGCATCCACAACGGATTTATCTGTTATTGTGCCAATCCAACCGGAAGTGCCGCTATACACGTGAGTGTCGCCAAGAGCCGTGCTTCCTGCGCCCACGCCGATGAGGTTTGCGTCCATACCGCCGCCGTACACTTTCGTGCCCTCGGCAAGCCCGATTTCGTCCGCCGCCTGTTTTTTGACCGTACCTGCGCTGTCGGTTGACGCAATAAGTTTTGGCATATGTTCTATTTTTACGCCGAGCATTTTGCACATAGTTTTGCTGAAACATCTCTTTTTAAGATTATAGAGCATTGTGCCGAAAGCCGAATCGTAAGTCATTACAAATTCGCCCGTTAAACGGCAAATAAGATATTCTTTTACGTCAAGCCACTTGTATATTTTTTTGAAATTTTCGGGTTCGTTGTTTTTCACCCAATTATATTTCCAAACGGGGTCTTTTACGCTAAGCGGCGCGGCACCTGTTATTAAAAGTGCGGGAATAAGTTTGAATATATTCGCTCCGGCAATTTTGAGTCCGTTGGCGATACCTTCTTTGATTTCGACAGTCGCGCGCTGGTCCATATAACTGAAAGCGCGGCGGATTGCTTTGCCCTCGCTGTCCACAAGCACCAAACCTTGCGCCTGCGAGCAGAAAGACACGCCCTCCACATCTGATGGTTTTATTTTGCATTTGGAAAAGACTTCGGCGGTAGTCTTCTTCATAGCCTGCCACCACTCTTCGGGTTCTTGCTCCGCTCCGCCGTCGTCAAGCACAAAAAGATTGTAGCCCGCGCTGGCGCACGCTATCATTTTTATATCTTTTTCAATCTCGAACAGGCAGGTTTTAAGCCCCGTGGTGCCTACGTCGTAGGCCATAACAAATTTTCCCATAATCTCTCCTTAAAATCGAATATTTAATTCGATAACTTGACTTTCGATATTATAACACTTTTGGCGCTTCAATGTAAATACCGTTTTTGTTTTAAGAAAAGTCTAAACCGTATCTCAATTATACATTTCCATTGGGTATTTCCCGCTGAAACACGCCGTGCAATAGGGGTGCGAGCCGCAACTTTTAACAAGCAAATCAAGCGGAATATAATGCAGAGAGTCTGCGCCTATTTCCTTGCATATTTCATCTTCGCTTTTGAAAGCGCCGATAAGTTGTTCCCTCGTTTGCATATCTACGCCGTAAAAGCAAGGAAATTTGACGGGCGGCGAACCAATTATCATATGAACTTCCGTTGCGCCGCTTTTTCTTAGCATTGTGATTATTTTCTTTGACGTGGTTCCGCGAACTATGCTGTCGTCGATAAGAATCAGCCTTTTGCCTTTTATATTGCTTCTGAATGCGTTCAATTTGATTTTAACGGAACTTTCTCTGAGCGCCTGCACCGGTTGAATAAAGGTCCTGCCCACGTAGCGGTTTTTGGTGAGAGCGTCCACCATAGGCAAACCGCTGACGTCCGCATATCCTCTCGCGCAAACGGTTGCGCTATCCGGCACTCCGGCGACTATATCCGCATCGATATTAAATAATTTTGCAAGTTCTTTGCCGCACTTGTAGCGCGCTTCGTACACGCTGACTCCGTCGATTACCGAGTCGCTTCTTGCAAGATAAACGTATTCAAAGATGCACGGTTGCGGATCCGGCGACATAAATTTCTTTGACGTGATTGTTCCGTCTTTTGATACAATGATAATTTCTCCCGGCTCAACGTCACGGATAACTTCGGCATCAACGGCATCAAGAGCGCAAGATTCGCTGGCAAACAAAATGCTGTTTCCCTTTTTGCCCATAATCAAAGGTTTAAGTCCATATCGGTCACGCGCCGCTATCAGTTGATTGTTTGCCATAACGACAATGGCAAACGCTCCCACAAAATCCATACAGGCTCTTTGTATGCCCTCTTCTACGTCTTTTGACGTGTAAAAATTGATGAGCGCGGCAACGACTTCGCTATCAACCGAAGATTGGAATATATGACCGCGGTCGATAAGTAAACCTTTTATCATTTCGGCATTGCAGATATTTCCGTTTAAGGCAACCGCCATTCTTCCAAATCGGCCGTAAAAAACCACAGGCTGTGCGTTTACGACGTTGGACGAGCCGCATGTGGAATATCTTACGTGTCCTATGCCGATATTGCTTTTTGGCAAAAGCGACAACTCCTCTTCTGAAAACACCTCGTTGACAAGCCCCATATTCTTGTAATATGCGACTTTGTTTCCTTCGACGTTTACGGCAATACCGGCACTTTCTTGACCTCTGTGTTGCAGTGCAAAAAGCCCGTAGTAAACCTCTTTTGCAACGTCCTCGACTCCGTTTGGAGTGAGAATTCCAAAAATGCCGCACTCTTCATGAACTCCGTAAGCTCTTCGGTCAATGATTATAGACCCCATAGTTCCTCCGTATTTTATCCAGTACTTTTGCACCATTTGTCTGTCAAGTTGTTTCGATTAAACAGTGGAATGAAAAAAGCATAGCGCGTGGCTATGCTCTCCTTTACATTATTGGGCACAAAGACACCCACCGTGATTAAGGTTTTGTGCGCTTGCGCCGCGTAATGATAAATATATTTTTTTCTCTTCCATACGCGCATATTACCACAATACGCGAGCGCAAGGCAAACAAATTTTGCTTTTAAAAAAATTTTTTATTTTTAGTGCTAAAACTATTGACAAACGCTTAGGATGTGTTATGATATTAGCAGTCGATGAGATAGAGTGCTAACAGTCTTAACGATAGATTGCCAACAACGAACAGCCGATGCGTTAACCTTAAAGCCTCATGTTGAATCGGCAAATACATTTGATTTAGGAGTGGCAAAAAAATGAAAAACTTTATGGTAAATTACAATCACGATTCAAACGGAAACTTCTTCTCCGACGCACTGGACAACTTTTTCAGACCTTTGTTTTACGATGAGAAGTTTGATAGCATGCGCACCGATATAAAAGAGACGGACGATGCTTATGTTATGGAAGTTGAACTTCCCGGCTTTGAAAAGAGCGACATTTGTGTGGAATATGACAACGAATATATCACTGTCCGCGCCGAAAAAGTCGAAAAAGAAGAAGACAAAAGCGACAAGAAAAACTATATCCGCAAAGAACGCGGCATGTCGTGTCAAAGAAGTTATTACGTTGGAGATATCCAAGAAAACGCAATAAAAGCTGCATACCAAAACGGTATTTTGTCGGTTTGCGTCCCCAAAGAAGGCGACAAGAAATCACAAAAGAAAGGTATTGCTATTGACTGAAAACTGACATAATATCTCTCCATAATCTCCCTAAAGGAAAAGCAGCGCAAGGCTGCTTTTTCTTTTGGAGCGATTAAACTTTTTTATAACAATCAATGTTTATCAAAGTTGATTGTTTATCAAAGTTGATGCCGCATAAATTGATTCGGTTGTTGGATAAAACTTTTTGGTTGGATAAATCTTTTTGGTTGGATAAAACTTTTGGGTTGGATAAATATTTTAGCAGGATAAGAAAAGTCTTCCCGCGCTCGCCCGCGCAGAAAGACTTTTGAGTTCTTCTCGCAATGGAAGGGAATGCGCTTTAGCCCAGTCCCCCGTTTCCGCACCATGGATACCTTTAGGCAACGGAAATCGAACACATTTATGTTATATCATTTTAGACGCCGTCTGTCAAGAATGTGCAAAACGATACGATGTTTTATTTGCTTTTCAATATTACTTTTCCGGCTTTGACAGTGGAATATTCGCCGTTGTCAAGAACGGGTTTGCCATTCACAACGACGTATTTGATGCCCTCGGGTGTAAAGTCTGGCTGTTTGGGTTTGACCAAAATATTGTCATAATCAAATATTGTCAAATCCGCAAAATAACCTTCTTTTATATAACCGCGCTCGGGCACAATAAATCTATCGGCTGTGGCACCCGTCATCTTTCTGACAACGCTCTCAAGCGGAATATCATTCTCTTTGCCGCGCACCAAAAAATAGGGGAAGCATTGATACGCTGCGCCGTTTTGCGTTCCGCTTTCTTCCACCCAAGCATCGGTCATAAACACAGATAAATCGTCCTTCATCAGTCTGTTTATGATTTCTTCGTTGTAGTATTTGTCGAGATATATCCTGCCCTGTCCTTTGCTCAAATCAACCAATTTGATATAGGTGTCAAACTCGGATGCGCTTTCCTCTTTTGCAATTTCGGAAACAAGTTTGCCTTCGTATTTTTCATAACCCTTTCCGATATATGCTACGGTGAAATCACAGAAGTCTATGCCCAGAAGTTTCTTTGTTATATATGTCATAATCTTGAGTTTCAACATATTCACGGGCTTCTTTTTTTCATTTTCCGGAAGCGCCATATACCAAGGAGGCATAACTAGTGTAATCACGGATGCGCCGTATGTGAAGGCATAATTGTCGTAAGCTATTTTGTAACCTTTTTCGTTGTAATCATGGAATTTTTTCAACATCGGCTCGGCACTGGGCCAAGAAGACGTTCCCGCGAAAATCAGGTGGCTGTACTCCATGCGCACCTTGGATTTTTCCATGATGTCGATAACTTCGTCCAACGCAATTTCAATGTGCGGCTTACTGATAAGCGGATATCCAAGCGCAACTTTGCTGCACGCGCGCGGATGCACCGTCACGATACCGTCGTATTTTGCAATCTCCGAAGCAAAAGCGTAGAGTTCGTCTTTTTTGGAGTACATACCGGGTTCGTACATAAATCCGAAACTGCCGCCGAAAGCACCGTTTTCCATAGCTTCGTCAACAAGTTTCATTTCAGCGTCAATTTGCTCTTTGCTTAGGGGCGCCGGATTGTATCCCGACACACTTATGCGCGTGGTTCCATGACCTACAAGCGGTATCATATTGACAAATAATTTGCCTTGAGCATTAACAACAAAATCTCTAAAACTGCCGGGATCTTTTGCGTGGAAAAGTCCGCCGCCGACTTTGTCTTTATACTTGGTTTTTTCATCGACGCCAAAGGGCGAAAATCCGCAGTTGCCGGTGACTTGAGTGGTAATACCCTGTTTCAAAAAAGGACTGTAAAAATCTTCCGCATTGTCATAATCATAAAAGAAATCGTTGTGCGAATGCGCATCAATAAAGCCCGGTGCAACAGTCAATCCTGCACAATCCACCACTTTATCTGCATTAAATTTCAGATTAACTCCAACTTTTGCAATTCTATCTCCGTCAACCAATACGTCGCCAACATACGGTTTGCCACCGCTGCCGTCAACAATGTTCCCGCCTTTATACAATGTTTTCATTTTTTTGTCCCCAGTTTTTAATAAATAAATTTTGCCGTATTTAGTGAAAAGATAGCTTGATCTCTCCGCCATACTTTTTGTTCTTCGTTTCTTTCTTTCTCACAAAATGCACCTTCAAAAGCTGTGCACAACTTTTTGGGTGCATTTCATATTCAATGAATAGGCTTTTATGTTTAATTACCGCAACTTATATTTGTATCTTATAGTTGTCGCGATTCAACTTACATATTGTAGTCGGCTCGGTTGATAAGTTCCATTTGCAAATCACGGTTCAGTGTTGTGAAATATGCATTGTATCCCGATATTCTGACGAGTAAATCACGATATTCATCGGGGTTTTTCATTGCTGCTCTCATAGTTTTGCTGGATACCACGTTGAACTGTATTTGCATACCACCCAAATCTGCATATGCCTTTGCATAAGTGTAAAGATTGTTGACAGTCTGTTCGTGAGTGTCGTGCGCAGACGGCGAAACCTTCACGTTGAATGCTATGTTATTATTCATATTTTTTGGTTCAAGCCGTGCTACGTCTTTAATGTTGTCCAACAAACTCTTTGAAGCATTTGCTTGCGGTGTAAGTCCGGGAGTAAAGGGCTTTCCTGCAAGTCTGCCAGACGGCAACGCACCGGTTAAAGTGCCAAAAGCCACGTGGTTGGACATTGACCAAAATCCTGCCGTGTATCTTCCACCGCGAAAGTTTTTTGTTTCCCACAATAAATCTTTAACAAATTTTGTAACGCGGTTTGCCAATTCGATTGCCTCTTCGCTGCCTGATCCAAACAACGGAACTGAGTTGAGTGCCTCTTTTCTCATGGCTTCAAATCCCACAAAATTCACTTTTATCGCATCACACATTTGTTTCATAGTGTATTTCTTTTGTTCGAAAACCAGTTTTTTTATGGACATTAAAGAATCTACAATATCCGCAAGACCGATACATGCGATACCCGAAGTATTATACAATGCGCCGCCTTTTGTGCAATCCAAGCCCTTTTCAATACAACCGTCAATGACAGCTGACATCATAGGTGTCGGGCGGACAACACTGTGAGCTTCTCCCAGATAGTTGTTGTATTGGCAAGCTAGCCCTGCCAAAAATTTAAGTTGTGTTGAGAAAGCATTAAAGAAGTCATCAAACTTTGCAAACTTTGTCACGTCACCTGTTTTTGGACCGAGATTCCAACGCATAAGCGGGTGGTAACCATTAAAGAGTGCCATTTCAAGTGCCGCAACCATATTGAACATCATACAGTTTGTGTGTCCCAGATGCTTTCCCGACAAAGTTGGCTCAACGCAACCCGTTGCAGACCAGTTGTTGAGGTCCTTGGCGGGATAGTGGAAATCTTCAAGAGATTTCATGACCATTTCGTCGTTATGGATAGACGGCGTTGCCGTTGTGTTGACATTGACTTCGCACAGTCTTTTAAGATATGTCTTGCTGTTCTTTTTATTGTTATATCTAGCATTGACGTTTGGATCCCTGATTGCCAATATTTCTGTTGTTTTCAATACGATATACGTCATATCGTTGACAGCGTCTTCACCATCAGGGGTGACACCGCCAACGGTGATAGCTTGGTCGGAAGAACTTCCGCCAAACAAATAGTTGCCGATATCAGGAATAGTCGGCAAATGGTCGGTACAACGCATATAGAAACATCCTACCATTTCGATTGCGTGTTTGACATAATCTTTTCTTTCTTCTTCTGTGGCAAGTTTTGATATGTCGGATTCAAAATAGGGTTGTAAGAATTGGTCCAACCTTCCGATTGAAAACCCTGCGTTTGTGCTTTCCATGTGAATCGATATCCAGAAAATCCATATTGCGTTGACAGCCTCATCCAAAGTTCTTGACGGGAATTCGGGAGCCTGCATAACAACTTCCGCAAGGTGTTCAAGCTCTTTTTTGCGGATTGGGTTTTTTTCTGCCAAGGCATCTTTGCGGCATTGCTCTGCAAGATGTCTTGAATACGCAATTATGCCTTCATAGCATAACAACATTGCAGTTAGAGTATCATTTTTGCTTTGGGAATTGTCAGAATTTTGCATTTCTGCTTTAATTTCTGCAATTATCCCTGTCAAACCTTTTTGTAAAAGTTTTGGATAATCAATTATAGTGTGAGAAAGAGCAACGGTTTTCCACAAGAAAGTCGCAGCCCATCTTTCATCTAACTGTTGACACAAAGGGCTGTCATAGGTTTCTCTAACCCATTCGCGGAAGTTGCGCTTTCTCCAATAAGGGAATATGTTTTCGTTCAAATCTGTTATTTCTTGCTCTGTCAATTTGTCATACGCATTGAGCATTCTGTTTGAAACCGTCAAAAGCTCGCCCCAAAACAATGTGCCCGCTCCATCAGGATAAATAGGTACGCCAATTTCTTTTGTCGTTGTTGTACCTGCTATAAGGTCATCTTGACGAATTATTGGTTTTTTATTTTCCATCAAGTTCTTGTAAGCGTTACCTTGACGCAGTTCTGCAACCCAAGGGGAGCCATCGTTTTTTGTTTCAAATCCGTTTTTACGGAAGTAGTTTGTCAAAATTAGCGCTCTCTCTGTGCAAACTGCGGGAGTTTTACAAAAATGAATATCCAAAAACTTTTGAAGTCTGGGGAAGTCCTCAATTGAGTACTCCGAAAGATACGGGTCATCGGTGATAAATTTAACACCACTGTCAACGTTCTCAACTTTTACGTATTGTTTTTTTACATGAAGATTTTCGTCCTCATCTTTGCCGATTTTTTCACCGAAAGTTTTGGCGTCTGCTTTTTGTTTTGCCATTTGTTTGATTTGTTTGTTCTTCATCAAAACAGAAATCAGCATATTAAATTGTTGCAAGTTGGTCATATTTCCACGGCTTGCCATTTTGTTTTTTAGCATTAAGTTAAGGACTTCGTTTGGTGGGACCGATGCAAGTTGCGCCAAAACCGCAGTGTCTTGCAAAATCAACTCTGTGTCAACACCGTCCGTGCCTTTTTTAACCGTTGCTTTGCCGTCACAAAACCAGATGCTTTGAGCAACTTTACCGTCTTCTGTCCTAAGTCCTATAGAAAAATTGCTCCATCCGTCCACGGTTTTTAGATAACGCTTGCAGTTTTTTATATTGCTGAAAGCAAATGCCATGAAAGATAAGGCTACTTTTGTTACAGCATTGGCAACTTTGCCGCTGCTTTCTTGTTTCTTGTTTTCCATAACTACCTCTTTCAAACAACTTCTATATCTTTTGATATAAAAATTTGCTTGCAATGATTTATTTTGGTGTTAGATTGCCAAGTTGCGCTTGTTTTAAGCAACTTAGGATTTTTGATGCCTAACTTTGCATTTTTAGGATACCAAGTTTGATTGTATGGAAGCAAAGCCACTTTCTTGACATTGTTTTCCAATAAGAATGCCGCTATTGCTTGCAAGTTTTCGTCAGTATCCGTAATGTCGGGTATCAACGGTATTCTTGCCAACACATCAAGGTTGTGAGTGCGAGAATACTCGGTTAACTTGACAAAGTTATCAAGTATTTTTTTGTTTGATACTCCGCAATATTTTTTATGTTGACTCTCTTGCCAAAGTTTTAGGTCAAAATAAATTAGGTCGATGTAGGGCAACATCTTTTGTGAAAATTCATCAAAATTGAAATATCCACAAGTTTCAATCATTGTTTGGACTCCGCCTTCTTTGCACTTTTTCAAAAGTGAACCGGCAAAATCGGGAAACATTGTCACTTCCCCACCCGTTAGCGTCACTCCGCCGCCGGATATATCATAAAATATTTTATCTGCCATAATTTTGGAATACAAGTCGTCTAAACTTTTTTGCGTGCCGGCAGATGAAAGCGCTTTTGCAGGGCAGACGTCACTGCATTTGAAGCACAGTGAACACTTGTTCCTATCAACAAAGTATTTGTTTTTTCTATTCAAAGCATTGTGCGGACATACATTAATGCATCGGTTGCATCCTATGCACAAGTTGGTATCAAAAACAATTTCAGCCGTAGCCTTTTTGCTTTCGGGGTTGTGACACCACACACAAGAAAGTGGACAGCCCTTGAAAAAAACATCAGTACGCACACCCGGACCGTCGTCAAGAGCATTTGTTTTGACGTCAAGAATGATAGGATCTTTTATTTTTTGATTCATATATTCTTTCATAATCCAACTGTTTTTTTGTTGCAAAATTTTAATTTGGCAATAGTTCCTTTGATTGATTTGCCAACACCTAACTGATGGAGTTGTCATTTTTATACAGTCGCGTAACGTTTGACAAACACGAGAGCGTAAACATTCATTCACATCATAAGAACATCTTGTCTGTATTATTAGTACAGTCCGTCTTATCAGTACAGTCCGTCTTATTAGTACGGTCTGTATTATTAGTACAGTCTGTCTTATTAGTATCCTATTGATATTTAGTATCTTATTAGTATGTTGTATCAATATCAGTATATTGATGTTTTCCCTTTTGGGCAAGCCTTTTGACAAAAAATATTTTTTTATCAAAAAAGTTGCTTTTGCTTGATTACGCTTTCTACCGTATTCTGAACGGCTCCGCCAATCTGCTTTTGACAGCCTGCGTCGTAAGAACAAAACAGGACACTATAACTGATTTAGTGGAATACCGCTTGGAAAGTACTGCACGGCGCAGGGTTTTCAAAACAAAAAACGGCAAAAAATGGATTGTAAATCTCAATGAATTTGAAAAGTGCATTATTAATAAAATAAGTTAATTGCCTCTGCCGACAAGATAGTCGAGAGAACAATCAAAGTATTTTGAAATAACAATAAGACTTTCAACAGTAGGCACGCGGATTCCATGATACCAATCATCAAGTCTTTGATCAGAAATACCGGTATCTTTATGGACTCGGTATCGGCTATAATTATTTTTTTCAAGTATGTGCTTAAAACAAATATTGAAAGGTTGCGCAGGCTTATAAATAGAAGAATAATTTTCTTCGGCTATACCAAAAAGGAAGTCTAAAGAACAATTGAAATAGTCGGCGATTTTTATTGCGTTTCCAAGAACGGGAACGCTTTCTCTACGCAAATATCTATAAATATTTGATATATCAATTCCTATTTCCTTAGCAAATATCTCGGATGTAAGTTTCTTTTCAAAAATTAGATCATTTAATCTTTCGCTAAAAATCGACATAATATCCATATTTATTTATCTCCTACACAAGAATTATGGCTCACACTCGCCTTTTTTACTTGCACAAGGCGAGTGTGAGGGGTATAATTGATACATCAGGAGATGCAATATGGAAAATGAATTGATATACACATTGGTGAAATTTTGATTATGGAACTTGACGAAAAAAATGTTACATATTCGCAAGACGGTGAACCGAATACACTAAAAATCGAAACAAATAGCGGTAAGTGCTATCAGCTGATTTTAAGAACTACCGAATAATAGAATTTAAGGAAGATAAAAAATGACAAAGGAAGAAATAGTAGATATTATTATTACCGCGTTGCAGGAAAGAAAAATACTGGCAGGCTTCCACAAAATACAAAACGGCAAGGCGGTGCAAATTAAACTTTCAGACGAAACATATTTCAATATCGGGATGTCTGAGATTAAAAAAGGCGAAAATTTTATCGTCCCCAAACTCCGCTGATACAATAGTTTATTTAGGCATTTCAGAGCGAATCCTAGCGAAAACTCAATTCATAAAACTCGGTGATTCTGGCCGTTATCGGCATAAAATTAATAGTTCATATGTTAGAATAATAGCATATTTTCCGATAACGGCAAATATGCGTAATAATCATTAAGTTTAAGCCATTTAAGACTAAACCCAAAGAAGAGTATACTTCCCTGATATTGACTAATTTCCCAACTAATAGTAGACTGAAGTGGATAAGTTGCCGGAAAGGATTTGCAATGAGCACAATGGGTGAACGGTGCGGAAAAAGAAAGCGTAACGGGGTCCCCACACTATCACTGGCGGATTTGTGCCGAATTGGTGATAGTGTGGGATATGCTAAAGGTGCTGTTTAACTCAAGCCAAGTAAAACTTGACTTTGATGCTTGGAAAATATCCGTTGAGGACGTCGAAAAAGCCGTTGCAGCACTTGGATACGAAGTTGAGAAATCTAAAGTAAAAGTAAAATAAGATACAGAATCCTCTTGGGCAAGATAAGTTTTAACAATTCAAACAGCATTGAGGGTCTGTCGTTGAGCGTGGCATACAAAAAACCGCACGCCGTGACCGATGCCTTGGGCACAATCTTGTGACGTGGAATGAAAATTCTATAGATAACATTTGAAAAGGAGAAAAAATATTATGAAAAAATATCGTTGTATTCCCTGTGGGTATATCTATGACCCGGAATTGGGTGATTCCGATGGCGGGATTGCTCCCGGCACTGCGTTTGAAGATATCCCTGATGATTGGCAATGTCCGATTTGCTATGTAAGCAAGGACGAGTTTGAAGTTGTTGAAGAATAAAAGGAGGAAAACCGAATGAGTATGTTTTGTTATCAATGTCAGGAAACCGCAGGTGGAAAAGGTTGTACGGTACGCGGTGTATGCGGAAAAACCGAAGAGGTTGCAAGGCTTCAGGATCTTTTGATTTATACACTGAAAGGTGTTTCAGAAATTGTTGTCAAGGGAAAACCAAATATAAAAGAACTGGGCAAAACGAACCATGAAATGCTCAACAGTCTTTTCATGACAATCACCAACGCTAATTTTGACGACGGGTCTATTGAAAAACAAATTTTGAAGATGATTGCAATTCGTGACAGCGTTAGAAAAACTGTTAACGTTGAAAATTTACACGATGCTGCAACCTTTAGTTTGGATTCTAGGGCTTCAATGCTGGAAAAGACCGCCTCTGTAGGGGTAATGGCAACAGAAAATGAAGATGTGCGCTCCCTTCGTGAGATGATCACATATGGTCTAAAGGGTATGGCTGCCTATACGGAACATGCCAAGAATATCGGCAAGGAAAATATTGAAATCAGTGCCTTTATATATGAGGCTCTTGCAGCAACATTGGACAATTCCCTCACTGCCGACGACCTTGTTGCGCTAACGCTGAAAACCGGCGAATACGGAGTCAAGGCAATGGCTCTACTGGATGAGGCAAATACATCAAGGTTCGGCAATCCCGAAATCACCGAAGTCAACATCGGCGTCAGAAAAAATCCCGCGATTTTGATATCCGGCCATGATCTGACCGACCTCGAACAATTATTGGAGCAGACCAAGGATACCGGCGTAGATGTGTATACGCACAGTGAGATGCTGCCAGCCCACTATTATCCGGCATTTAAGAAGTATGATAATTTTGTCGGCAACTATGGCAACGCATGGTGGAAGCAAGTAGACGAGTTTGGACCATTTCACGGCCCCATTTTGTTTACTACCAACTGCATTGTTCCACCGAGAAGCGAAGAAATAAGAAACAGGATTTTCATTACAGGATCTACCGGATATCCGGGCTGCAAGCGTATTGAAGCTGATGAAAACGGCAAAAAGGACTTT
>CAYIYN010000006.1:0-30733 GCA_964367645.1 uncultured Bacteroidaceae bacterium
ATACAATACAATACAATACAATACAATACAATACAGTACAGTACAACTATACAAAAAGAAAACGAAATAAAACGGCGCGACAAATGTCACGTCGTTTTTCAACGTATTCATATATCATTGCATAAAGGCAATGTGAATAAATTTTTATATTTTATAGAAAAGTTAACTACGCCTGAGTAACCGTTGCCGTCACCGTGACGCTTATAGTTGCTTTTTCATTGATTTTTATGGGTGCTATTTTTAGAGCAACGCGGCTGCCGGATGCGTCAACAACATGCACGCCGCCGGATTTTTTGTACAGATTATTGTCAAGGCGAGTTATGCCGGTGACACCTGCATAGTTTATATTGAGTAAATATGCGTCTATTTCCGATGCAAAAACAAATGCAACATAAAAGTCGTTTGCGGTGAGTTTGCTATCTAAAGTCACTTCCCTAAAAGTCGTTCCGTTATAAACCTGTACAAAATTTTCTCCTATTTTGAGCAAGCCGTTACTCGCGGTTGGCGTGTCGCTGCCTAAGTCTAATCCGACAAAACCACTGTTATATCCATTTGCATAAATCAAAGGTTTTGTAGTTGATTGACTTCCATCCAATCCTCTTAACACATTATTATTTATTTCGTAGGTGGCGACACAAAGATTTGTGCAGTAAATGTCATAATCGGTGACGCTTGCACCCGTTGCGACTGTGCCGTTTGTGTCGGAATATATCGTTAGGGGCCACGACCAGTATAACGTTTCCCCGGTGTCCAACCCTGCGGCAATAGCAGTCGGCTCAGTGGTTATGGTGTCGCAAACTGTGTATTCGCTGCTGTCCGCTGTGGGCAAACTGACATAATAAGACGCCAAGTTCGCGGCAAAGTCATATTTGGAATACAGATTGGAAGGGATACCCTCGTTTAGCGTATAAAATACGACGGGCATACTGTTCGCGTTTGTTTCTGAAAACGACCAGCGTACGTTGTTCGTGCCGAAATTCGGCGTTTCAAGAGTAGTGTTTCCGCCGTCGCCCGGGAAGACTTCGTCTTCAAACAGGTCAAACGTCTGTGACGAATCGGAAAAGTCAAAATCTCCTGCCTGCATAGTGTCAGACCAAGAATAATTTGCGCTCAACGCGGCAAGTGCAACAGAAGCCGCAGAGGTAGAGGCAAATAAAATTGATATTGCTATAACAGCAATTCTTGTAGCATTTCTTTCAAAAAATTTTCTCATAATTCTCTCTTTTTGTGCTTTTGTATTTATTTTAAAAAATCCTTATTTTTGTTTGTATCGCTTGCAAAGCATTCAAAAATCTCAAAGATTGCAACAAGCGCGCAGATAATTTGCACGGAAATTCGGTATTTATAAAGAAACGCTACCACAGTTCCGACAAACGGCACTTTACCCGTTGCCACGCCCACAACCATATCGCTTTTTAGAACAGAAACGGAATCTGCATCCTTAACAACGACATACTCTTTGCCTTCGTAATCTGATTTGTTGTTCACAATACCCGTCGCGTAGCCTTTTTTATAAGCATATATGACTTTGTCACCGACCCCATAATCCAAATTGGTATCCACAGTTAAAATTGTGCAATCATAAAAATTTGCATCCTTGTCGCGACTAAGATAATAACCCTTGCCAAAAAAAGACGGGAAACCCGTTGAAAAAACAAAAATAATATTGATTATCGCAATCGGACAAACAAGCAATAAAATAGTGGCAGACGCAAAAAAACGCAGAGCATCCACCCGCGTTGAAAAGCGTTTTTTGACGATTTTTCTGTTAAGTTGCATTTGAAAAAATGGTAGAACATCCGTCACGGCGAGTACCGGATAATTTATCTTTTGTGCCGTCTAGATTGAGATTTTTACCGCGGTAAAAATCTCAACATTGTTCGTCTTTTTATTTAACTGATAACTTCAGATATTCGTCCACAAAGCCGTCCAAGTCACCGTCCATTACGGATTGAACGTTGCCGGTTTCGTATCCCGTGCGGTGGTCTTTGACCATAGTGTACGGACAAAAAACATAACTCCTTATCTGGCTGCCCCACTCGATTTTTTTGAGATTCCCCGAGATTAATGCCGCTTCTTCTTCTCTTTCGCGCTCACGCTTTTCAATAAGTTTACTTCTTAGCATCTGCATTGCCACTTCGCGATTTTGGATTTGACTGCGCTCGTTTTGGCAAGCGACAACAATGCCCGTCGGAATGTGGGTAATTCTTATGGCGCTTTCTGTTTTATTGACGTGTTGCCCACCCGCGCCGCTGCTGCGGTAAGTGTCCACCTTCAAATCTTCGGGGCGGATTTCAATCTCGCCGCTGTCGACAATTTCAGGCATAACTTCAAGCGAAGCAAACGACGTGTGTCGGCGCGCGTTTGAGTCAAACGGTGATATTCTCACAAGACGGTGCACGCCCTTTTCGGCTTTGAGATAGCCGTAGACGTTTTCACCTTCAACCAAAAAGGTTACGCTTTTGATTCCTGCTTCGTCGCCCGCTAGATAATCCAGTTCAGTCAATTTCCAACCGCATCTTTCAACGTAGCGCTGATACATACGGTAAAGCATTTCGCACCAATCCTGCGCTTCGGTGCCGCCTGCGCCTGCATGCAGTGTCAAAATTGCGTTCAAAGCGTCGTACTTGCCCGACAGCAAAGTTTCCAAAGTCAGTTTTTCCGTTCTTTCGCCAAGCGACTCAATAAGTTCATTGAGGGTTTCGTCCTCTTCGACGCTGCTTTCAAGTTCCACAATATCAACGGTTTCATAGGCGTCGTCAAGTTCGTTCAAGAGGTGCTCAAAACGGTGAAGTTTTGCTTTCAATTGGCTGATTTCTCTGGATACTTTTTGTGCGTTTTCGGTATCGTTCCAAAAGCCGTCCGAATTTTGGATGCTTTCCAATTCCGCAATGCGGGCGCGCAATTTTTTGGGGTTTATGCCCTCATACGCGCACGTTAACTCCTCTTTGAGTGATTTGAGATGATTTTTCTTGCTTTGATAATCCATATGGTTTTACAAAATTATTTGTTTTTCCCGCAACAGTTTTTATATTTGAGTCCGCTTCCGCAAGGGCACGGGTCGTTGCGCCCCACCTTGTCGTTTTTTGATACGACAGTCTTTGCCGCGGCGGCAATATCGCGCGCAACGGAGGCTCCGCCTTCCTCGCGTTTTTCAACTTGGATTTTAAGAAGTATCGAGGCAGTTTCGCTGTGAATGCGGCTGACCATGTCTTCAAACATTTCCCAGCCCTCTTCGCGATATGCAATAACCGGATCGCGCTGTCCGTAACCGCGCAGTCCGATACCTCTTCTGAGCGCGTCCATTGCGTCGATATGGTCCATCCATTTGGCGTCAACCGTTCTCAACAGTACAAGTCTTTCCATTTCGCCAAAATCAAATCCGTCGGCTTTAAGACGCTCAATCTTATCGTTGTAGTCTTTGACCGCAACTTCCAACACGGCTTCTTTGAGCTTGTACACGTCATAACAAGAGCATAGGTCGGGTGTCATAAGAGCAGTGCCCTTCGGCAGTATTTTTTGCTCCAGTGAACTGTTGAACGCTTCATAATCCCAGGTTTGG
Organism: uncultured Bacteroidaceae bacterium; assembly: GCA_964367645.1. Lineage (GTDB taxonomy): Bacteria > Bacillota > Clostridia > Christensenellales > CAG-917 > RGIG4097. The sequence continues at coordinate 3,563 of CAYIYN010000006.1, forward strand.
AAATCGGTCTTGTAGTCGGCGTAGAAGCCGATGACTTCTTCAACAAGCCCGTCAATCATATCCATAATCTGGTTGTGAACATCAAGTCCGTCAAGCACTTTGCCGCGTTCTTTATAGATGATTTCTCGCTGCGCGTTCATCACGTCATCGTAGGATAGAACTTGCTTTCTTATGCTGAAGTTTCTGCCTTCGACAAGCCTTTGCGCCCTTTCTATTTGCTTGCTGACAATCCCGTTTGAGATTGGTTCATCATCGGGAAAGCGCATAGTTTCGGCAATGGATTTGAGTTTGTCGCCTGCAAAAATCCTCGCAACGTCGTCTTCCATCGAGATATAAAAACACGTGCTGCCAATGTCGCCTTGACGTCCGCTTCGACCGCGAAGCTGGTTGTCTATACGGCGGCTTTCGTGGCGTTCCGTGCCGATAATGCGCAGTCCGCCTGCCTCGATAACTTTCTGTTTTTCTTCGTCGCTTGCGGTCTTGAAGTCGTTGAAATGGTGCAGATATACCTCTTTTGCGTCTTTTACCGTTTGGTCGGTATAAATGTAAGGAGAGGTTGCCATTTCTATAATGTCAAGCGGATAACCGTCCTTTTCCATTTTTTGCTTGGCTTGAAATTCGGCATTGCCGCCGAGCACAATATCAGTGCCTCGGCCCGCCATGTTTGTGGCGATGGTGACTGCACCGTAGCGTCCTGCCTGCGCGACGATTTCCGCTTCCTGCTTATGAAATTTTGCATTCAAAACATTGTGGCGTATGCCTTTTTTCTTTAACAGTGCGGATAGTTCTTCGGATTTTTCAACGCTGACTGTACCCACCAAAATAGGCTGCCCCTTTTTGTGGCACTCTTCGATGTCTGATACGATTGCGTTCAGTTTGCCGCCGATGGTCGTATAGATTTTGTCGTGTTCGTCTTGTCGCTGAGAGGGCTTGTTGGGCGGAATTTGCACAACGTCCAAATAATAAATGCCTTGAAATTCATCTTCTTCCGTTTTTGCCGTGCCTGTCATGCCCGACAGTTTTGAATACATACGGAAAAAGTTTTGGAAAGTGATTGTGGCAAGAGTTTTGTTTTCACTCCTGATTTGAACGTGTTCCTTGGCTTCGATTGCCTGATGCAAGCCTTCATTGTAGCGGCGGCCTATCATAATACGTCCGGTAAATTCGTCAACAATCAGCACTTCGCCGTCACTGACTATATAGTCGCGGTCGCGCTTCATCATATTGTGCGCTTTAAGCGCCTGCTGAATGTGATGATAAAGTTCCGTATTGTCAAGGTCGGTAAGATTGTTTATCTTGAAATAACGCTCGGCTTTTAATATGCCGTCGTCGGTTAACATCACCGATTTTTCCTTTTCTTCTATGGTGAAATCGTCGCCTTCACGGAGTGTTTTTGCAAAGCCGTCGGCTTGTTTATAAAGTTCGCTGGATTTGCCGCCACGTCCCGATATGATAAGCGGAGTGCGCGCCTCATCAATCAAAATTGAGTCAACTTCGTCGATTATGGCAAAGTTAAGCCCGCGCTGGACTTTGTCCGCTTTTTTGACGACCATATTGTCGCGCAAAAAGTCAAATCCCAACTCATTGTTGGTGCAATAGCAAATGTCGCATTCGTACGCTTTGCGTTTGTCCTCATTGCTCATTCCCGGCACGACGACTCCGACGCTTAAACCTAAAAAGCGGTGAACTTTGCCCATCCAGGCGGCGTCACGCATAGCAAGATAATCGTTGACGGTGACAATGTGGACACCTTTGGCTGCCAGTGCGTTTAGATAACTCGGCAAGGTGGCAACGAGTGTTTTTCCTTCGCCGGTGCCCATCTCGGCAATTCTGCCTTGATGAAGAGCGATACCGCCCATAAGTTGCACGAAATAAGGTCTGAGCCCAAGCACACGGTCTGCGGCTTCACGAACAACGGCATACGCCTCGACAAGCAAGTCGTCGATTTTTTCTCCCGACGCAATTCTCTCTTTAAACTTCTCCGTCATCGATGTGAGATCATCGTCGGAGAGATTTTTCATATCCGTAGACAGCGCATCGATTTTTAATGCGATCTTTTTCAATTTTGACAGTTTTCTTTCATTTTCATTAAAAATGTTCACAATATTTCCTCGCGGTTTAGGCTTTGCCTAAATTCAATTCGTTTCTCAAAATTAATTACCTATATAATAGCGCATACGATTGCACAATGCAAACCTCAATTATTCAAAAAGAAGTTTTTGTTGTTCGGTTACGGCGGCAGTCAAAACCGATACATCGCGACAACGCGCTTTAAGCAGCGTCCTTGCGCATTCGTTTGCAGTTGCTCCCGTCGTAAAGACATCGTCAATCAGCAGCATACGCCTATCTTTGACTTCCTTAAAAACACAAGCGTAAACGCCTTTCAGATTTTCCGCACGCTCTTTAGCTTTCAACTCCTTTTGAGCGGATGTATCTTTGATCTTAACAAGGGCGGGCAACACCGGCAATTTTAGCCTTTCTCCGATTTTTAATGCAAGCAGTTCCGCTTGGTTGAACCCTCGCGCTTTTTTTTCAGACTCGCTCATAGGCACAAAAGTTATGATTTCCGCCTGCATATTGTTTTTCAAATACGTATCGGTCATCATTGAGGCAAGCGTGTCGACAAGATAAGTCTTCTTTGCGTATTTCAGCGAAAGAATGAGTTTTTTTGCTCCGTCTTTATAGATAAGCGGAGAACGGTTCATTTTGAAAACACTTTCGGTTTTTTTGCAGCGTTCACAATAGTCGGTTTCATTTGCGATATCGGTACCGCACACCAAACAGATATGCTCGCCGACAAACGGCAGTTCTTCAGCGCATGCTCCGCAGATACGGTAGCGCGTATCGGCTGTCAGTTCCGCTCCGCACACGTCGCAAGTGACGTTCAAGGGGAAAAGCGTTGATTTTGCACAAACGGCAAACCTATTGATAAGTTCGGACGCTTTGTCGTTAAATGAGGCTATCTTCTTTTTTGCGCTCATATAAAATCGCCGCCTTGATATTGCTTTTCAATAAGTTCGGTCAAAAGCGAATAGCGTCTTGCCGTTTCATTGTTCCTTATCATACGTGCAACAGTCCCTTTTGATCCCACCAAAACCACAATATTTTTGGCTCTTGTAACGGCGGTATAAAGCAGATTTCTTGACTGCAACAAATAGTTTGCATCAAGCGCAATTACCACTGTGTCAAACTCGCTACCCTGTGATTTGTGTATGGTGACGGCATATGCAAGAGCAAGTTGTTCAGTGTTGCCATATTCATATATCGCCACTTTATCATCATCAAAACGCACGGTAAACTGCATAATCTGCGTATTGATACTTTCTATCGTGCCTATATCTCCGTTGAAAACACCAAGCCCTCTTTCACCTTTACTACCAACAATTTGAGTCCATTCCTGTTGATAATTGTTTTGAATTTGCATGACCTTATCACCCTCACGGAAGAGGAATTCTCCTCTTTTCAGTTCATGCTTTTTCTTTGAAGGAGGATTGATGGCAGCTTGCAACAGCCTATTCAAATTGTAGATACCGGCAGAGCCGCGCTTCATAGGACATAGCACTTGTATATCCGAAGGCTTTACATTCAAAAAAGCGGGGAGTCGTTTTGTGACAAGTTCCAGTGTGGCTTTTGCGATATTTTCCGCACCGTCCTTGTTTTCAAAAAAGAAATCGTTGCTCTTGTTGTCAAGGTCAGGCATTACGCCGTTGTTGATTTTGTGCGCGTTTGGCACTATCTTGCTGTCTTCCGACTGACGGTAAATTTGTGTTAAATAACTTACGGGGAATCGCTTGCATGCAATTAAATCGCTAAGCACGTTGCCTGCACCCACCGACACCAACTGATCTTTGTCGCCCACGAGAACAAGGCGCGAACCTCGCTCCATTGCTTTAAGCAAAGCGTTGAAAACAAATTCATCCACCATGCTGACTTCGTCCACGATGACAACGTCATATGGCAAACGCGTGTTTTCGTTGTAGGTGAAAAATCCGTTGCCCTCTTTCCAGTCCAAGTCAAGCAGACGGTGAATTGTTTTGGCGTTCTCACCCGTCGCCTCACAGAGCCGCTTTGCCGCCCTGCCGGTTGGGGCGCACAAAATAACACGCTGTCCCAAGTTTTTAAAAAGATGCAACATACATTTTACAATGGTAGTTTTACCTGTTCCGGGGCCTCCTGTTACAATCTGAACGCCGTTTTCCACGGCGGCTTTAACGGCTTCAATTTGACTTGAATGGAGTATGAAGCCGGCTTCTTTTTCAAATCGTTCAACCTCGTCGCTGACGTCCACCCTGAAATCTGATGCCTGTGATTCCAGTTCGTACAGCCTTTTTGCAATGCTTTTTTCGTTTTTGAAGTTGCGTTTAAGCAGTATTGCCACGTGTTCGTTTGTTACGTAGCGCACCAAATCGCCAAGCAGCACAAGGTCGTCAACGTTGTCTTTTACTTTTTGCGCGACGTCTTCGTTTTCCAAGTTCAAAAGCGCGACTGCGCCTTTGATAAGTTCGTTGTCGGGCAAGTAATTGTGTCCGTTCCGTAGAGCGGCGTCTTTAAGCAGATATATAACTGCAGCGCAAACTCTGTAATCGCTGTCGCGTGCGATACCCAGTTTTTCGGCAATTCGGTCGGCGGATGCAAATCCCACGCCGTCGATATCATCCACTAGGATATAAGGATTTTTGCGGACTACGTCCTCCGTTTTGTCTTCATACACTTTGTAGATTTTTAGCGCAAGATTGATAGAAATATCCAATTCCTGCAAAAAGATAACCGTTTCCTGCATCTTTTGCAGTTTGATATAGTTCATTCCAAATTCCGTTGCGCGCTTAAGTGAAATTCCTTTGACTTTGGCAAGTTCTATGGGATATTTCATTTTTTCCAGCGAAAATACACCGTACATTGCAACAATGGCTTCTGCCGTAACCGGTCCCAGCCCACGGATAAGTCCGCTACCCAAAAATCTTTTTATGCCTTCAATCCTAGACGGCTCCGAAATGTAAACTTTGTCGGCAAAAAATTGCTTGCCGTAGACCGTGCGGATTTGGAATTTGCCTTCGACCTTGATATTTTGACCTTCGGAAACAGGCGGGAAAACGCCGACAACGGTGAAAATACTGTCCTCGACTTTCATGTCAAGCACAGTGTAACCCGTGTCTTCGCTGCGGAATATTACGGTCTTTATTTCGCCGCTCAATTCCATTTTCTCTCCTTCTGCCGCCGATTGTAACACGTCGGTAAATCTATTGATATGTTGCTGCGGTACAAGCAACTTGCGCGCTCATACCAAGAGATTGCAATTACTTTGTCAAAAATCGCTATCATACGGAATGCGTTTTCGGAAATCGCATTCCTCTGAAACGCACCCTCACGCGACGAAGTGCTCTGAGCGTTAGCGCAGCACGATGAGCATACGTTGGCGTTGATACTGAGGCTTGCTAAGGCATGACATTCGGCACCGAATAAAATAATTGTTGCCTACAAAAAAGCAAGGTGGAGGCCTTGCTTCGTTTGTTTGTTCAAAATTGGTACTTTTTGAGTGCGTTTTTTATGTCTTCCACTTTGTCCGTTTTTTCCCAACTGAAACACGGTCTTCCAAAGTGTCCATAGTTGGACGTGCTTCGATATATCGGCTGTGCTAAGTTTAGGTCGCGAATTATCGCAAGCGGTCTTAAGTCAAAGACATCGTCCACGACTTTCCCTAAAATTTCGTCTGATACAACACCCGTACCGAAACTCTTGACATAAATCGAAACGGGATGCGACATACCAATGGCATAAGCAACTTGCAGTTCCATACGCCTGGCAAGCCCTGCCGCAACCATATTTTTGCAGATATAGCGCGCCATATAATTTGCGCTTCTGTCAACCTTTGAGGGGTCTTTGCCTGAAAGTGCGCCGCCGCCGTGCGGGCAATAGCCGCCGTAGGTATCAACTATTATTTTTCTGCCGGTAAGTCCGCTGTCGCCCGCAGGACCGCCGATGACAAACCTGCCCGTTGGATTGACATAGAACTTGGTGTCTTCGTCCAAATATTCGGCAGGAATTGCAACTTTTATTACTTTTTCGATAATTTCTTCTTGAATTTGTTCTTGGTCAACTTCATCGGAATGCTGTGTCGACACAACGACTGTGTCCACACGCTCGGGTACGTCGTCGATATATTCCACAGTGACTTGAGCCTTGCCGTCAGGACGAAGCCATTCGATTTCGCCTGATTTTCTGGCATTGGTCAGACGTTTTGTAAGCGCATGAGCAAGAGTTATCGGCAGAGGCATATACTCCTCTGTTTCATCTGTGGCATAACCGAACATCATGCCTTGATCTCCCGCGCCTTGACTTTCGATTTCGTCAAATCCGCATCTGTCGGTGGCGGTATTTACTCCCATTGCAATGTCCGGCGACTGCTCGTCCAGTGAGGACAATACAGCGCACGTTTTGTAGTCAAAGCCCAAAGAACTGTCGTCGTATCCAATATCTTTGATAACTTCGCGCACGATACCGGGAATGTCACAATAGTGTTCGGTTGTTACTTCTCCAAACACCATCACCATTCCCGTTGTGGCGCAAACCTCCACCGCAACCCTCGAAGAGGGCTGGTCGGTGAGGATATCGTCAAGAATAGCGTCGGCTATTTGGTCACACACTTTGTCGGGATGCCCTTCCGTGACGCTTTCGGAACTGAAAAATCTTTTTGTCATAGTTCGATATTTATATCCGCGGTTTCGTTTATCGGTGCAGGAGCGGCAGCCGTGGAATCTGCGTGTATTGTGGTTATGTTCTTATAAATTCTCATTCCTGTTCCGGCGGGAATAATTTTGCCTATGATGACGTTTTCTTTCAAGCCGAGCAGGGGGTCGATTTTGTTTTTGATTGCTGCGTCTGCCAAGACTTTGGTTGTTTCTTGGAATGACGCCGCCGACAGGAAGGATTCGGTTGCAAGAGCCGCTTTGGTTATGCCAAGCAGAGTACGCTTTGCGCTTGCAGGTCTTCCGCCGTTTTCAAGTGTCTTTTCGTTTTCTTCTTCATAAGTGAATATATCCACATATGTGCCGGGGAGCATAGTTGTGTCGCCTTGGTCTTCGATGCGGACTTTACGCAGCATTTGACGCACGATGACATCGACGTGCTTGTCATTGATTTCGACACCGGAGAGTCTGTATGCGGACTGAACTTCTTTTGCGATATATTCCTGAACACCGTTGACGCCCTTAGCGCGAAGCATTGCCTGCGGGTCGATTGAGCCGTATGTGAGAGGATCGCCTGCGGAAATTTCGTCGCCTTCGGCAACTTTTAGTTTTGCGCCGTATGCAATGTCATAATCGCGTACTTCATCGTCTTTGCCGGTTATAATAATCTTTCTGTTGCCGTCTTCGATGTGCACAAAGCCGTCGTTTTCGGTTATGATTGCTTGACCTCTGGGTTTGCGCGCTTCAAACAGTTCTTCAACACGCGGCAGACCTTGTGTGATGTCGTCCGATGTTGCAACGCCGCCGGTATGGAACGTTCTCATTGTGAGCTGTGTTCCGGGTTCACCGATGGACTGTGCCGCAATTATGCCGACCGCTTCGCCCAGTTTGACGGGATTGCCGCTTGCCATATTTTTGCCGTAGCACTTTGCGCAAACGCCGTTGATAGTCTTGCAGGTGAGCACTGAGCGCACGTGTACTTTGTACATAGCGTTCAGATTGGAACCGTCTTCCACCCATTTGGATTTGAGGACGTTTTCGATTTCCGCCGCTTGGTCGGGGCTTATCATAGAATCGGCGTCAACGATTATTTCGCCAGTTGTAGGATTGCAGATAGGCTCGATTGAATATCTGCCGACGATACGGTCACGCAGGCATTCGATTTCGCTCTTGCCGTTCATTATAGGTCCTATCCACATACCCTTGCTGTCGCCGCAATCTTGCTCGCGCACGATGACGGAGTGGGATACGTCGACTAAACGTCTGGTAAGATATCCGGAGTCTGCTGTTTTAAGAGCGGTATCCGCCAAACCTTTTCTGCCGCCGTGAGAGGAGATAAAGTATTCCAAAACGGAAAGTCCTTCACGGAAGTTCGCAAGAACGGGCAACTCGATTGTACGGCCTGAAGGATCTGCCATCAAACCACGCATACCGGTCAACTGACGGATTTGGTTCATATTACCGCGCGCGCCGGAGTTTGCCATCATCCATATAGGATTGAAGTCGTCAAGCCCTTTCCCGATTTCTTTTTCGATTTGGTCAGAAGCGTCCTTCCAAATTTTGATAACGGTTTGATAGCGTTCTTCGTCGGTGACGATACCGCGGCTGTAATTGCGCTCGATATTGAGCACTTTTTCGTGTGAAGCCGCAATTATATCTTTCTTTGCCGCAGGAATATGCATATCAAATACACTTGCCGTAACCGCGCCGATGGTTGAATATTTGAAACCTAAGGACTTGATAAGATCAAGCGTGCTTGCCGTTTCGGTTGCGCCGTGATATTTGAAGCAGTTGTCAACTATCATAGACAGTTGTTTCTTGCCGATTGCTATGGCTTTTTCACCAAGCACCTTTTGAACGGCCTTTCTCAAATCCGCTTTTTCGATTGTTTCAAGCAAATCAGTCACGTCAACTTTGCTGTCCGATAAAATCGAAATAATCTTTTGTGCGGCTTCGTCGCTTAGGTCATCTCTTCTTACGATAGAACGGACTTCGTCCGCGCTCTTCGCCTTGGCAAGTGCTTCCAACTGCTTTTGTTCAATAGAAGCGTTGATGCCGAGTATGCCGTCAACTTCCAAAAGTCCGTTAAATTCTTCTTTATCTCTGTCGATAAAGTGCAAATCTTGAGGAAGTATGTTGTTGAAGATGCAGCGGCCGACCGTGGTGTGAAGCATTCTTGTTGCTTCTGTTCCGTCGGCTTTTTTGTATTTTGAACGTATATAAACGAGCGATTGCAAAGCAATGTCGCCGTCGGTGTATGCCATAACCGCTTCGTCAAAACTGCTGAAAATCTTTCCTTCGCCCTTGGCATTCGGTCTGACTATGGTCAGATAGTATGAACCGATAACCATATCCTGCGTGGGCGATACAATAGGTTTGCCGTCGGAAAGTTTGAGAATATTATTTGTGCAAAGCATCAATATTCTCGCTTCGACTTGCGATTCGATGGAAAGAGGAACGTGAACTGCCATTTGGTCGCCGTCGAAGTCCGCGTTGAACGCGCCGCAGGCGAGGGGGTGCAGTTTGATTGCTCTGCCTTCCACAAGCACCGGTTCAAATGCCTGTATGCCAAGACGGTGAAGCGTAGGCGCACGGTTTAAAAGCACAGGGTGGTCTTTTATGATTTCTTCCAAGATATCCCACACCTGATTTTTTCCGGTGTCAACGAATCTCTTTGCGCTCTTGATGTTGTGGCAGAGGTTTTGCTCCACCAGTTTTTTCATTATAAAAGGCTTGAACAGTTCAAGCGCCATCTCTTTGGGAAGACCGCACTGATACAGTTTGAGTTCGGGTCCGACGACGATAACGGAACGTCCCGAATAGTCAACGCGTTTGCCGAGCAGGTTTTGACGGAAACGTCCCTGCTTGCCGCGCAAGAATCCGGAGAGTGATTTAAGATCTCTGTTTGCGGGACCGCTTACCGCTTTGCCCCTGCGGCCGTTATCTATAAGAGCGTCCACCGCTTCTTGAAGCATGCGCTTTTCGTTGCGGACGATAATATCCGGCGCGCCCAACTCTTTAAGTTTTTTAAGACGGTTGTTGCGATTTATAACTCTGCGATATAGGTCGTTTAGGTCACTTGTCGCATAACGTCCGCCGTCCAGTTGCACCATAGGACGAAGGTCAGGAGGCAAAACGGGCAGCACGTCAAGTATCATCCACTCGGGGCGGTTTCCGCTCATGCGGAACGCTTCCACAATTTCAAGACGCTTTACCGCGCGGAGTCTTTTTTGACCTGCGCTGTTCAAAACAAGTTGTTTCAATCTCTCGCTGTCGGCGTCAAGGTCGATTTCCATCAAAAGTTCTTTGATTGCCTCCGCACCCATGCCTACGCGGAATTTTTTTAGTCGTTCATTATCGTAAGTGTCGCGGATTTCGTTGTATTCCTTGTCGGAAATGACCTGCTTTTTGTACACTCCTTCAACTGCGCCGGGATTCAGCACTATGAAGTTGACAAAATACAGCACTTGCTCCAATTCCTTGGGGGAAATGTCGAGAAGAAGGCTGATACGGGAAGGCACGCCTCTGAAATACCAGATGTGTGAAACTGGAGTGGCAAGTTCGATATGCCCCATTCTTTCACGGCGCACTTTGGCTTTTGTCACTTCGACGCCGCACTTTTCGCACACGACGCCCTTATAACGCACTCTCTTATATCTTCCGCAATGGCATTCCCAGTCTTTGGACGGCCCAAATATCTTTTCGCAGAAAAGTCCGTCCTTTTCGGGTTTTTGCGTGCGGTAGTTGATTGTTTCGGGTTTGGTGACCTCGCCATGAGACCACTCTCTGATTTTTTCCGGAGAAGCCAAACCGATTTGTATAGAGTCAAAATTGCTCAGTTCGTACATAAATTATTCTCCTATTCCTCGTCGTCGGAATTGTCCGAGCCTTTTTCCGACGTACCGACTGACATGCTCTTCATAATTTCGTCAAGTCCGTCGAATTTGTCGTCACTGTCTGTCAACTTGCTGAAAATGTCACTGCCGCCCAAAGGATTTTCTTCTTTGGCCGCGCCAAAGAAATCATCGTCGGGAGCGGTGTCAAACAGACTGAAAGGCGTCGCTTCGGGAGCAAAGTTCCCAAACACGCCTCCTCCGCCCAAGATGTCCACTTCGGTAAATTCCGTAGGCTTTTTAATAGTTGTGGTTTCAAAATCCATTTCGGGATCGTCGTCGCGCAGTTTGATTTCGTCACGGTCGTCTGTCAAGACTTTGACGTCCAAGCCGAGGGCTTGAAGTTCCTTTACCAGAACTTTGAACGATTCCGGAATGCCGGGTTCGGATATGTTGTTACCTTTGACAATACTCTCGTAAGTTTTGACGCGTCCGACGACGTCGTCAGACTTGACCGTAAGGATTTCTTGCAGCATATTGGCTGCACCGTATGCCTCGAGTGCCCACACTTCCATTTCGCCGAAACGCTGTCCGCCAAATTGTGCTTTGCCGCCTAGAGGCTGCTGCGTAACCAAACTGTAAGGGCCGGTGCTTCTTGCGTGAATCTTGTCATCAACGAGATGATGCAGTTTGAGATAATACATGTATCCGACTGTGACGCGGTTTTCAAAAGGTTCGCCCGTGCGTCCGTCGTAGAGTTGGATTTTTCCGTCCACCTTGCCTTCGGCGTTAACGATTCCGTTATCTTGGAACAACTTCTTAATATCGTATTCCTCTGCGCCGTCAAAGACAGGGGTGCTGACCTTCCAGTCAAGCATCTTGGCAACCAGTCCGAGGTGGACTTCAAGCACCTGCCCGATATTCATACGGGAAGGAACGCCGAGCGGGTTTAATACGATTTGCAGCGGAGTGCCGTCCGCCATGAAAGGCATATCCTCTCTTGGGAGAACGCGGGATACGACGCCTTTGTTGCCGTGGCGTCCCGCCATTTTGTCGCCGACGCTGATTTTTCTCTTCTGTGCGATATAAACTCTGACGAGTTTGTTTACGCCGGGGCTCAATTCGTCGCGATTCTTGCGTGTAAATATCTTGACATCAACAACTATGCCGCTTCCGCCGTTTGGAACGTGGAGGGATGTGTCGCGCACTTCTCTTGATTTTTCTCCGAAGATTGCTCTCAACAGTCTTTCTTCGGGAGTGAGTTCGGTTTCGCCCTTCGGTGTTACCTTGCCGACCAAAATGTCGCCCGCACGCACTTCTGCGCCAATTCTGACAATGCCGTCTTCGTCCAAGTTTCTCAAGGCGTCATCGGATAGGTTGGGTATATCGCGTGTGATGATTTCTTCACCGAGTTTTGTATCTCTGGCTTCGATTTCGTGTTCTTCGATATGGATTGAAGTGAAAACGTCGTCACGGACAAGGTCTTCACTGATAAGAACTGCGTCTTCGTAGTTATACCCTTCCCAACTCATAAAGCCGACAAGAATGTTTCTGCCCAGTGACAGTTCGCCGTTTGCGGTGGCAGGGCCGTCTGCCAGCACGGTGCCTTCTTTAAAGTTGCCGTTTTCGTCATAGCGTTCACCCACAACCTTATCGCCTTTTTTGACGATAGGATGTTGATTTATACAAGTGGACTGGTTGCTTCGTTCAAATTTGGACAGAGTGTATGTGTGATCCTCGCCGCCTTTGGTTTCAACAACGATTTTGTCGGAATCGACGTATTTGACAAATCCGTCTTCTTTGGCAACTTTGATGACACCGCTGTCATATGCGATACGGTGTTCCACACCGGTTGCTATCATAGGATTTTCGGGCCTAAGCAGCGGAACTGCCTGACGTTGCATGTTGGAGCCCATAAGAGCACGGTTTGTATCGTCGTTTTCAAGGAAGGGAATCAACGCCGTTGCGATTGATACCAACTGTTTGGGGTTAACGTCCATATAGTCAACATGGTCTTTGGTGACTTCGCGGATATCTTGTCGGATGCGGCAAGTAACGCGGTCACGCGCAAACGTGTTGACAATTTGCTTTTTGCCGTCCAAAACCGCTTCTTTTTCAACCAGTTCTGCGTTTGCTTGTGCAATCGTATATTTGTCTTCTTCGTCGGCAGTCATATATTTGACTTCGTCGGTTACAAATTGCATCAATTTTTTTTCGCCGCCGTCAACAACTTCTTTTTTGACGATTTTGCGGTAAGGAGATTCGATAAAGCCGTATTCATTGACTCTGGCATAGGTGGACAAAGAACTGATAAGTCCGATGTTTTGACCTTCCGGGGTTTCAATCGGGCACATACGACCATAATGGGAGTGGTGAACGTCGCGGACAAAAACGCTGGCGCGTTCTCTGTTCAGACCGCCGGGGCCCAGACGTGACAGTTTTCTCTTGTGAGTCAACTCGGCAATCGGGTTGGGCTGGTCCATAAACTGCGACAGCTGAGAAGAACCAAAAAATTCTTTTATTGCGCTTGTCACGGGGCGGATATTTATTAGTGTTTGAGGAGTGATTTCAGCGTTTTCCTGCGCAGAAGCCATCTTTTCACGGATAACTCTTTCCAAACGGGAAATGCCGATACGGAATTGATTTTGAAGCAACTCGCCTACCGCTCTGACTCTCAAATTGCCAAGATGGTCAATGTCGTCACAGACACCCACTTCAAAGCGCAATCCCAAATTGTAGTTTATTGCCGCGACGATGTCGTCAAGAGAAATGTGTTTGTAAACCAAAGTATCAGTTGAACCTTGAATTGCAAAGCGAAGTTCGTCTTCGTTTCCGTCGGCGTCTTCTATCATCTTTTTCAAAGTGGGATAATAGACCTTTTCAAACACGCCCAAATCATGCGGATTGCCTTTTATAAATGCGCCGAGGTCAACGGTGTTGTTGCCGATGACTTTGAACGTAATCGCTTTGCCTTCTCTGTCTTTGCAAGCAAGATAAACGACGTTTACGCCGTTGTTTTGAATTTCTGCCGCTTTCTCTTCGGTCACAATTTCTCCGGCCGTTGCAAGGATTTCACCCGTAGAGTCGCTTACGACGTCCTTTGCGAGGATTTGCCCCGTAATACGTTCTGCAATCGACAGTTTTTTGTTGTATTTATAACGTCCGACGCGCGCCAGTTCATACTTGCGGCTATCGTAGAAAATGTTGTGGATAAGGTTGTTTGCGCCTTCAATGGTGGGCACTTCGCCCGGACGCATCTTGCGAAACAATTCAATTTTGCCTGCTTCTTCCGTCTTGCAGTTGACATCCTTAGCACAGGTGTTTTTCATCATTTCGTCGTCACCAAAAAGCTCAATGATTTCTTCGTCGGTGCCGATGCCGAGTGCGCGAAGCAGAGTGGTCGTCGTGATTTTACGGTTGCGATCAACGTGCACCCAAGAGATGTCGTTTTGATCTTGTTCCAGTTCAATCCAGGCGCCGCGGTTGGGGATGACTTCAGTGGCATAACGTGGAATACCGTTTTTGTCGGGTGCCATCTTGAAGTACGCGCCGGGGCTTCTGACGAGTTGGCTGACGATAACGCGCTCTGCGCCGTTTATAACGAAAGAGCCGGAATCGGTCATGAGCGGGAAATCGCCCATAAACACTTCCTGCACCTCGATTTCACCGGTTTCGTTGTTGGTGAGTTGCGCCTTAACTTTGAGGGGAACAGAATAAGTGGTGTCGCGGTCTTTGCATTCTTTGACGGAGTACTTGGGTTCTCCCACAAAACCGTGAGACAGAAATTCCAACTGCATCTTGCCTGAGTAGTCCTTTATAGGAGAATACTCTTTGAGCACGTCGCCCACGCCTGCTCCGACAAAGTTTTCGTAGGATTTTTTTTGCACCTCAATGAGGTACGGAATGTCCAAAACGTCTTTAATCTTTGAAAATGTTTGACGCTCGGTGTTGCCGTACAAGACTTTGTGAATTCTTTCTTGTGACATATTCACTCCTTGAAAAATAAAATACACATTTTGAGGCATTGAAAAAAATTTTCAAAATTTCATTTTATTTCAAAGCCCTTGTTTTTTTGATGCTAGTGCGCTATACTAATACTATCTACTATAACCCCCTACCCCCAAATACAAGGTATTCGGGGGTGGGAATGAGTATTTGTGCGCATTTTTCTATATTATCAGTTTTTTTCAAGACTGTCAAGTGGAGAAATATAGAAATACTAAATTTTGATACCGATTTTGCCGCAAAAAACGACAAAGCAAACTTTGCAAGACATAAAATTGGGGAGAAAGAATGAGAATAGACAAGTATTTGAAAGTATCAAGAGTAATAAAGCGGCGCACGGTTGCCGCGGACGCCTGCGACGGCGGAAGAATCGAGATAAACGGCAAGGCGGCAAAACCGTCAAAAGAGGTAAAAGTCGGCGACACGGTTGCCGTTTCATTTGGCAATAACCGTCTTGAATTTGAAGTTTTGTCGGTGGACGAAAAACAAACCAAACAGAGTGCCGAAACTATGTATAAAATTATCACGGAATAACCCTGCATTCTGACATTTTAGATGGCATATCAAGCGCAATAATTTGGGATAAAAGTATGAAAAAAATCAACATCATTATAGCGGCGGCAGGTACAAGCCAACGCTACGGAAAAGAGAACAAACTGTTTGAGAAATGCGGCACTTCTTGCGTGCTTTTGGAAGCAATCAAGCCGTTTTTGGAATTTAAGGAGATCAGCAAAATAATAGTTGCGACCGATACCACTTATTTTGACGAATTTATGAACTGGCTGTCCGTTTTGCACCTCGACGAAGACAATCGTATCACTGCCGCTATCGGAGGTTCAAGTCGCACTCAAACGGTGAAGAACGCCCTAAATTCTCTTCAAGACGATTGCGACGGCGTGCTCATTCACGACGGCGCCCGCCCTTACGTTTCAAATGATTTGATTTCACGTGTTCTGGATGGTCTGAAAACTTCACCTGCGGTCATACCTCTTTTGAATCTCACCGACAATATTTCAGCGCTAAACGGCGAGTGGGTCACGCCGCTAAACAGAGAAAATTACCGTCTTGTTCAAACTCCTTGCGGATTTGACAAAGACTTGATTGTTTCTGCATATGCAGATTGCAAAACCGACTGTTTGGACGACTTGTCAGCAGTTTTTGCTTATTCTAAATCGCCTGCAACTTTCGTTGAAGGTGATCGCAAAAACATAAAAATTACCACCAAATCGGATCTCAAAACTCCCCTCGTCGGGTGCGGATACGATATTCACCGTATGGAAGAAGGACGAGGGATAAAACTTCTCGGCACCTTTATAAACTGCCCGTTTTCATTTGTCGCGCACAGTGACGGAGATGTGCCCGTGCATGCTCTTATGGACGCGATTTTATCGGCAGTCGGTGAAAAAGATATAGGCCATTTCTTCCCCGTTGACGACCCCAAATACGATAATGCCGACAGTATGACACTGCTGTCTTCCGTTTTGGATATTGCTTTCAAAAAGGGATACTCTATTTCCAACGCGGCTATTTCTATAATAGCGGAACAGCCGATTCTCGCCCCCTATATCGATGAAATGCGCGCGCGCACGAGCGATATCCTTAATATCAGACCGGAGCGTGTAGGGATAACCGCAACCACAAACGAAAAGATTGGGGAAATTGGGAACTGCAAGGCAATCGCCGCCTATGCCACCGTACTTTTGCAACCTTTGGATTGATTTTGTCAAACAAAAATACAATATATAACAAAAGGAAAAGAGCGCGCTGCTGGAACTAAAAGATGCGAGAGTGCCCGTGCTATGGCGTCCTTATAACTTTTTGTGAAATCGTCATCAAAGTTTGAGAAAAAAACTAAGTTGTAACAGCCGTAAAGAAGGCTAACAAAACACCAAAATTTGTTTTCAATAAGAGTTTGCACAAACTAAAAAGCACCGAAAACTCGGTGCTTTGTTTTTTCACGCTGTACAGAATGCGATTAACGCTTGCTGAATTGCGGTGCTTTACGAGCTTTGTGCAAGCCGTACTTTTTGCGTTCTTTGGCTCTTGGGTCACGAGTCATGAAACCGGCTTTTTTCAAAGCGGCGCGATACGCGGCGGCATCGGCAACACAAAGTGCGCGGGAAATGCCGTGGCGGATTGCTCCTGCCTGTCCGGTCATACCACCGCCGTAAACGTTTACCAGAATGTCAAATTTGTCCGAAGTGGAGGTAAGAACGAGAGGTTGTTCAACAATCATTCTCATTGTGTCAACGGGGAAGTAATCCTCAAAGGTGCGTCCGTTGATGGTGATTGTGCCTTCACCGCCGGGGATAAGACGAACTCTTGCAATGGCAGTCTTTCTTCTGCCGGTGCCGAGATATTGAACTTTTTTCACTGTTTTTTTTGTCGCCATATTAACCTCACTTCAATTCGAGTTTGACAGGGCATTGAGCCTGATTGTTGTGCTCACTGCCGGCGTACACACGAAGTTTCTTGAGCATGTCTGCGCCAAGAGAATTCTTGGGAAGCATACCCTTTACCGCCTTGTATACGGCAAATTCCGGCCTTTCACTCATAAGTTTCTTGTATTGGATTTCTTTTAGACCTCCAACATAACCGGAATGATAACGATAATACTTCTTCTCCAACTTTTTGCCGGTCAAGATAACCTTATCGCAGTTGATGATTATAACATGGTCGCCGCAGTCGACGTGAGGAGTGTATTCGGGCTTGTTTTTGCCTCTGAGTATCATTGCCACTTGAGATGCAAGTCTGCCTAGCACCAAATCTGTCGCATCAATAAGATACCACTTGCTCTCCACTTCGCCGGGCTTTGCCATAAAGGATTTGTTGTTATTTGCCATGTAGGACAAATCTTTAGCCATAGCGGACCTCCGAAAATTTTTGAATTGCTTTTTGCTTTTGAGTTTATATCAACTGCGGTTCAAGGGGCTGGTTATCCCCGCACATACATTCCTAAAAGACGCTTGATAATAATATAAAATAACAAAAAAGATGTCAAGCGAATTTCGACACCTTTTTTTGTATATCCTGCCGTACACAGTCGGCTGTTTTGACTATTGAACAATAATGCTGCGACTTTAACGCGCGTTTTTTGTTTATAGGCGACAGGCATGCTTAGATTCTTGCATTTTCTTCACAGACTTTTGACGGTCACGGCTGTTTGTTTGCAAGGTATAACAACATAGTTTTCACCTCTTTCGGTTGCAGTCTTACAATCGATATCTGCACCCTTAATATCGCAAAAAACGACTTTTATCTTGTTGGTTTGACAGTCCAGACTCGGCGTTATGCAAAGTGAGGTAGTATCATCGGCTGTTGACATCTGAAAGTCTATGCTTCCTTTTTCGTCGTACATTATAAAATTATTGTTTCCCTTAAACACGCGCACCTCGAGGCTGTCAAAGTCTTGCGAGTTGCCTTCACGCTCTGATAACAACGGTATTATCGCGCCTTCTTTTGCAAACACGGGGATACGCTCAAGGGGACAATTAACCGTCACATATTTTCCGCCTTCAAACTTTTCCAAGGTGAATATGTCCGTCCAGTTGCCTTCGGGAAGCCAAACTTTCACTTTTGCGGCATTTTTTTTCATCCTGCTCAGAACCGGTGCAACAATCAATTCGCTGCCGAAATAATATTGTTCTTTTGCAGCGTACGCTTGAGGTGATTTGTCAAAATAATACATCGGGCAGACAAGCGGCATTCCATCTTTTGCCGTAAGGACATTTGCAGTGTAAAGATAAGGAAGCAATCTGTGGCGAAGACGCAAAAAGTCCTTTGAAATCGTTTCTGCCAACTCGCCGTAAAGCCAAGGCTCTTTGCTGAAACCGGTGTTTGAACTGTGCAGACGGTTTATCGGCGAAAATACCCCAAATTGCAACCATCTGACATAAAGCTCCCCGTTGCCCCGCCCGAACATATGGCCGCCTATGTCGTGCGACCACCAAGTGTAACCGACATTTGAGGCGTTTGACGTAAAATACGGTTGAAATTTCAAACTTTTCCAGCAAACCGTAGTATCGCCCGAAAAACCGAGAGGATAGCGATGAGAACCGATTCCTGCATAGCGAGAAAGTATCAAAGGGGTTCTCCCTTCTCTGCCTGCGTCCAAAGTGTGATAATGGTTAAGCAACCACAGCGGGTCCAACCCCGGGAATTGGGATTTTTTGCCTTGCTGCCAATCTATCCACCAAAAATCCACTCCGTCGTTTTCGTAAGGGTGAATCACAAGGTCGAAATAACTGTCCAAAAATTTTCTGTTTGTAAAATTGAATTCAACCGGCAGTTTGCTGTTTGAATCTATCCCGTTTGCCGCCGCCATATCGGAATACTGCTCTTCGTAATAGCGGATACCATCGCGCGGATGAAGATTCATCGTTATGGCAAGACCTCTGTTTTTAAGGTCGATAAAAAACTGTTTATAATCAGGAAACAGCGTTTTGTCAAAAGTGTAGCCGGTCCAGCCTCTGCCTTGAAATCTTTCGACTATATTGCCTTTTGCGCGGACGTCTTTCGGCGTGTTTTTGACAAGGTGCCAATCCATGTCAATAGTCGCAACTGTAAAAGGGATATCTTTTGAAGCGAACTTATCCATAAGGAGAATGTATTCGTCTTGCGTATAAGCGTGATAGCGAGACCACCAATTACCAAGCGCATATTTGGGCAACAGCGGGACGTGTCCCGTCAATGCATAAAACTCTTTCAACCCACCGATATAGTCGTTTCCGAAAGCAAAATAATATTCGTCTTTGCTTCCCTTTTGCCTTTGTGACACAGAACCGTCTTCGCTTAATAGATACGACTTGCTGTCATCTAGTTTTGTAAAGCCGTTTAAAGAAAAAATTCCTTTTTCAAGACATACAAATCCGGAAGTTCCGTCAAGAGTTCGTGCAGTGCCCAAAAGGTTTTGTCCTTCGTTGGGAGAATGCCACGTTCCGCTTAAATTTGCCTGCACGTCAAGCGTTTTCAAATCAATATAAAACTCTACGGAATTTGTCTTTATCCGCATTTTATTATCATATTTATGGGATATAAAGTTGGGATTTGAAAAATTTCTGTTTAGGACTCGTTGCGATGCCCTGTCTTCAAAAACGCCGTTTGCAGAGCGCTCCACTCTCAAAATTCTATCGGATAGCACACTTATTCTAAGCGTATTGTCAACAAGCATACAACCATCTGAAGCGGGTGCTTCGGTTGCACAAAATCTGTCGTTTTTCATTGACTTCTCCAAATTTTTATTGATTTTAGGCGAGCAAATTTAGGCGTCAATAGCCTTTAAAACTATCGCCAAAAATACGCAGTTCTTGCCCCCTACGGCAATCATTCCGTGAGGTTGACCGCTGTCGTAATAGACGGTATCGCCCTCTTTTAACACGTCCGTTTTACCGTTGATGTTTATCAACAGTTCGCCGGACAAAATATAATCCATCTCTTGACCTTTATGCGAGGACAATGATATAGGCTTGTTTTCCGCTTCGGCATCATAAGGCACTTCCACCAAAAAAGGTTCTGCGGTTCTGCCTTTGAAGTTTTGCGCAAGATGCTGATACTTAAATGAGTGACGGCGTTCTGTCAAAATACCGTGTCCCGCTCTCACAATGCTGAAACTGTTTAGTTTTGGAGTGTGTCCTGTTAACAGCGCGGTGACGTCAACGCCGAAACGCTCGGCGCAATTGAACAAGAAGGTAACGGGAAAATCCTTTTTGCCCGATTCATATTCAAGATACGTTGCCTTGTCGACGCCGGCTACGGCAGCCATTTCGTCAACGGTTATTTCCATAATTTCCCTAAGACCTTTAAGTCTTTCGGCGATTTCCGTTGTGTTTGACATTTTATAACCTCTCCAGCGCGCCTGCGCATGAATTTTATAGTACAATTATTCTATCAAACCTACACGCACAAGTCAATAAGCCGAAACACATTGCTTTCAACTAGTTTATTTTAAGTAAATTCTCAAAGTAAATGCAACAGTAGCATTTGGAGTTGCATTTACTTTGAGAATTTACGCTAGTTTATTTTAATGCACCGCTTCGGGATGCAATCTGCCCCGCAACTGTCGCAACGCGGTCCGCCGTCCGAGGGTAAAACACAGTCAAAATTAAATCCGTGCTTGCCGCATGCCATACAATAATTGCGGCAGACTGAGCCGTGAATTTCATAAGCGTTTTTGCCCCTGTCATCCGGCGCATTCCATCGATGTTTTGGGTCACTGGGGCATAACGTTTTCCTTTGCTTTTCGATGTTCGCAAAATGGTTTTCAGTCGCACGATTTTTTCTTCGTATTCCATTTTACGCTCCCAAATCGTTTGAACTTTGTGATTTTATCACCTTGCGTCTATGTTTTCAATAGCAAGCGGTTGTAAAAAAATACCTTTGGTGTTATCATAAAGAAAATTCTTAATAGGTGCGGTTTGAGCAAAGGACATTATGGAGAATAAACTTTTTAACGAAAAAATGTGCGGTTTGGGTTGCAGAAGGAGCGTTATCCGCGAGTTGTTTGAATTTGGGAAAAAGAGAGCAAGCGAAGTGGGAGCGGACAAGGTTTTCGACTTTTCTTTGGGCAATCCAAACGTGCCTGCGCCCAAGTGTGTGCGACAAGCGATTTTGGAACTCAACAACATTCCCGACAGCACTCTGATTCACGGTTACACTTCGGCTCAGGGAGATTTGAGCGTAAGGCGCGCGATTAGCGAAAGCATCAATCGCCGTTTTAGTGCGGGAATGACGCCGAACCTTATCTATATGACCTGCGGCGCGGCGGCATCTCTTTGCATAACGCTCAACGCTCTAAATTCAAAAAGCGATGAATTTGTGATTTTCGCACCGTATTTCCCCGAATACCGCGTTTTTATAGAAGCCGCAAAAGGTATACCTGTGGAAGTTCCCTTCAACGAGCCTGATTTTTATCCCGACCTAAAAGCGTTTGAAAAGTCAATAAATAAGAACACAAAAGCGGTAATTTTAAATAGCCCCAACAACCCTTGCGGCGTCGTGTATAATGAAATCACCGTCAAGAGCATAGTACAAATTTTAAAGAGAAAATCTGCCGAATTTGACACTCGAATTTTCCTTATCGCCGACGAACCGTACAGAGAAATCGTCTATGACGGCGTGACTGTGCCATATCTTATGAACTACTATGACGACGTAGTTGTTTGCTACAGTTATTCCAAATCGCTGTCACTTCCGGGCGAGCGCATCGGATATATCGCCCTTTCGCCCAAAGCCGCCGAAAAGGACAAAATTTATGCGGCAATATGCGGAGCGGGCCGCGCACTTGGCTATGTTTGCGCGCCGTCGCTTTTCCAAAAGGTGGTTGAAAAATGCATCGATGCGAAGCCCGACGTTTCTGCATACAAGAATAACCGCGACTTGTTAAAAGACGCCCTAATTGGTTTTGGCTATACGCTGGTCAATCCCGACGGGGCTTTTTATCTCTTTGTGAAAGCATTGGAAAGCGACGCAAACAAATTTTCCGAAAAGGCAAAAGAATTTGGATTGCTGCTGGTTCCCGGCGACGATTTTGCCGCATACGGTTATGTCAGGATTGCTTACTGTGTCAGCCACGAAATGATAGAACGTTCACTGCCCGCATTTAAGGCTCTTGCCGAAAGTTACAAAGCGTAAAGAAAAATCGGCTTATATTCATTTTTCGGAAAACAAATATTCAAAAATGAAAAAACGGCATCCGGGTGCCGTTTTTCGTTTTGTTTATGATTTGTTTAGGATGTTGACGTTATGCCCTTAGCAAAGCGTCCAATGTTTCTTCGATATACGCGTTCTTTGTGACTTTGGGATTGGTTATCAGTTTGCCTCTGACCATAACCTTTTTCGGTGTCGAAAGTGCGCTTAAATCTTCAAGAGGATTTTTTTGAACTAAAAGAATATCGGCACTCTTGCCCGCTTCTATGCTGCCGGTTTCCTTGTCGATTCCAAGCACTTTTGCATTGCCCAAAGTGCCCGTATAAAGTGCAAATTTGTTGTCCACGCCGACGCATTTAACAAGATAGGCAAGTTCTCTCCACATATTGTATTGAGTGGAAAACGGACAACTTGAATCCGTGCCTACGCCGAAAAGCAATCCCTCTTTTATAGCCTGTTTTGCTCCGTCAATCATATTTTGCATGACCACTTTCGCAACGCTTGCCGAAACGGGGCTAAGTTTGGTTATCTCGTGAGAAAGCAAGGATAGAGGCACAGCGGGTGAAAGGGTGAGCACGTATGCCGCACCCTGTTTTTTGTACATTTTTATAATTTCATCCGACACCGGAGCGCCGTGTTCGACGGTATCCACGCCGGCTTTTAGATCAAACTCGACACCCATCGGGCTTTCGGTGTGAGAAGCCACTTTATAACCAAGTTTGTGCGCTTCGTCCACAACAGCGTTAAGTTGGGCTTGTGTCATCTTCATTTCTGCAGGTTCGTTTTCGTGTTTGGCATCCGTAACCCCGCCCGTGGAGCAGGTCTTTATAAAATCCACCTTATTTTCTGCGTTTTTTCTGACAAGCGCGCGCAATCCGTTCTCTTCGTCTGACGACATAGCAAAAGTGCCGTAGCCGTGACCGCCGACAGCCGTTATCGCAGGTCCGCTGACTATTAGTCTTGGACCGATAATTTTGCCTGCATTGATTTTGTCACGAGTTCTTACGTCCGAATATACAAAATCTCCGACGGAACGCACGGTTGTCGTGCCCGACATAACGGCGGATTTTACACTGGATTTTACGAGCATATCCACAACTTTATGCCCCAAAGGAGTGTTAATAAACGAAACAAGCTTTTTTTGGAGGTCGCCTCCCCCCAGTGCCTTGCTGGGTTTTCCCGTGCCGAAAAGATGCGCGTGCAGATTGATAAGTCCCGGAAGCAGATAACCGCCTTCGCAGTCAATTTCTTTGTAGCCGTCGGTTTGGCATTTGCCCGTCATAACTTTCTCAATTTTGCCGTCGGACACAAAAATAGTGGTGTCCTTTTGGACTTTCATATCCTTTGTGCCGTCCAAAAGATTGCAGTTTATAAAAGCGTATTTCATATTTCACCTCAAAAATTTGCTCTTTCATTATAACACCGCTCAAAAAATTGGCAACCACTATTAAAAAAAGTTGATACCCACCGTATTCAACGCTCCTCAGTGCCGTTTGCATTTTTGTAAGCAAACATTGACTTTTTCACTCACTATGTTAAACTAATTTTTATAGAATGCTCAAATTTTGCGCTTAAGGAAGCAATGAATAAATACTCGTGTTGAATGCGGATAGATTTTTGAGGCAGGTTTCGCGGCTATGAGGAAGGCAATATCGAAATATTGCCGATAAACAGCCGCGTAAGATGCATAAAAGATACCGCAAGCGGCAAAAAGACCACATAAAAAATAGACTTTGTACAAAACGGAGGGAGAACTGTGGGCAAAACGCCCTAAAAAGGCGGCACTATTGAATCAAAGCGTATCTTTTTTGCCGAAAATCTATCGCTCTAATTCAATGTATTTGTTCATTGTTTCCTTAAAACGGAGAGATTTATGGACTTTAATGCAAACGCACCAATTCTGTTTGTTATAGTTGCATGCATAATCGCTTTCGTAATTGCTCAATCGGTGTTTTTCCTTATTCGTGCCTGGAAGAGGGGCAAATCGATAGGAATGGACACCGCTGTGCTAAAACGGACGGTTACGCGCGCCGCAACCTTTGCAATCGCACCCGCACTTTCGATTTTTATCGGAGTCGTCGCGCTTTCACAAAAACTGGGGCTTGCCCTGCCTTGGCTAAGGCTCAGTATCATAGGCAGTTTGACCTATGAAACTTCCGCAGCGGGCACCGCGGCGGAAAGCGTCGGAAATCCGCTTGACTCGTCAGTGCCATTTGATGCACAGCAATACGTCACAGTTGCTTTCGTGATGACGATAGGCGCGCTTTTGATGCTGATATTGGTCCCGATTTTGGCAAAAAGAATCGATAACGGCATGCTGAAATTCCGCGAGAAAGACAAAAATTGGGGCGAAATAATGACAACCGCACTGTTTGTCGGACTAATAAGCGTTTTCTTAGGCGCGGTGTTCAAGGACGTCTACACCGGCACTATCGGCTGGGTTCCTGTTTTTGTTATGTTGATTTCCGCGGCTATTACGCTTATATTCGGCGTTCTTTTGAAACTCACAAAGTGGAGATGGCTCAGTGATTTTGCTCTGCCCGTCAGCATGATAACGGCTATGGCCCTCGCCATTCCGATTACTCAGGCGATTTTGTAGGGAGTGCAATATGAAAAAATTTGACATAAAGGGCAAAACCTACGAGGAACAAAATCACATCTACGGCAGAATATGGGGAGTGGCGGCGGTTATCATTTTGTCAATCTACCCCGTCATTTGCGGAATTTTATTCAAAGCCTGGCCAAATATTGCCGACATCGGGGCGTGCATGGGCACCATCGCTATTTTTTGGCTTGCCGGCATTGTTGAGGTTTTCACTTATGTGCCTATGCTCGGAGCGGTTTCAGGCGGTTATCTGGGCTTTGTCACAGGCAACCTTTCCAATTTGAAAGTTCCTTGTGCCCTAAATTGTATGGAAGGCGCAAACGTCAAGAGCGGCACCAAGGAAGGCGAAGTCGTGGCAATCATATCCACCGCCGTTTCGTCTATCGTTACGGTTCTTATAATTGCAATCGGTGTTTGTCTTATGATTCCGTTCTCGGAGCAGTTGGCAAATCCTGTTTTAAATCCCGCTTTTAGCAACGTTCTTCCCGCACTGTTTGGTGCACTGGGCGTTGTTTTTGTGTTCAAAAACTGGAAGATAGCTCTGCCTCCGATATTACTCATGGCGGTAATTTTCATCGCTGTTTCGCCGTTTTTCGATATATACAGCTACGCGTCGGTGCTTATACCCGTGAGCGCGGCGTTCACTCTGATAATTGCGCGAATTATGTACAAAAAAGGCATCCTTTCAAAAACTGAACCTGCAATCCGGAACGCGGACGATTCAACAAACGCAGAAACTTTTGAAGAAACCGACGCACCCGTAACTGAAGCGGAAAAATCGACTTCAGAAGAAGACTGAGAAAAATCATTTTGTCGGATAATGACGAAACAATTGCGGCGACAAATAATGTTATAAAATGAAAAAGTGTTTTATCCTGCCCGTCGTATAACATAAGGCGAATGAAATTCTTTTTCGCACCCAAGCAAAACAAAATAAAAGTCAAAATGCAATCAAAGCCGTTAAAGGCAGATTGCAATAAAAAGAGGGAGAATAATTATGGCACACAAAATTTCAGACAAACGCTACCCTGCACCCACGCCCACGGCTATCGTCGAAAACGGAAAGATGCATTTTGGCACATTCGACCGTCCGTTTAGAAAATTGAATCTGCTTGATTGCGACAAGCCGTGCGGCCCCAAAATGCCCGATTTTTTGAAACGCAGCCGTTTGACGGAATGGGAGGCTTTTGAAGTCAATATGGACGAGGGTGCGCTGATTAGCGCAGTTTACGTCATGGGCTCGATTATGGGCTTTTCGATTTTCGTTTGGTATGACAAAGCCGAAAAAAAGATTTACAGTTGGAAGAACATGGTGCCTGTCAAAAAGTCAAAAGTCGCAAGTCAACTCGTGGACGATTTTTGCTATCTAAAAACAAAAAAGAGCGAATATAAAATTTCCAATGATTTTATGAACGGAAAGGCATCGGCAAAAGGTTATTCCGAAGGCGGCAAGTCGGGGCACATTGAAATAGACGTGAATTTCGAGCGCATTTCCCCGCTTGCAAACGGAGTTATGCCGCTCGCCAAAAACAAAGACGGCACATTTAGAAACGCACTATACAGCGAAAAGGATTTCTTTAAGGCGACGGGTACAATCACCGTCAATGGAAAAACCTACAAAACAAACGAGCACTCTGTTGGCATAATCGACGACCACAAGGGATTTTATCCTTTCAAAGCGCACTACGATTGGCTTACCACAATGGGGACAATCGACGTTGACGGAGAGCAGAAATATTTCGCGTTCAATTTGACAAGGAACCAATCTGTCGATCAAGAAAACTACAACGAAAACGTAATTTGGATAAACAATGAATCGTATCCTATGCCTCCCGTTGTGTTCACTCATAAAGACGGCAAAAAGAAAGCAACTGAATGGCATGTCAAAGATGAAAAAGGTTTGGGCATTGTGGACGTAACCTTCAAAATCGAAAAGGTATTTTATATGCCCGTACACGTTGGTGTCGTTGACGTTTATTATGCTCTGCCTTATGGCACGATTTATGGTTACGTCACCGACGAAAACGGCAAAAAGTACGTAGTTGACGGAATGACAGGAATAGGCGAGGACAAAACAACAAGAATTTAACGGTCAGTAACTTCTTTTAATCTGCGTTTCAATCTTTGTCTTGAAATAAAGCCCAAAACAAAAATGATACAAAAAGCACCCGACGTCGGGTGCTTTTACTATTGCATTGAAAGTTTTTCCAGTTTTGTCATACAGAGCAGACACCGTCTGCGAAGTATCGCCTTTAGAGTATTGTGCCGGTGAATGAGTGAGTGCTGGTTCATTCGGCGGCAAAAACAATCCAATTTTCTTGGAGTTTCCCCTTTCCTAGTGTCTTGAAGTTCCCCTTTCCTCAGGTGTTTCCCCAATCGCGTTCCCCCTAAAGGGACCCAC
>CAYIYN010000007.1:0-30456 GCA_964367645.1 uncultured Bacteroidaceae bacterium
TGATAAAAACGAGTGCTATGCAATGATTGAAATAAAAGCCAATATGGGATGGTGTAGGGATGCTACAAATGTAATCAATGACATAGTTAGTATCCCTTGTTACTGTTTCCATCACAAACCCGCTTGTAACGGCCAAGGTAAGCCCGCGGTCTATCTTATAACCATTCAAATCAAGGGTGATAAATTTCCCGCTTGCAACAGTTAAAGACGAAGATAGATTGACATCTTTGTGCAGCGTCACTTCGACTCTTTGGCTTTCGCTGGATGAATAACCGGTAGCAACACTCCAAGCGTCGGTAAACAATGTATAATCAGTCGTTGTACCGTCAAAGCTAACGGAAACTGCATAGTCTTCAGCCCCGGCACAAACACTCGGGCTTGATAACGCACCCAACAACATCATGCCGGCACATACCGCAAGAATTAAAGACAATAAAAGCAGTCCTCTTGTTGTTTTGATTTCTTTGTCAACCGCTGTGCCGCGCCGACTTAAAAATAATGCGGATAATTTGGCTGTAAACGCTTTTACTCCTAACATAGCAATCTCCTTGGTAATTCAGCATGTGTCATCTGCTTACTACACGCACAAAATTTGTGAAATATTTGAAGAGTATTATTACATAACTTTCATTAATAAGCAAGATAATAACTATATTCTAATTAAAAATAGTATTCAATGTTTTACTGTTTTACTTTATTTTGATAAAATGTTATAATAGTTAAGTATGAATAAACACGTTCTAAGAACAAAGCAGAAAGAGCAGTCGATTTTGAAAGCCACTGTTACTTTAGTGGCAAATCAGCCGATAGAGCATATAACTATTGACAAGATAAAAAGTGCCGCTAAGGTTTCTCAGGTTACAATTTATAAGCTGTTTGAAACAAAAGACAATTTGATTAACACGGCAATAAAAGAATTGTCTGTAGGAGCGGTTAATTCTATAATGAATGTTATAAGCTCAGATATAAATCCAAGAGAAAGGTTAAAAGAGTATTTCCGAACGTCTTTCAACACCACCTTGTCATACCCTTGTCATAAAGATATTCTCGAATATATTTTCTCAGGTATAAACACAGATTTGATGAACTTTGTCTTGTCGCTATACAAAGACACTTATTCTCATCTAGAAAGGCTGTACGACGATTCAAGAAAAGAGAACATAGTTCGTAGCGAAATTTCGCTGCAACAATTTTTAAAAATGTGTGATATGTTCACAAGGACGCAACCTCAATTTTACCAAACAGATGATGAAATGAATTTACTGTTGGAAAGCATCGTGCGTAGTTTTGGATAAGATATAGCATATCTTTCAAAGAGCGCAAAGAGCGCAGTCCGCTTTGAACCTTTGCTAGCTCTCTTTGAGCATACGCAAAATGAGCAAGGCTGTCTACGGTGACAGAGCTTTTCGGCAGATCCAAGACGGCGATGCGCGGCGTCACTTGTCTTGCAGTCTTCACCGCAAAATCTTCGTCACCTGCTTAAGCAACCAAAATCAGTCGTTTAATTGACTTAAAATGAGGGGAACAATATAATGGGGTTGCAAAATAAACCCTACGAGGTTCTTTTTTATGTATGATGAAGCGAACTCCGCTGACA
Source organism: uncultured Bacteroidaceae bacterium (assembly GCA_964367645.1). GTDB lineage: Bacteria > Bacillota > Clostridia > Christensenellales > CAG-917 > RGIG4097. The sequence continues at coordinate 1,598 of CAYIYN010000007.1, forward strand.
ACTCGTCGGTCCTAGCGTCCGCCATTCCCCCTACAATTATCACGGCAAACGATCTTTCCGCAAAAAGAGATTACACCATCGACAACTACCGCGGTTTTGTTATATTTATAGTGTTTTTATGGTGCTGTATGTTTCTGTTTTTCCAACCGGGCGTTTTCAGTTGGGTAAAACATACCGATGCTCACGGCATAGACATAGGCTTTGGCATAATGGATTATGGCATTTTGATGTTCGTGCTCGCCGCCGGACTGATTATGAATGTGGCTTTTGAAAAAAAAGTCGCAAATAACGGCAACGCCAACAAATTGCGCGCCGTTTATGCCCGTCGCGGATTGGCCGTTATGGGCGTTGGCGCAATCGACCTCGTTTTTAAGATGATTGGCGATAATTGCATTGACGCACCTTACGGCTGGGAAGTTTTTATGTCGATAGGTTTCGCAAGCATTATTGCCGCTGTATTCCTCGGACGCAAAAAATGGGTGCGTATATTAGCTGGTGCGATTATCTTGATTGCGTACGCCGTCATTGCTGAATTTATTCCTCCCGTGCATCAATCATTGTATGCATCAAGCAAACTGCCTTATGGCGGTCCTTTCGGCGCAATCGGCATGTCCGGATTATTGCTTTGGTTTACAGTGCTCGGTGATTATTTCCAAACGGATAAAAAGAAATTTGCCGTCGGCGTGCTTATAATGTGGCTTCTTGCCGTCCCCTCAATCGTGCTTTCGTTCCGTGATTGCACCGGAACGGTCAGCAATCTGGACATCGAATCAATCGGGTTTTTCGGACGCACTTTCTGCATAAGTTTTAAACACTTTACGCTCGGCTTCCTGCTTTTTGGCGGCGCGTTTTCGCTTTTGACGTTCCTTCCGTTTTGGGGTATATCGGCCCTTATAAAAAAAGAAATACCGGTTTTGGCAACAATGGGAAAAAACACTATCGTTTTCTTCTTATTATTCGCGCTTTGCAACATTCCTGCCGCAATGATAGCCTCTGCTTTCCCGGATAGGCAGGCTTTGGGTTGTTTTATCAATGCACTTATGGTGATTGCAATCTGCGTCCCCCTTTCACTGCTCTTCAAGAAGAAAAACATTATAATAAAAATTTAATCATCAAAACAGTTAGGATTTCAAGGTACGTCGGCGGATAACATATATTCGCGGTGATGCAATGCACGATAATATATTCCACAAACGCTTTGAATTCGTCATCGACGCTAACGCGATTATATCGCTTGATGAATCACCGTGCCCGACAAACTTAAGGGGCGTATACGTTCAATGTGTTTTTTAACGACAAACTTCACGAACCGTCAGTCTAATGTTCATAGCATTGTATGATTATCAATTTGATTGCCCGACATTTACAAATTGAGAAGATATTTACAAAAAGGTTCCGTAGTGTTAATATTGTGACTGAATTATGAACTTGGAGAAAATTATGAAAAATGCTGCAAAACGAGGAATTATCGGCTCAATCGGCTTGTTATTTGCTTTCAGTGCGATTTTTGCCGCTGTATTTTGCGTCCCAAACGGAGTCGCGCAGGCGGCGGATAGCTCCGAAGGTTGGGCCGATGGCACTTTCACCGCTTTAAACACCGGAATTTACTGGTATCAAAGCGGAAGTGAAGTTCCGCTAAAAGCAGGCACGGAAGGCGCGGTTTTTGATTCCGAGAAACCTACGGTGATTTTTGCGCACGGGCTTAAAAGCGAAGAGGGCTACAACCGTCGCGATGTGCTGACACTTTGGGGAAACACCGAGGAGTATTTTGATGACGAAGGCTTCGGCGAGTTTGAATTTGACAAAAATTTCTATCAATATTACATAGATACGGGATACAACGTAGGTCACTTCTACTGGAGTCAACTATCCGACGACGAATTGAACTGCGATATAAAAATCTGGAGTTCAAACACCGAATTGGGAATGCGATATTTTGTATCCGACACCAACGGCAACCGAGTGCAAGGTGACACTGCTCTCAATCCCACAAAATCAGTTGCTATGATTTTCGGCGACGAAATTACCCGGGCACTTGGTGAAAACTATTCAAAGAGCATTCAACTCATTGGACATTCCATGGGTGGGCAACTGGTTTTGGCAACGTCGGAATATTTGGTGGAATCTTGCAAAGCGGGCAAAATTGGGCGAAATCTGGTGCCGGAACGTACCACGTTGCTTGACCCTTATTTTGGAATGTCGGAACTGAAAAACTGCAAAATTGACCATCTTGGCATCAACTGCGAGCAGGTGTTTACTGCCAGACTCTCGGCAAACGCTATGGAAAATATCGCCGATTTCGGGATAGCGGTGGACGCATACAGCGCAAATGACGTCTTTATTTGCAGACTTTATAAATTCATGTTGGGCAAAGAGCGCAAAGACGAAGCCGACGCAATAACAAAAAGCCTTACTGACAACTGCGCGTGGGTGCATCTTAACGCAATGCAAGACCTCTACACGATGCTCAATACGCACTGCATGGTGGTTGATTATTATTTTTCTACACTTTTTGAAGAGGCAAAAACTGATAACACGGGAAACCCTGTACCATATGCCCTTTCCGACTGCGATACCCTAAAAAGCCTGCGCGGATGCGGCTACAAGCAAGTGGCTGCAAACGAAGAGAACCCGTTCTATATGCACAACTCGAATTTTGAGCGCGTGGACAGTGAGATTAACGTTATCGAAACAGAGAACGGAAACTCGGCAATTATATACGGCGTACTTGAAAACAATAATTTGGTAAATTCAGTCAAGCTGTTTGACAATAACGGAAATTTTGTAGCGACCAGCAAGGTGTCATCAGCAAACGAATATCATTTTTACAATCTCAATTCCGGCAAATACACTTTAAAAGCATACAGTCTTTTAGGCAACGAAGTTATACTTGAAAACAATGTTGTCGAAGTCAATGAAAATCAGATTCTAACCGCTTCAATTAAGTCAACAAACATTGAAATTTTTCCTCAAAACAATCTTACTTGGTTGTGGATTCTTTTAGGAGTTTTGGGTGCGTTGCTTTTGTCCGCCGCCGTAATATTTGTTTTAATAAAAAAACGCAAGTCAGCCCGTGGCAATGAAGCCGTCAAATACGATATATCTGATATCAACGATATAAATGCGACCCTTGAAAATTCCGAGGAAAAGGCTGAAAATGACGCAGAAAACTAATAAGACATAACTTGTCAGCCCACTTATATTATCGCCATTATCGCCGCGATTTCACATTTTGATAGTTATAAAAAAACCGAAAAATTGCTTTTCGGTTTTTTATTGCATCAAATTTGAGATTATTTCAACTGATTTGCAAAATCTGCTTGTTCTCTCTCTTTTTTAATTTTACGTCACCGAGCAGATTCAGTTTGCATGCGCTTTGAGGCTTTAATTGTTGTAACAATCATTATCGAAGGCGGTCACAAGTTGGTCTTTAAACATTCCTTCAAAAATCAGGTAGAAAATAAAATGACGCCGTTCAGACGTATCGGTTAGATACCCTTTTGTGATTTTTTCCGCGAAGTTGAGCGAAGTGTCGATAATAAACGCCCAAAACAAATCATAACCTATGTCCTTGTATTTTCCCAGTTTGGGATTGCCGCTTAAAAAGTATCCGTAGAGCGCAGTCTGCCTGTCGTTCAACTCCTCCGCCGAAAGAGGAACATAGTAAGTTGAGTGACGATACGCTGTATAATACATCGTATAATCCGGATGACGAATCATAAATTCAAATGCCTCGTTCCAAACGTGATACACATCATATATATTCGGCGTCTTTGTTAAATCGATTTTGTCGATTATTTTGTCAAAGCACCAGTCGATGCGCAAAAATGCGGCTTTTAACAGATTCTCTTTGGTGCGGAAGTGTGTGTATACCGTATTTTCGGCAACTCCGCACAAAAGGCCCACTTTGAGCATCGTGACAGCGTCAATACCTCCAACTGCCACTATTGTGACGGCTGCTGCAAGCATTTTATCATCGATGTCTTCTTCCAGTCTGCGTTTTGGCATTTTTCTCCTTAAACTTGTGGTCTTATTCTGCTCTTAAAGCCACTGCGGGATCTCTTTTTGCGGCAATTCTCGACGGTATAAAACCTGCGAACATACTGAGCAACACGGAAATTAGGAACATCATTACACAGTGCCACCAGGCCACTTCCATTAAACCCGGTATTTCAAAATATTTCTTCAAAATCGCACTGCCAAGAAGCGAAATCAGATAGCTGAAGAAAAGCCCGATAAGGCCGGAATAGCCTCCTAGTATTGCAGATTCTGCGATAAATACGCGCGATATATCTTTCTTTCTTGCGCCGATACTTCTCAAAACGCCGATTTCCTTTCTGCGTTCAAGCACCGAAGTATAAATTATTATTGCAATCATTATCGTGGACACAATAAGAGATATTGCGGCAAAGCCGACAAGCACGCCGGTTATGGTGGTCGTCAGTGTGTTGACGTAACCCATAATCACCGAAAGGTTGTCGCTGTATTTGACCTTTGAGTTTGTTGTTTCATTATACTGGTCGATATATTGGACAATTGCGTCCTTCGCTGCAAAAGAGGAGCAGAAGAAGTTTATTGCTTTGGGATAGTCCATATCCGCAACGCCTAGTTCGCGCATAAAATCTTCGTGCTCGGATTTAATAATGATTTGGTCGCCTGCCGCTATATGTCTTACAGTGCCGCCTGCGGTGTTGACATTGAAATCAAGTGCGCTGACGTAATAGGTATTGTTATGTTCAACCGCATATGCATAACGCTCCAGTTGCTCTTGAATGGCGGGATGGTTTTCCGCTCTGTCTATCATCATTTCGCTAAGTGCGTGAGTGTAGCCGATAATGCCGTTGATTGAGGTGACGGATACTCCTTCTTTGGGACGGATTACGCCGACAACGTCCAATTCAAAAGAATAATGCGTATCCACATAAGTTTTGGACTGTTCTTTTTTGTTTCCGCTTATCCAACTATCGCTTACTTCGTCATAATCCAAATAGTCTGCGTTGGTGAGTATTTTATATTTAAGATTCAGCAGTTGGTCTATGTCAAACTCCGATTCCGCAAACGAGCCTCCCTGCAAGGCATTGAAGATATCGTCTTGCGATTTAAGTCCGAGCATAAACAACTCATAGTCTTGCACTTGGTTGCGGCTGTCAACGACGATAACTATTTCATTTGCGGAAGTAGGCCAATTCCCACCGACAATTTCATATTGTTTATTGAGCAGTTCTTGATTTGAAGACATTTCTACCCACGGGTCGCCCATCATCGTGCCAAACTGGTTGAGTGCCTGTGTGGCGTTCATTCCGCCGAAATCAACGTCTTTCAAAAAGCTGAACTCCGGTTTGTTCAAAGTTTCATCCATAACGTCGCCCATAACTTCGGTGTACGGATTTACCTTCATATAAATTTCTTCTTCGCCGTTTTGAACGCGCTCTGCGTTTCTCGGATCAATGGTGTAGGCGTTGAAAGTGGTGCCGTAATTATATCTTACTGTTGCAAGCGACGTGTCAAACTTGGTGCCCGCTCCGTATTCACTTGTCCCCTCGATATATTTTTTAAGCGAATGAAGGTCATTCTTTTGGAGCATAGAACCCAAGTTCCCAAGCACGTTTCCAAGCACCATTTTTGTGTAGATTGTGTCGGTATCGGGATAGTTTTCTCTCGTTTCTTTTTCGGATAAAAGCATGGACATAATGGAGGTCATATCCATATTGGATTGATTTATGGTGAGAGGGTATTGCGACAACGCGTTTTCTTCCAAAGCGGTGACATAATTGGTCGCTCCGCCTGAAAGCGCAAGCACGAGTATAATACCGATAATACCGATGCTGCCGGCCATCGATGTTAAAAAGGTGCGTCCTTTTTTGCTGACAAGGTTATTCCAACTCAAAGCGATGGCTGTGGCAATGTTCATAGACGACTTTGCCTTTTCCTTGTGCTTTAACATTTTTACCATCCACTTGCTCATTTTTTTAAGTTGCGTGGTTTTTTTTGGAGTAATGACGATTTTTTCGTCCGCGCCGCTTGCGCTCAAAACTTCGTCGCCGTTCACCGCTTCGGGTTGTTCAACGGATTTGTCGCTCACGGCAACGGTTTCATCTGCCGCTTTCTCTATCGTCACTTCAATTTCTTTGTCAGTCTTTTCTTCAAATTGAGTTTCGATTGTGTCCGCTTCACCCGTTTCTGCGTCACCGTCGTACGACATTGTGTCGCCAACGACTTCGCCGTCTTTTAAGTATACAATTCGTGTACTGTATTTGTCGGCTAGCTGTGGGTTGTGCGTAACCATAATGACAAGTCTGTCTTCGGCGACTTCTTTGAGCAAATCCATAACTTGCATGCCGGACTCACTGTCCAAAGCACCCGTCGGTTCGTCCGCCAAAATAATGTCGGGGTTGTTGACCAAAGCGCGCGCAATCGCAACGCGCTGCATTTGACCGCCGCTCAGTTGATTGGGCTTCTTTTTTGCCTGCTTGTCAAGTCCGACCTTTTTCAAAACTTCAAGCGCTTTTTGGGTGCGTTCCTCTTTCTTCACGCCGGCAAGAGTGAGGCACAGGGCGACGTTTTTCAAGATGTTCATATGGGGAATCAAATTATATGATTGAAAAACAAACCCGACTCTGCGGTTGCGGTAGGTGTCCCAATCCACGTCGTCGTATTCTTTGGTGGAAATTCCATCTATTTGAATGTCGCCGCTTGTGTAACGGTCAAGACCGCCGACAATGTTTAACAGTGTTGTTTTTCCACAACCCGAAGGGCCTAATATAGCAACAAATTCGCTTTTACGAAATTCGATTGAAACGTCGTGCAGAGCAAGAGTTACATCGTCAAGAACACGGTACTCCTTCGTAATATCTATAAGCTTTAGCATAAAGCCTCCCTAAGCATTGTAATTTGACCGTGAAACGTACTAAGACGCGGGAAGATACAAGAGCCATAAACTGAGCCATATTCTGCTCGCGTGCGCGCTCACTTAACCAAAAAACTATAGCATATATTGTGCAAAATATCTACAAAAATATTTTGACGACGCATTTTTAAGCAAATAACGCAATGCAAAAAAACATAATTTGACAAATAAAACTGAATATTGTGTGTGCAAATTGATTTAATTTATATAATAAAACATGATAAAAACGTAAAACATGATAAAAAACGTAAAACATTCATTAATAATCTTTGGAAAATGCGCTTTCAGCATCTTCTATGTATAGTAAAATCCGCCGAATTTAGTTTTGAAAAACACGCAACGTGTTTTTTTATTGCACAATAAAAGCACGATGCGTGTTTATGTTGTTTTATAAAATTGTTTTTATCCCACCGTTATGCTCCACTCTAGGGTATGAACACTGTCCGGCGTAAGGGCAAACATATCACGTTTGAGCGTCAATTCGTCCACTGCGTTTTCATATGCGGGGACTGAAGTCCACGGTTCAAGACAAACGTACGGCGCTTCTTTTTTGGGAGCGTGCCAAATCCCCAGATATTTCATCTCTTTAGACGTGGACACGGTGACAAATCTGCCGTCTGCCGAATTTTTCAGCGTTACGCTATGAGGGACGTTGCTTAGAAGAATCGCGTCGCGGTCAAACAACGAGTGTTTTAGAGGCAAAATGCCGTTTTTGAGAGGGAATTCGTCCACTCTGGGAGTTGTATAGCAAGTGTCCGACATATATATCGCCTTGGGCTTTGCGTCCTCACCAAAGTCGATACAATAATCTTCAAACTTACCGCCGGATAGCGGAACGTTGAAGCCGGGATGGCCGCCAAGAGCGAATGGCATGACTTCTTTCGATTTGTTGCACACCACGATTTTCATCTTTACAGTTGCTTTGTCAAGAGTGTAGTTAATCCGGTAATCAAAATCGAAAGGATACATTTTGAGAGTTCTTTCGTCTGACAATAGGCAAAACTCGATTTCCGACTCGGAAATCGGATTTGCCGTCAAAACACTCTTTCTCAAGAACCCGTGCAGATTCATTTCATATTCTTTTCCGCCGTAGGTATACTTTCCCTCCCACAGTCTTCCGCAAATCGGGAAAAGGTTATAGGCTCTACCGCCCCAAAACTCGGGGTTGCCCTGCCACAGATATTCCGTGCCGCAGCGGTGACATTTTATGCTCATAAGTTCGGCGCCGACGTCGGATATATCCACGTCGATAATGCCGTTTGAAATTTTGTAAATCATATACTCCTCCTCGTCAAGGTTATTATATACCCACTGAAACGCTTGTTTCAAGAGCAAAAAATTTTTTAGTTGCCCTTGCTTGCGTCTTGCGCTCTTATATGCTAATATTTGTTGGCATTTGGGCGGCGAAAGTTTTGCATTTGCTTTTCGCCGCGCAAAAAATTGTGCAATAAGCACGAAAAAGCCTCATTATAGAGGCAAAAGGAAAGTATATGTGGTTTGTGTTTGCACTGATGACAACTCTCGCATGGGGCGGTGCCGATGTTTTTTATAAACTCGGCAGCGACAGCGACGACCGTTACAGCCATCTCAAAATCGCCGTTGCCGTTGGCACGGTCATGGGACTGCACGCACTTGTTTACTATTTTGCCGCCGACGTGCAAATGAACTTATTTGACGTTGTCAAATATTTGCCCGTTTCTTTCTGCTACATTTTGTCAATGGTGGTTGGATACATTGGTCTTAGGTATCTCGCTCTTTCAATCGCTTCTCCTGTGCAAAACACGTCCGGCGTGATTGTCACGGTGCTGATGGTCGCATTTTTCGGCATTTCCGTCGGAGCAATCGAAATTGCGGGCATTGTAATAATCACCTTGGGATTGGTATTGCTTGCCATTTTTGAAAACCACTACGGCGAAAAAATCACGCTCGAAAACAAAAGATACAAACTCAGCCCTCTTGCGATTATCTTCCCGCTAATTTATTGTCTTATCGATGCACTCGGCACTTTTGCCGACGCTGTTTATCTTGACGAACTGGAACTAATAAGTGAAGATGCCGCCTTGATTTCTTATGAACTCACTTTCTTTTTGGTTGGATTCGGCTGTTTTGTTTTCCTTTTAGTTAAAGGCGTAAAACAACGAGCGCAAATCAGGCACTCGGGCGACTTTGGAAGCAGCGTTTATCTCGACGGAGAAGAATTAAAACAAATTCAAAAAAACAAAGTCAAGTTGAGAAAAACAGAACCTTTCAAACTTATTGCGGCGGCTCTTGAAACTATCGGGCAGTTTACCTACGTTTTCGCTATGTCGTCAAGAGCGGAAATTGCCGCTCCGTTGATTGCATCATACAGCGTTTTTTCCGTTATTTTTGCGCGGCTGTTTTTGAAAGAAAAACTTCACGCGCCGCAATATGCGGTGATTGTCGTCGTGCTTTTTGGTATTCTTATGCTCGGAATTGCCGAAGGACTTGGCTGATATTATCAAAGCATTTCCTTTTTTGAGTTTTTATTTCTTTGAGCGGTTTTAGGCTTGAAAGTTGAAAAAATCCGTACTATAATTGTTGCAGATAGGGAGGTATTATTATGGACTTTTTGCTTGCAGTAAAAAACATGACGGCAACGCCCAGTGCCTATACCCAGACGGCTCTTGAAATTTTGCGCCGACCGGATTTAACGATGCACTGGTATATCGTGCCGATTTTCGTGCTTTTGATTTATATCATTTCCGTGGAAATACACCACAAAAACTGGAACATTTTGCTCGCCGGTGTCGCGCTCTGGGGGATGGATTTATTCAACGAAATTTGGAACGGAGCAGTGGCTTTTTCAACGGGCGCACCCGTATGGGGCACTCCGATGGGCGTCGGCGACACTTCTTTGCTCCTTTTGATTGGATATAACATTGAAATTTCCATTATGTTTTTCCTTATGGGGCTTGCCGTCGGACACACTCTTGAAGCCTTCCCCAAAGATAAAAAGATACTGAAAGTAAACAACCGCATTTGGATTATCCTCATAATGACGACTTTCGCCGTATTGGTGGAGATTTTCCTCAACTATGCCGGAATTCTCACTTGGGAAAAAGACTGGTGGCAGCCCGATGTACCATATGTTTTGTGGCTGATAGGCTATCTTCCGTTCTTTGTGTCCGCCACACTTGCCCACGACGGAAACAAGCGCGTCAAACTTATCACAATTGGCAGCATCTACTTTGTGGACATTGTTTTACTTGCCGTTTTCGGAGGAATGGGCTGGCTGTAAAAGATTTTGCGACTTAATCAAAAATATCGGTCAAAGTCCAAAACAAAACTAAGTTAAAAAACTAAGTTGAAAAAATACAATCTTGATTTTGTTGCAATCACACCATATAGTCGTTGTGAACGTCTAAAAACTAAAACTTTCGGCAATAAAGACTGAGAGCATCACAGCCAAAACAACTACAAAACGATTGCACTTCAACAAATTAAAAGCCGCACCGAAAGTGCGGCTTCATTTTTGCTTTTTTCTATTATTTTTGCTTTTTCAACAACTCCCTTTGCTTTCCTTACAATCGCTTATTTTTTGAGTTTTTGCTCAAGGTAATCAATCAGCGTAGAAACGCCCTCTTTTATCTCGTCGAATGCGACGTCAAAATTGCCCGAATACCAAGGGTCTGCAATATCGCGCGGCGAAATTGTAAAATCCATTAAAAGAGCGATTTTATTATCATCGTCGCCTCCGAACAATTTCTCCATGGCACGGCGGTGTTTTTCTTCCATGCCGATAAACATATCGTAACGGTCATAATCCGACTTTTTTAGAACCGTCGCAAAATGCGGATAATAAGGCACTCCTTGCTCCCGAAGTTTGAACAGCGCACGAGGATAAACGGGATTGCCCTCCTCCTCGTTGCTAATACCGCTGGACACGACTTCGACGAGCCTATCTAGCCCTCTTTTTTTCAGTTCGTCGGCGGCAATAAATTCCGCCATCGGCGAGCGGCAAATATTTCCAAGACATACAAAGTTGATTTTCATTTTATATCATCTCCCACTATCGGTCTTGCCATACAGGTCTAAATCAACAAAGGTATAAGTTTCCGACGAGTTCTTGCGCGGCTTCTCTTTGCGGATGGCGCAAGATTGCCTGCTTACGGCACTTAACAAAGCTGCTCCAAACTCACCTTTAAGTCAGCATAGCGACGGCGACTTTCTCTCGTGTTTATGAGTGCAAAAAGTCCATTCGTCCTCCGCATAGACGCGTTTTTGTAATTATACAACGGAGGCTAAGTCGCCGTCAATACCTCAAAGTCAGTACAAGTGTATGAATTATTTACGAATATGTGCATTTATATTTAATTTGCCAAAATTTTCAAAAGTGGAATATTTTCTGTGGAAAACCCATAGGGGAAAATATTTTTTCAACCTGTTGTTTAACCTGTTGTTTAACCTGTTGTACGATAAAGGAAAATAAAAAACTAGTGTATTGACGAACTCGCCCTATACATATATAATACTTTCTATGAGCATTTTTGACGGTAGGTTGACGATAGAGGCAGCCGCGGCAAGCGGAACCGAAATCGTACTAAAGCGTGAACTGGCGGATATAGGATATACCCCGAGCGGCGCAAACTACGGCAGAATATGTTTTGAGGGAGAGTGGCGCGACGTTTTGCGCGCCAATATGTTTTTAAGAACGGCAGGCAAAGTCCGCGTCGTTCTTGCGGAATTTACCGCGCTCTCCTTTGACGAATTGTTTGAAAACACCCTTGCTGTTGATTGGAGCGAAGTGCTTCCTAAAGACGCTTCGGTTATAGTCAACGCAAAGAGTGTAAAAAGCCGATTGTTTGCCCTGAGCAGCATACAAAGCATAGTCAAAAAAGCAATTATGACGCGCTTGGGCGACTCTTATAAGTTATCGCGTCTTTTAGAAAACGGCACCGAGTACAGCGTTGAAGCCGCCGTATATGACAATGTAGTCAGGCTGACGCTGGACACTTCGGGACAAGGACTTCATAAACGCGGATACCGAACATATCTCGGAGAAGCGCCCATAAGAGAAACGCTTGCCGCCGCCATAATCAAACTGTCGGTGTGGAAACCTGACCGCCCTTTCTTGGACGTATTCTGCGGTAGCGGAACTATACCCATTGAGGCCGCTCTCATCGGTCTTAACATAGCACCCGGTATGCAAAGAAAATTCGCTTGTGAGGATTTTCCCAACGCACCGTCGTTAAGAGAAAGTGTGCAAGAAGAAGCGGAAAGTTTGGTTGATAGAGAGCGCCAACTGAGAATTAGCGGATTCGATATCAATCCCGAGGCAATGAAACTGGCGCTAAAACACGCAGAGAAAGCGGGCGTGCGCGACAAAATCCATCTGCAGGTGGGCGATATGCGAAACGTTTCGTCGCATTACGAGCACGGAGTCTTGATTTCAAACCCTCCCTATGGCGAAAGGCTTTTGACCGAAGACGAGCTGAAAGTTTTGTACAAAGACTTCGGAGTAATGTTTGGTTCGCTTGAAGAATGGTGCGCCTACGTCATAACCTCGTTTGTTGGCTTTGAAAAGTACTTCGGAAGACGCGCGGACAAAACAAGAACGCTCTACAATTCCGAACTGAAATGCATCCTATACCAATATCTCGGCGCAAAACCCGAAAAAGAAAAGATACATGAGAGCGGTAATACAAAGAACATTTAAATCCACACTGTATGCGGACGGACAAAAGATAAGCGAAATTCCATCTGGATTGACCATATTTCTAGGCGTTGAAAAGGGCGACACCGAAGAGCAAGCGGAATATTTTGCAAAAAAGATGGTGAAACTGCGTGTTTTCCGCGATTCTAACGACAAGATGAATCTCGACATAAAACAAGCGGGAGGCGAAATTCTGCTTGTATCGCAGTTTTCTTTGGCCGGCACCTTGGGGAAAGGCACGGGCAACCGCCCCGACTTCGGACACGCAGAAGATCCGGAACGCGCAAAATACTTGTATGAATATATCACGGAGAAAATCCGCTCAGAGGGTGTGACCGTGCGTAACGGCGTGTTTGGCGCTCATATGTATATAAAACAACAGCAAGACGGCCCGTTGAGTTTCGTATTTGAATGTTAGTGCTGTTGTGCGCAACCAAAACTATGGAACGAAGCAGTGCTGTCCTTGCAAAAACAGGCGAAGCGGATGTTGTGGGATTGATTGACTGGCAACTTAGTTTTGTATTAGAGTGTTAATCAACGTTTTAGTAAGCGATGAAAACAGTTTTGGGAAGTTGCTTTTATGAAAGCAATTTGAGCCGAAACACATAATAAAGAAGAAAAACCGCATAGGGAGAAAAATTATGGCAAAAACAGCAAAACTTCTCGAACCGGGCAGATTGTCAAAGCGCAATTTGTGGGGTTACTCAATGGGCGGCATCGGCCGTGACATGGCATATCAACTGATAAATACCTATCTTTTGATTTTCGTCCTGTTCGCAAAAAGCTTGAACACCGCTCAATTCGCTACAATAAGCGCGGTTATGATAGGCTGTCGTATATTCGACGGCTTAAACGACCCGTTCATGGGCACGCTTGTTGAGAGAACACGCACCAAAATCGGCAAATTCAAGCCTTGGATTATTGCAGGCGCATTTACAAATATCGGCGTTATTATGGCTCTGTTCTGGGTACCTCTAAAAGGTGACGATTATGTTATTTTCTTCTCATTTGGCTATCTGCTGTGGGGACTTACCTACACGATGAACGACATCTCCTACTGGGGAATGTTGCCTTCATTAACCTCAAATGAACAAGACAGGAACAACCTCTCCACGCTTGCAAACGTGGGCGCAGGAGTTGGCGCAGCGCTTGCTATGCTTGCCATACCCACCCTTACAGGCGGCGGCAGTTTGCAAATCGGCGGCAATGCAATCACGGCATACGGTGTTATTTCGGCAATCGTTTGTGCGGTGTTCGTTGCTTGTCAGCTTATGACCTGCTTTGTTGTAAAAGAAAAGCCCCTGCCCGAAAAAGGCAGCGCTGCTGATACAGAGAAAACCACAATCAAGGGCATGTTCCAAGTCATTTTCAACAACGACCAACTGCTAATTACAGCGGGTTCTATGCTTCTGTATAACATAGGCAGCGCTATAATGAACGGACTTTCCATGTATCTGATTTACTTCCGTTACGGCTATCAAGGCACGCTCGTCACTGTCTTCACAGTTCTGGCAGGCGTGACAGCAGCATTTATGGTCTTCTACCCTCTGCTGGTCAAAAAATTCACCCGCAAACAAATCTCCGTCATTTCGCTCATACTGATTTTGGTGGGCTACGCTCTGCTCCTTGTGATTGGACTGGCAATACCCAGCGCCGCTCTGGGCGCATTTACAGTCGGCGGACTCACCATTCCTTGGACATTTGTATTGCTTGCATTTAGCGGCGCGTTTGCGTCTTGCGGACACGTGTTCTTCTATATGGTGCTCACCGTTTCCATCTCCAACACAGTCGAATACAACGAACTCAGGACCGGTAAACGTCAAGAAGGCATCATCTTTGCGCTTCGTCCTCTTATGGCAAAACTCGGCAGCGCACTGCAACTTGGCATAATCACAATAGTGCTCATCGCGCTTGGCGTAAACGGTATTACAGGACAAATTTCCGACATAGAGAACAATGTTTACACAGGCAATTTGAAAAGCGAATTTGTTCAAGCTTTTGAAGAAGATCCTGACTTTTTCTTTGACGAGGTAATTCCTGAAAAATCGCTTGAAGACGCTGTCAAACTGTACAACGAAAATGAGGATGAGTTTTTCGAGATGTACCTAGGTGACTACAAAGCCTATAAAGTGGAAAACATCATATCAGACGTAACACCCTCAGTCACGCAATGGCTCATAGTTTGCATGTCTGCTATACCGGCACTGCTACTTACTTTAAGCATCCTGTTCTGGCTTTTCAAATACAAAATTACAGAAGTCAAATATAAAGAAATATGCGCTGAAATCGCCGCTCGAAACGGGACGGTAAACCTAGGATGCGAGGAGGCTGCAGAAGGCGGCTTTCAAGTGGCATCGGATGCAATCCCCAACACGCCGATAAACGAACTTGGCGACGCGGTTGTGTCCAAATTAGAATCTGAAGACGCAAAGGATAACACTCAAGCCGACGAAGAAAAGTAAACATACGCTCAAACCCGCGGCAAACCGCCGCGGGTTTTATTTAGCCTCTAAAAACAACAACCAGAGATTTTAATTGGATAGAAATAGAAATGACCAGTTCTACATTAAAACGTACATTTGCAATCCTTTTGATTTTTTTATTTACGCTGGGATTGATGAGCGTATTCGTCGGTTGTAACAACGACGACAATACGCCTCAAGTCACCAAAAATTTTGTCAAAGCAGAAAACAGCGACGACGGCTACGCCACGGTTTATGTGCCAAGCGATAGGGATATAAAGATTATGGTGCTGTCTGACCCGCAGGTTGATATAACCGAAAAATATAACGTTGTTGGCAGTTTGGGAAACGACAAAACTTATCAGTTTGTGCGCGAGTTTGTTTTTGCATCGTCACCCGATCTTGTCATCATAAACGGCGATATGGTTATGTTTAACACTTTCGGGCAAAGCAACGTGCCGTATTACAAGCGCTACGCGGATATATTTGAAGAATTGAAAATTCCTTGGATGCCCGTTTTCGGCAACCATGACTGTGAAAAAGGTTGGTGTGACCCAACGGGTGAAGTCACTGTTGACAATCCAAAAAGGTCTGTCGGCAAACCCGTACTTGTGGACTATCTTTCATCTTTTGAATACTGCCTGATGTCTTCGGACGATAAATGTGAAGACGGTTATGGCAACTACTTTGTCAATCTAAAAACCGGCAGCGGCGCGCTTCTATACACGCTCTGCTCTTTTGACTGCGTGTACAATCCCGAATATGGCGATGACAGTTATCTGTTTGTTCCCACCGCCGCGCAAGTGAATTGGTACAAAGATACGATAAACACCCTGTCCGACAAAGTGTACGGCGAAAACAGAACATCGGAACAGGTGGTCAAATCTATGATATTCAACCATGTAGGAATTCCGGAATTCAAAACTGCTTGGGATGAGGCATGGAACAGTGGAAATACGACAAGCGATTATCATTACGGCATGCGCTGCATCGGCAACTATACCGATAAATACGAAGACAAGCCCGAAGCCGAACAGATATTCGCAGTCGCAAAGGAACTCAAAAGCACAACGGCTATATTTATGTGCCATCATCATGACAACGATTTTTCCGTGGATTATCAAGGAATAAGGCTCACTTTTGGGCAACATTCGGGATATTCGCACAATTACAGAACGACGCACAGTGAAAACGGCACTATGGTTTCGGCTTGGAAAGGCATCAATTTTTCTTTCATTGACGATTACGGCAATCAACGCGGCGGAACACAGGTGACAATCAGCAACACAGGAGCGTTTGTAATCAGTCCCGTTTACGCCTACGACTTGCTTGACAACTATATGAAAGAGTATTATATCGACTACGACGCCGTGGCCGCCTCTCTAAACGAAAATGAAAATTATTCAGGCACAGTAAAACGCGGAACTGATCGCAAATGGAAATTGTCGCAATAAGAAAATTATGCGCATAAAATGCGTAATTTGTGAATATCAAAAATAATATAACGCATAATTTATGCTTGCAATTTATATAACAGCCATATAAGACCATAATTTGCATAATTTGTTTATGCTCACCTATAAGGATGATAACCTTGGAAAATCTATACTCTCGCACCGAAATGTTGATTGGCAAACGCGCTGTGGAAAAAATCCGCTCGTCGCGGGTGCTTGTTTGCGGTGTCGGCGGTGTGGGCGGCTATGCCGTGGAATCGCTTGCACGCGCAGGTGTCGGCACTATCGGAGTCTTGGACAACGATACGATTAAACCCTCCAACTTAAACCGACAAATACTTGCCACGTCCGCAACTTTGGGCATGAAAAAAGTTGACGCGGCAAGAGAAAGAATTGCACTCATAAACCCCGGTTGCACTGTCAAAACCTACGACCTATTTTATCTGCCCGATACAGCGGACGGCGTTGATATTGAAAATTATGACTTTATAATAGACGCTATGGACACGGTCACTGCGAAGCTAGAACTCATTGTGCGTGCAAAGCGTGCAAATGTTACAATCGTGAGTTCAATGGGCACGGGCAACAAGATAAAACCCGTGTTCTGCGTGGACGATATATACAAAACAACTGTCTGCCCGCTTGCAAAAGTTATGAGAAAAGAGTTGAAAGCACGCGGCATTGAAAGCCTTCCCGTCTTGTTTTCCACCGAAATCCCAAAAGGCACGGTGAATGACGAAAACGGCAGACACGCGCCGGGAAGCATTTCATACGTGCCCGCAGTGGCAGGACTAACCCTAGCCGGCTACGTTTTGGAGGTACTGATAAATTGAAAGCACTCTACCCTTTATATTGGCTGATACAATGGACGTGGGGATTTCCGCAATCGCTCATTGGTCTTATTATGTCGCTTATGCAAGGCAAATGCAAAAGAGAACTTTATAACGGGGCGCTCATTACCTATCACAGCGGCAACTGGGGCGGAATTTCACTTGGAATGTTTATCATTATGAACGGACATCGTCCGCCTATTTGGACAAAAGGCGCACGAGTTCACGAGTACGGACACACCGTTCAGTCGCTCATTTTGGGGCCTCTTTATCTGTTTATTATCGGCATACCGTCGTTTCTTTGGGCAAATTCAAAAAAGCACGAAGCTTTACGCGATAGCGGACAAGAATCTTACTTCGATTTTTATCCCGAATACTGGGCAAATTCGCTCGGTGCAAAAACAACCGGCGAACCAAAACCCGACTGGGAAGCCCAACAAAAAGAAAAACTCGAATACCGCCAAAAAGAAGCAAATCCGTCTTTAAAACAAAATTAATTATCCCTCAAAATCCATTATTTTTGCCGTTTTGTACGATTTTGTATAATGCGTATTGACACGCGCGTATGCATTATGCAACAATGTAATATTGTTAGTCTATAACGTATAGCGTGCCTAGATAAGGCTTTCCATAAATAATGTATCAACCACCCTTGAGAGTCATTTCATTATGACGACTATAGTGTTTTAAAGGAAGAAACGATGCTTGAGTTATGCAATATCGTAAAAAACTACAAAATGGCGGACTCCACCGTACACGCGCTGAAAGGAATTAGCATAAATTTCCGAAACAGCGAATTTGTGGCGGTTCTCGGTCCGTCAGGTTGCGGAAAAACGACAATGCTGAACATCGTCGGCGGTCTTGACGGCTACACAGACGGCGACTTGATTATCGACGACAAATCCACAAAAGACTACCGCTCGCGCGAATGGGATCGTTATCGCAACAAACGCGTAGGTTTTATTTTTCAATCATACAATCTTATTCCTCATCTAAACGTTCTCCAAAACGTGGAGTTGGCGCTCACCATATCCGGCGTCGGACCCGGCAAGAAAAAATCGTTGGCATCCGAAGCGCTTATCCGCGTGGGACTTGACGGTCAATTTAAAAAGAAACCGTCACAGTTGTCAGGCGGTCAAATGCAAAGAGTTGCAATCGCAAGAGCCATAGTCAACAACCCCGATATCATTTTGGCAGACGAACCTACCGGCGCATTGGACAGCGTTTCAAGCCAACAAATTATGGATTTGCTGCAGGAGATTTCCGACGACAGGCTTGTCATTATGGTGACTCACAATCCCGAACTTGCCTCTCGCTATGCCACGCGAATTGTACATCTTTATGACGGTGAAATTACCCAAGACAGCAATCCTTATGACGGCTTACCCACAATCATCACACCTGTCAAACCGGTCAACGCACAAGCGGAAGATGCACAAAATGGGAACGGTCAAAACGCTGAAGACACGGCAGATATCCTCTCAAGACAAGAAACGCGCCGCGCAAAACGTCAAAAGAAACGCGCTTTGACAACAAATAAGTTATCTGACGACCAAAAAAGCAATAACGGCGCATCGCTGAACCTCAATCCGCCTGAGAATGTTTTGAATGAGAAAGGCAGTCTAACCGCGGACTTCGACAAACCAAGTGCGGATTTATTGGCAAGAGGCGATGATTTTGGGTCGCAAAACAATGACAGCGAAGGCGAAAAAAATCCTTTGGGTGACAAATACGTTGCAAAAATCATTCCCGATACTCCGCAACCATTGTCCAAAATGACAAAACAGCCCAAGGAGAAGAAAGGCCGCAGTTCGATGTCTTTATTTACTGCAATATCCCTGTCGGCTCGCAATCTATTCACAAAAAAGGCGCGCACCACACTCACCGCTTTTGCAGGTAGTATCGGAATTATCGGCATCGCTTTGGTGCTGAGTTTGTCAAACGGTTTCAACATCTACATGGCGAGATTGGAAGAAACAACCATTGCAACCATGCCAATTACAATTACCAACGTCGGAATAAAGGTAAACGTCAACGAAGCAGTATCAATGTTCGATACAGAAGGCGAATTCCCCGAAACGGATTACGTAATTCCCTATGAACCCAACCAATCAATGGCAGGTATCAAAGTATCTGCAAATATTATTACCGAAGAATATGTGAACTATGTCAAGGGAATAAACAAATCTCTGCTTAGTTCCGTGCAATATCTCCATTCCATAAATGTTGCGGTTTTAGGGCGCGACACCAATAATAATGTTCTAAAAATCAGTACGGGCAACGTAAATTGGCAAGAACTTCTTTGGGACGATTTTATGAAATCTCAATATGACGTTCTTAAAGGCGGCTATCCCGGAACTGCCGTCGCGGACACTGTCATGCAGGACGCCGACAGCAACTATTTATCTTATACGGAGTCCTCGGACAAACGCGCCCGTCAAGCTGTCCTTGTGGTGTCCAGTTTTAACACTATTGACAAAGACATACTCCAAGGCTTGGGCTACAGCGTAGTGCGTGACCCGGAAACAAATTCTTACGAGCCAATAAAATTTGAAGATTTACTGGGTAAACAGTTTCAAGTCATGCACAACGACGATTATTATCAAAAAGCGAGCGGAACCGACTTTTACTACACCAGAGGGAATTTCGGAAACGCTTGGGACTTGGAAAAAAACACAACACTCACCATTGTGGGAGTTATGCGCGTAAAACCCGATATTCTGTTCCCGTTCCTTTCAACCGGCTTAGCCTATACGGAAGATTTGACAAAACTGCTCTTAAACAACGCAGCGCAGTCAAATATTGCAGTGGATCAAACAAAAGAGGAAAATCACGATAGAAATCTTTTGAAATCAGGCGCGAGTTTCGGAGCGGATTTTTCTTCAATCGTTTCAATGTTTTCTGCCTACGGCATGAACGAGGCAACGCTTGTCGGATACCTGAAAACCTACGTAGCGGATGCCGTCGATGAAATGTATCCGGGCAATGAGAACGCAGAACAGCGAGCCTCTATACTTGAACAAGTCAATGCGTGTACCACGTTTGACGATTTAATAGACGTTATTGTCGACGAAACAAATATGACGGTGCTTCAACTGAAAACGACTATGGCGTTTTTGGTCAACCAGTATCTAGGACTTGACTTTAACGTAGTTTTTAAACTTCTTGACAGAGGCTATACGTCGCAACTGCAAAAAATCGGTGCCATTGATATGCCAACGGCTTTATATCTCTATCCAAAATCCTTTGCGGCGAAAGCAGACGTTTTGGATTATCTTGACGCTTGGAACGTAGACAAACCCTCAACCGAAACGGTAACCTACACCGACCTTGCCGGCACGGTTTCGGAAATCGTTCGTCAAATGGTGCAAATCGTTACCTATATTCTCATTGCCTTTTCTGCCATATCTTTGATTGTTTCCAGCATAATGATTTCAATCATCACCTACGTTTCTGTGCTAGAACGCACCACGGAAATCGGGGTTTTACGAAGCATAGGCGCAAGAAAAATCGACATCAGCAACGTTTTCAACGCAGAAACGAGTTTAATAGGTTTGGCATCAGGCTCGGTAGGCATATTTTTAGCGTGGATTATCGACTATCCTCTTAATGCTTGGATATCTTCGCTTTCGCCCGACATTCCAAGACATTTTGCGCAACTTAACGGTCTACACGCGCTTTTGCTCATTGCTCTAGCCATTGTGCTAAACATCATATCGGGCATTGTGCCGGCAATTTATGCCGCCAGAAAAGATCCTGTCAAGGCGTTGCGCTCCAACGGTTAATACTTTCAAATTAGATTGTTCTGTTTATCCAAGGCGATTGCGCTATATTTTCGTCGCAAATAATCCTTTGGCGCGTTGCGCTACAACGGCTAATTTTTTGTTTGGCTGTTCCGTTTTGCACGCAATGACCAATCATTTTCCGTTTATTAAATTTAAAATCCAGAAACTTTACACATAAGCAATATTTAAAAATAAAAAACACGAATCGTGAATTTTGCCCTTGACAAATACACAGCTCGTGTTTTATAATAATTCTGATATTTAGGAGGGATTCATGCTGCACACCTGTTTTCCAGAACGGCTCAAGACATTAAGAAAGGATTTTGGGCTCAAGCAAAGCGATCTTGCTGAACGCTTAAAAGTCACCAAATCCGCGGTTTCCGGCTGGGAAGTGGGCAGAAATCAACCCGCCTACGACGTCCTTATAGAGTTAAGCATACTTTTTGAAGTATCGGTTGACTATCTAATAGGCAGAAAAAATTATTAACTACCTGACGCGACGTTTTCTCCATTTTATCGTCGCGCACAAAAAAGGCAAGACACATGACGTGTACTTGCCTTTTTTTGTTATTATGCCTTTTTTTTGTTATTATGCCTTTATTTTTGCTCTCTCACCGGTCTTATATGCCATTTTATTCATATGCTCAAGTGTTAATATAAGAATAGTTTATCTGCCCTAATTTCTCATTTTCACTTGTGAACATACACTGATTTTATAATAGCCGTGATATCCCGTAAGTTTCTTAGTTCAAATAGCAGTGATATCCTTTAAGCTCTTAGATTAAGTCGTTACCCACAATCCAATGCAATCAAATGATAGAAAAGTAAAATACCGCCGCTTTTGCGACGATATTCACTCTCCTGTCTATTTTCACGTGCTTGAACAAACAATATCTATGAATTCGAGTCTTCACCAAACATCAAAACGCGCCTTAAATATTCGCCGGTATAACTTTTCTCATTTAGTGCAATTTCTTCGGGAGTGCCTGTTGCAATCACACGTCCGCCTGCATCGCCGCCGTCCGGACCTAAGTCTATGACATAATCGGCAACTTTGATTACGTCAAGATTATGCTCGATAACAAGCACCGTATTTCCGCCGTCGGCAAGGCGGTTTAATATCGAAAGCAATTTTTCAATGTCGTATGGGTGAAGACCTGTTGTCGGTTCGTCAAGGATATACATTGTTTTGCCTGTGCTCCTGCGGCTTAGTTCCGTTGCAAGTTTTACTCTTTGCGCCTCGCCACCCGACAGAGTGGTTGAAGGCTGTCCGAGTTTTATATATCCCAAACCCACGTCGTAAAGCGTTTGAAGTTTGTTTTTGATTCTTGGCAAATTTGAGAAAAATCCCATTGCCTCTTCAACGGTCATATTTAGCACGTCGCCTATGCTCTTGCCCTTGTATTTCACCTCAAGCGTTTCGCGGTTGTATCTGGCTCCCTTGCACACTTCGCAGGGGACGTAAATGTCGGGCAAAAAGTGCATCTCGATTTTGATAATGCCATCACCCGAACAATTTTCGCAGCGGCCGCCCGGAATATTGAACGAAAATCTTCCGGATTTATATCCGCGCGCTTTGGAATCAGGCAAAGACGCAAAAAGTTCACGTATTGCGCCGAATAAATCGGTATAGGTGGCAGGGTTGCTCCTTGGGCTGCGCCCAATCGGGCTTTGGTCGATATTTATAATTTTGTCAAGGTGTTCGACGCCTTCGATTGTATCAAAATTGCCGCAAGGCAAATGACTGCGCATAAGCTTGTTTGAAAGTGCCGGGTACAAAATTTCGTTCACAAAACTGGATTTACCGCTTCCGCTGACGCCCGTCACTACGCTGAACACACCGATAGGCACGGATATATGTGCATTTTTGAGGTTGTTTTGCCTTGCACCCTCAACGGTCAACCATTTGTCCGAAACGGGGCGTCTGGCAAGCGGCACTCTTATGGCATATTCGCCCGATAAATATTTGCCCGTTATGCTTTCCGGCGAGGCTATGATATCTTCAATGCTTCCGCAAGCGACAACTTTTCCGCCGTGCATGCCTGCTCCGGGTCCGATGTCGACAATGTAATCGGCACTCCGTATGCTCTCTTCGTCGTGTTCAACCACAATCAGCGTGTTGCCCAAATCTCTAAGTCCTTTCAACGATTCTAGCAATCGGCTGTTATCCTTTTGATGAAGACCTATACTTGGCTCGTCAAGGATATAAAGAACGCCGGTTAGACCACTGCCTATCTGTGTGGCAAGTCTTATGCGCTGGTTTTCGCCGCCGCTAAGAGTTGCCGACTGGCGTGACAGGGTGAGATAATTCAGCCCTACATTTATCAAAAAGCGCAAACGCGCGTGGATTTCTTTCAAAATGTGTCTTGAAATCAATTTTTCCGTTTCAGTCAGCACAATTGTGTCTAAAAAGGCTTCCAACTCTTGTACCGACATATCGCTCATTTGAGATATATTAACGCCGCCGACAGTCACCGCAAGCGCTTCGGGTTTCAGCCTTTTGCCTTTGCAGGTATCGCAAGGTACGTCAATCATATAACGAGAGATTTCAGTTTTTACCATCTCGCTTTGTGTTTCTCTGAAACGTCTTTCAAGGTTATTAACCATGCCTTCGTAACTGTTTTTGAAGTAACCCGAAAAAGTTTTGGAGTGATATTCCATCGGGATTCGGTCGCCGTCGTTTCCGTAAAAAATCAGATTTTTGATATTGTCGGGCAAATCTTTATACGGTACGTCAAGCGAAAAGCCATAGATTTCCGCCAGCGCCTTAAACTGCATTTCTGTCATTTTGCTTGTTTCAAGCGTCCAGCCGCTCGCGCGTACAGCTCCTTCACGCAAAGTCTTATTTTCATCGCGGACTAGAAGCGCGGGGTCTACGCGTTTCATAAAACCCAGTCCCGTGCAATCGGGGCAGGCACCGTAAGGATTGTTGAAGGAAAACAGTCTGGGTGTCAATTCTTCAAAACTAAGTTCGCAATCGGGACAGGCATATCTTGTGGAAAACAGCACTTCCTCACCGTCAAAATCCACTGTTACAAGACCGTCCGACAGCTTGACGGCAGTCTCAATCGCCTCAGCAAGTCGCCTTGTTATGCCTTCTTTTATCAAAAGTCTGTCAATTACCACGCTGATATCGTGTTTTAGGTTTTTGTCAAGTACGATTTCTTCGTCAAGAGTATAACCAATTCCGTCAACGCGGACGCGTACAAATCCGGAGCGTTTGTAGGTTTCAAGTTGCTTTGTATATTCGCCTTTTCTGCCTCTGACGACGGGAGAAAGAATTTGCGCTTTGACACCGTCGCGCTGCAAAACTCTGTCGCAAATTTGGTCAACCGTCTGCCTTTCAATTTCTCTACCGCATTTAGGGCAGTGAGGGTGACCTACGTTTGCATAAAGCAAGCGCATATAATCATAAATTTCCGTGACAGTGCCGACCGTTGAGCGCGGATTTTTGGAAGTTGTCTTTTGGTCGATGGAAACGGCAGGTGACAGTCCTTCGATATACTCCACGTCCGGTTTTTGCATCTGGCCCAAAAACTGGCGCGCGTAACTGGACAAACTTTCCATATACTTGCGCTGCCCTTCGGCAAAAATTGTGTCAAAAGCAAGGCTTGACTTACCGCTGCCCGACAAGCCTGTAAAAACGACGAACCTATCTCTAGGGATAGTAACGTCAATGTTTTTCAAATTATTTTCTTTTGCGCCTTTTACGATAATATCTTTCATTGTAATTTATTCTATCTTATCAGTTCTAAAATTCTCGCTATTAAAACTCATTTGAGTCTTTTCACTTGTTTCTTTAATTCCGTTAGTTCGTCACGGAGCATAATCGCCCTCTCAAAATCAAGCGATTCCGCCGCTGTTTTCATAAGTCCTTTTATGCGTTCAATTTCACTTATGAGATCTTTAGGTGACAGTTTTAGGTCATCAACACGTTTTTTGGTGATTTCAAGAGTATTTTTGAATTCCCTTTCAACCGTCTTCGGCGTGATATTGTGTTCTTTGTTATAAAGCCCTTGAATGGTGCGGCGGCGATTTGTTTCGCCTATTGCACGGCGCATGCTGTCAGTCATATTGTCGGCATACATTACCACTCTGCCGTTGACGTTTCTTGCCGCTCTGCCGATTGTTTGAACAAGCGCCTGTTCGCTTCTTAAAAATCCTTCTTTGTCTGCGTCGAGTATGGCAACAAGTTGAACTTCGGGCAAATCCAAGCCTTCCCTAAGAAGGTTTATGCCAACCAGCACATCAAACTCTCCTCCACGCAACGCGCCGACTATTTCTATGCGTTCCAGAGTGTCAATGTCGGAGTGCATATAGCGCACCCTAAGCCCGACTTCTTTGAGGTATTGAGTCAAGCTTTCCGCCATTTTTTTGGTGAGCGTGGTAACAAGCACTCTGCCTTTTTTTGCTACTACGGTGTTTATTTCTCCGATGAGGTCGTCAACCTGTCCGGTGACCGGTTTTACAAATACTTCGGGGTCGAGAAGCCCTGTCGGACGAATAAGTTGCTCTGCAACTTCGTCGGCACGATTAAGTTCATATTGTGCCGGAGTCGCGGATGCGCATATCATCTGCTTGATCCTCGAGTCAAATTCTTCAAACGTCAGAGGACGGTTATCGTACGCGGCCGGAAGCCTGAATCCGTAATTCACAAGATTGGTTTTTCTTGCCTTGTCGCCGTTGTACATTCCTCTCACCTGCGGAAGCGTCATATGGCTTTCATCGACAATGGTGATAAAATCCGGAGGGAAGAAGTCAAGCAATGTATAAGGCGGTTGTCCCTCCTTTCTGCCGTCGAAATAGCGAGAATAATTTTCTATTCCGGAGCAATATCCTATCTCGCGTATCATTTCAACGTCGTAGTTGACGCGCTCTTCAATCCTTTGTGCCTCGATGAGTTTGCCCTGTGATTGAAAATATTTGACCTGTTTTTCCTTGTCGGAAAGTATTTGACGTAAGATTTCCTCCCTTTCGCCGCTTATAACATAGTGGCTTGCAGGGAAAATAACCGTATGTTTAAGGTCATTTAACGGCTTTGCAGTCAGCGCGTCTATTTCCGATATTCGCTCAATAGTATCCCCAAAAAACTCCACTCTAACAGCGATTTCACTGTTGCCCGCGGGGAATATGTCCATTGTGTCGCCGCGCATGCGGAACGTTGAGCGCACAAATTCAAAATCCGCTCGCTTATATTGTATATCAATGAGTTTTCTTGCCAATTCGTCGCGGTCAACCTCGTCGCCTTCTCGCAGTGAAACCGCTTGAGAATAATATTCAACAGGCGCACCCAAACCGTATATGCAAGATACACTGGCAACCACGATGACGTCGCGCCTTTCACAAAGTGAACTGGTGGCGGAATGTCGAAGTTTGTCGATTTCGTCGTTTATGGACAAATCTTTTTCTATATAGGTATCCGTGCGGGGGATATAGGCTTCGGGTTGAAAATAGTCGTAATAACTGACAAAAAATTCCACGCGGTTATGAGGAAAAAATTCGCGAAATTCGTTGCAAAGTTGGGCGGCAAGCGTTTTGTTGTGTGCAATTACGAGAGCTGGGCGTTGCACACGCTCTATAACGTTTGCCATAGTAAAAGTTTTTCCGCTGCCCGTTACTCCCAAAAGCACCTGCGTGGAAAAACCGTTTTCAATACCCTCGACGAGTTTGTCTATCGCCTGCGGCTGATCGCCGCACGGCCGATAGTCGGACACAAGGTCGAATCTCATAACCCCGTCAACCTTTGAATCAATATTTTTAGACCCCAAGCGGCAAGTCCTGAGCAAGTGCCGCAACCAAGTGCAAGCAACAGCCTAAACAGCAAATTGCTGCGGAAAGCTCGCTCCACTCTGGCAAATGCAAGACCTTTTTGATGCATATTGATACAATAAACAAGTTCGCCCTTTTTGTCACTGCGGGTCACGTCAAAATAATCGTCGATTTCCAAATCGCGCAAAATTATGTCAAGTTCTTCTTCTTCGTAATCGAGGTCAAGGGGCAGGCGCATAAATAAGTCAATCGGCGAAAGCAAACACACACCGCTTTTTTTATCGGCGGCTTGATATACAACCCTCATAACGGATTTTTCTTTCTTTGTAAGGACGTGTTGCTTTTCGAGATTCATTTATTCTCCGACGGACCAATGTATTTTTCTATTTGCGCAAAAGAGGTCTGATTCTGTTTATTGTATCACTAAAACAAAAACTTCTGCAAAATTAATGCAATAGCCGATATCAGCGCCCCGCCCAACACAGAGCCGAAAAACGCCGCCCAAAATACAGCGCTTTTGCGAACTCCGACTGTCACGTTTTCTTTAAGATTTTTTTCTTCTTTTTTGACAGGAGCATTGACGGCAACGACTTCTTCTACAATCGCGGCAATTTCTTCCGCGCGCTTGACTGTGAGCAGGCAATATTCGTCCGGTGTGAAATATTTGACTTTGATATACTCTCTATCTCTTAGGTCGCGTATGACGGCGGACAACTGCACTTTGTTTATATCTGACGATAGCAAATCCAATATTTCTTCGGCTTCAATAATCTTGTAAATATCGTCTTCGCCTGTCAATTTTTTCAGCGCTTCATAAACAGTTTTTGATTGTTGATCAAGCATAACCGCCTCCTTGATTGTTAGGTCATTCTATCACATACGCACTGTTATAGCAATATTTTTCATAAAATGCTACACAAATGAAAAAACATATGGTATTATGACTTAACATTACCAGCGCAGATAGCGTGAATATGCACGACGTCGTGCATATTATTTTAGCCGCAAGACAACACGCGCATACAAGGTCTTTATGAAACTAGTTGACAGATTTATTAACCGTACCGAATTTTCTGACTACGAGGACTTCAAAAACAACTGCAAATTCAGTGTCCCCGAAGGGTTTAACTTTGGATTTGACGTCGTTGACGAATACGCCCGTCTATGCCCCGACAAGCGCGCACTGTTATGGTGCAACAGCGTCGGAGATGAACGTATTTTTTCTTTCAAACAAATGAGTGAGGAAAGCAACCGCGCCGCAAATTTGTTCATTTCGCTTGGACTCAAAAAGGGCGATTATGTTATGACGATGTTGAATCGCCGTTGGGAATATTGGGTGACGGCTGTGGCTTGCTGCAAATTGGGACTGACACTCATCCCCGCCACACATCTGCTCACTCCCAAGGATATTTATTATCGTTGCAACAGTGCAGACGTGACGCTTTTGATTGCGACGGCGGAAGAAGACGTCGTTGAGCACATCAAGGACGCACTCGACCGCTGTGAAACGCTGAAAAAATGCATATTTACTGTTCCGGTTGAAGGCTTTAACAGTTTTGACGAACTGATTGCCACTCAATCGCCCGTTTTTCCGGAGGGACTTGAGCGTCCGAGTTCAAGCGAAAACATGTTATGCTATTTCACTTCCGGCACAACCGGAATGCCAAAGATGGTTCAGCACGACTTTGAATATCCTCCGGCGCATATATTTACGGCATATTTTTGGCAGCAAGTTGTGGACGACGGTCTTCATTTTACAATGGCAGAAAGCGGTTGGGCAAAATGCAGTTGGGGCAAAATTTACGGCCAGTGGATTGCCGGCACTGCAATTTTTGCATACGACTATCATGGCCGTTTCACACCGACAGACATTCTGCCGCTTATAAAAAAATATCGCATAACAACTTTTTGCGCGCCACCGACGATTTATCGTTTTCTGGTCAAAGAAGACTTGTCAAAATATGATTTCAGTTCCTTG
>CAYIYN010000008.1:0-29479 GCA_964367645.1 uncultured Bacteroidaceae bacterium
ACGCAGGCAAATTGTTGACTTATTGTAAACATGATTTTAAAGTTTCATAAAAATGTTCATTGTAACTTATGCTTACGGATTTTACAAATTCATTATTTTAGCATTTTCTTTTTCCAAAGAATTATAGTGATAAAAATGCAAATCACAACAGACAGCGCAATGACAACCCAAAAACCCCACGGCTGATTTTCAAAAGGCACTCCGGTGTTCATACCCCAAAACGTGCCTATCATGCTTGGTATGGCAACAATAAGGGTGAGGGAAGTCAATATCTTCATTACTGCGTTCAAGTTGTTTGAAATAATGGAAGCGTAAGCGTCCATAGTGCCGCTCAAAATGTCGCGATAGATATTTGACATTTCGATTGCCTGACGGTTTTCGATAATAACGTCTTCCCACAAATCTTCGTCTTCTTCAAAGAATTTAATAATTTTGGGCAGTTTGTCAAGCACGACGGTATTCGAGCGCAGCGACGTAGAAAAGTAAACCAACGATTTTTCCAAATCCAGCAGTTCGATAAGTTCGTTGTTCTTCATCGCTTTTTCAAGTTCGTTCTGCACGCGTTGGCTGGCACGGTCGATTTGATTGAGATATTGCAGATACTTTTTTGAAATTGCGTATTGAAGTTGGAGCAAAAAGCGGGTGCGTTTGTGTATATTGAAATCCTTGATAAAGCGTCCGCTCATCAAATCATTTATGATTGAGGTTTCGTTCAAACACACTGTGATTACCGTTTTGTCGTTGCTTATAAAGCCAAACGGCAGGGTAGAATAGGTGTAATGATCGTCATCGTCTTCCGTTATGGGAATGTCGGTGATTGCAAGCAACACGCCGTCCTCTTTTTCGATACGGGCGCGTTCCTCTTCGTCGAGGGCTGCCTTAATCATATCTTCGGGCACACCGGTGGACGCACAAACAAGTTCAATTTCTTTGTCGGTGGGATTTGACATATGAACCCACATATCGGCAAAAGAAAAACCTTCGACGATTAGTTCTTCGTCGACGGTAACGACAGATTTGTTCATTTTTTTGTAAACGTGGAGCATATCGGTTTCTCCTATTCAGCGCGGCACAACATGCACCGCGAAGAGGGAAACCCTTAAAACGCGTGCTTGTTATGGGAGTATTGCTATCCAACTTCGATAGTCAGAATCCATTACTTGGCACCTCAAATGTGTTATATTGTCATATTATCATAAAAATGTTCCAATGGCAACCGATTTTGATTGCCAAAATAAACTTTTTTTGCTACTATAAAAAGGCTAATTTAAATATAGGAAATACAACACAAAGTACGGAGGTTTCTATGAAGAAATACTGTTATCTTTTCAGCGAAGGCAACGCAAATATGCGTGAACTGCTCGGCGGCAAAGGCGCCAACCTTGCTGAAATGACTCACATCGGTCTTCCCGTGCCACAAGGCTTCACAATCACAACCGAAGCGTGCACGCAATACTACGAGGACGGATGCAAAATCAACGACGACATCATGAGCGAAATCATGCTTAACGTCGAAAAAATTGAAGAAATAAACGGCAAAAAGTTTGGAGATTTGAACAATCCGCTTCTTGTTTCGGTCCGTTCAGGCTCTCGCGCATCAATGCCCGGTATGATGGACACAATCCTAAACCTTGGACTAAATGACGAAGTCGTGGACGCAATGATTTCACACAATTCCGACCCTAAATTTGAAAGATTTGTTTATGACTCTTACAGACGCTTTATTCAAATGTTCAGCGACGTCGTTATGGAAGTCGGCAAGAAATTTTTTGAAGAACATATCGACGAAATGAAAAAGAAAAAGGGAGTCGTCTTTGACGTCGACCTTACCGCCGCGGACCTAAAGGAACTTGCAAGTCAATTCAAGGCCGAATACAAAGAAAAAATCGGTTCGGAATTCCCCTCCGACCCCAAAGTGCAACTTTACGAAGCAATCCGTGCAGTATTCCGCAGTTGGGACAATCCCCGCGCAAACGTATATCGCCGCGACAATGACATACCGTACAGCTGGGGCACTGCCGTCAACGTAATGCCGATGGTATTTGGCAACCTCAACAACAACTCCGGCACAGGCGTTGCATTCACACGCGACCCCGCCACCGGCGAAAAGAAACTGATGGGAGAATTCCTTGTCAACGCACAGGGCGAAGACGTCGTCGCAGGCGTACGCACTCCTATGCCCATTTCTCAGATGGCAGAAAAGTTCCCCGATGCATACGCTCAGTTTATCGCTGTTTGCAAGACTTTGGAAAACCACTACAGAGATATGCAGGATATGGAATTCACCGTTGAAAACCGCAAACTCTATATGCTTCAAACACGAAACGGCAAGCGTACCGCACAAGCGGCATTGCAAATTGCTTGCGATCTCGTGGATGAAAAGATGAGAACCGAAGAAGAAGCGGTTTTAATGATTGATCCCAGAAATCTCGACACTCTGCTTCATCCTCAGTTTGATATTGTCAAACTTAAAAAATCGGAAGCAATCGGCAAAGGACTCGGCGCTTCACCGGGAGCCGCTTGCGGACAGGTTGTGTTCACGGCGGAAGATGCCGAAATATGGCACAAAGCTGGCAAGAAAGTCGTGCTAGTGCGCCTTGAAACCTCTCCCGAAGACATCACCGGTATGAAAGCATCTCAAGGTATACTCACCGTGCGCGGCGGTATGACTTCCCACGCGGCTGTCGTTGCACGCGGAATGGGCACTTGCTGCGTTTCCGGTTGCAGTGAAATTATTATGGACGGGGCAAACAAGAAGTTTGAACTCGGCGGAAATACGTTTGTTGAAGGAGATATTATCTCCATCGACGGCAGCACCGGCAAAATTTACGCAGGCGCAATGCCCACCGTGGACGCTGAAATCAGCGGCAACTTCGGACGCATCATGGCCTGGACGGATAAATTCCGCAAACTGAAAGTCCGCACCAACGCAGACACTCCCCGCGACGCGAAAAAGGCTCGCGAACTGGGCGCCGAAGGCATCGGCCTTTGCCGCACAGAGCATATGTTCTTTGAGCCGGACAGAATTCACGCAATGCGTGAAATGATAGTTTCCGACACAGTGGAGCAAAGAGAAAAAGCCCTTGACAAGATTCTGCCTATGCAACAGAAAGACTTTGAAGCCCTTTATGAAGCGCTTGAAGGTTGCCCTGTCACAATCCGTTTCTTGGATCCTCCGCTTCATGAATTTGTACCGACAGACCCTTGCGAAATCATCGCGCTTGCAAAGGATATGAACATCAGCGTTGAAAAACTCAACGCAGTCATATCATCTTTGCATGAGTTCAATCCGATGATGGGACATCGCGGCTGCCGTCTTGCGGTCACATATCCCGAAATCGCCGTCATGCAGACAAAAGCGGTCATTCAAGCGGCAATCAACGTTCAGAAAAAGCACCCCGACTGGGAAAACGTGCCTGAAATAATGATTCCTCTTGTCGGCGAAGTCAAAGAACTCAAATACGTCAAAGACGTGGTTGTCAAAACCGCTGATGAGTGTATCGCAAAAGCGGGCGTGAAAATGACCTATAAAGTCGGCACGATGATTGAAATCCCGCGCGCGGCACTGACTGCCGATGAAATCGCAAAAGAGGCGGAATTCTTCTCATTCGGCACAAACGACCTCACACAAATGACGTTTGGTTTCAGCCGCGACGACGCAGGCAAATTCCTTGGCGCATACTACGACAAGAAAATTTATGAAAGCGATCCGTTTGCTCGTCTAGACCAAATAGGCGTTGGCAGACTCGTAAAGATGGCTGCTGAACTGGGCAAATCCACCCGTCCCGACATTCACCTCGGCATCTGCGGCGAACACGGCGGAGATCCTTCAAGTGTTGAATTCTGCCACAAAGTCGGTCTTGACTATGTCAGTTGCTCACCCTTCCGCGTCCCAATTGCAAAACTCGCGGCGGCACAAGCCAACATCAAATTTCCTCGCAACTAAGATAAATCATCCGTATTGTCGATGAGCTAACTCACCAAAAAACTAACGTACAAAATAATAGCGGCTTTCAATCGAAAGCCGCTATTTTATTTGTTAATGATTGTTTTGATTTGGGATTGTCCTATATTGGTTTTAAGACTCTTTCAACAAAAAATCCTCTGCGTTATTTTGTTGGACTCTCCAAAACAAATTTGGACTTTGGCGCACCGCATATAGGGCACCTCCAATTTGCGGGCAGTTCGGCAAAGGGGACCGCTTCTAGGCTGTCATCGTAGACATAACCGCAAATTTGACACACGTATTTCATAAAAACCCTCCTTATGCTTTCCAAAGGGAGTGCAGATTGCAAAATTCGTATGCCGCAACAAGGTCATCACCTTCACAAAGCGAGAAACACGCCTTTGGTTCCATTCCGGGCGACAGTTGTTTTCTTTGATTGCCCATTTTGGTTTCGATTGCAATCCATTCAATGTAATGCTCTTTAAGCATAGGATGAAGCACAGAGCCCACGGTAACAAATACTTTGTTGTCTTTTATTTCGCAAACAGGAACGTGTTTTTCCATTGCGCCGTCAGAGGTGCCGGGAATAATTTCTTCCATATCCTCGCCACAGCACACCACGGGAACTCCGGTTTCTTTGACCATAGCAATAATTTGGCCGCAAATTCTGCATTCGTAAAATTTCATTTCCATAATTTGACCTCCGTATAATTTTTTTGCTAACACCAGTATATTGGTCGTGAAATCCCCTGTCAAGTACCAAACAACAAAAAAAGCCGCTCAATTTGACAGCCTATAAAACACAATCGGAACTCGGTTGTCACAAAGGCAAAGCCTCACGCATATTATAATATTTAAATAAATTTTAATTTAACAAGGAATTCGGCAGTTATTTTTCGTATATATAAGTATAAATTCAAGGGGTGGATTTTTTGGCATTTGAAGGTAAAGACGGTCTAAATCAAGACTTTTTGGACGAACTGAAATTCAAATGCGACATCGTATCGGTGGTGTCGCAGTATGTTCCTTTGACCAAAAAAGGCGGAAAATATTTCGGCTGTTGTCCCTTCCACAATGAAAAAACCGCGTCTATGTGCGTCAATACCGACGGACAGTATTATCACTGCTTCGGTTGCGGCGCAAGCGGAAACGTCATCACCTTTGTCAAGGAAATGGAATCGGTCGGCTTTTACGAGGCCGTCAAGATTCTCGCCGAAAGGGCGGGCATGACAATGCCCGAATTCAAATTGGATCCCGAATACGGTAAGAAAAAGGAAAAATCGGAAATACTTAAAAACGTTATGCGCGATGCCGCGCGCTTTTACCGCGCAAATTTGCTCAAAGAAAAGGAAGGAAAAGAGGCGCGAGAGTATCTGGCGGGCAGAGGGATAACCACGGAAGTTTCGGCTCATTACGGGCTGGGGCTGTCACTGGGCGGCGACCAGTTGCAACAGCATTTGCGCTTGAAAGGCTACAGCGTAGGAAATCTAAAAGAATGCGGATTGGTGACGGGAGATAATTTATCAGACGCATTTGCCGACCGAATAATCGTCCCTATAATGGCAGGAGCGGGCAACGTCATTGCTTTCGGCGGGCGTATTTATCACTCCGAAAGCCCCGCAAAATATAAAAACTCCACCAATACTCCTCTTTTTGACAAGAGCAAATGCGTTTACGGTCTGAATTTTATAAAGCGCGAAAAGCGTGAACACGGCGCATTCAGCGAAATCATCCTTGTCGAAGGCTATATGGATGTCATATCGCTTGGCGCGGCGGGCATCAAAAACGCCGTAGCGGGCATGGGCACTGCGCTCACAAAATATCAGGCGATGGAAATCAAAAGATGTGCGCCGACGGTGTATGTGTGCTATGACGGCGACAGCGCAGGCAAAACGGCGGCAATCCGCAATGTAGAACCTCTTTTGGAGGTCGGAGCGGAAGTAAAGGTAGTGCCGCTCAGCGAAGGAATGGATCCCGACGATACTGTCAAAAAAGAAGGTTACGAAGGCTTTATGGCACGTGTCAAGGCGGCTTTGCCGGTAATTGAGTACAAACTCAAACTGTGTGAAGAGGCCTATGACTTAAAATCCGTGGACGGCAGAGCAAAATACGTCAAAGCGGCAACAAAAGTGCTGTCGAAGGTTGAAAGCCCCGCTCAAAAAGAAGTGTACCTTATGTTGGTGTCTTCACTTAGCGGAGTGTCTGTTGATACACTAAAAATCGAAAGCAAAACCGAGTCCAAACAAACTTCCTCTGCAAACACGTCAGCACGAGCACAGGATATAAAACCGACGGAGAGCAGGGAAATGAAAGCGGCACGCTACGTGCTCAACAGATTGCTCTTGAACGCATCGGTTGCCGACGTAGAAAAACTGCAAAGAGAATGGTTTACGGACGCTCTCCATGCCGAAATATTTGACTTTGTAACGAGGTATGAAAAAGGCAAAGTAAACACCTCAAGCATTTTTGAGGCGCTGAGCGATAATGCAAACGAAGAGAGAAACAATATTTTGGCTGCGGAGATACCGTTCAAAGATAACGAAGCCGCCGCGGCAAAACGCTATTATGACGATTGCGCTTTGGTGCTCGCAAACGCATACCTAAGTTTGAATGTAAACATTTTGAAAAAACAATATAATTCACTAACAGACCAAAAGCAAAAACGCGACTGTCTGACACGTATGTCGGAAGTGCAACAAAAACTAAAATCAGATAGCATTACAGACAAGTTTATTTAGGGAGGAAACAATGGATAAATCAGTGGAAAAGGACGAAAGAGATTTAAGGCTAAAACAAGTGTGTGACGAAATCATAGTCTTGGGAAAAGAGAACGGCGACGCCGTGACCGAAGACGAGATAATGAAACGTCTTGAACATCTAAAAGCCTCCGCCGAGGATATGGAGGTGGTCTTTAACGCGCTTACAGAAGCGGGTATAGACGTCAAAGAGCCTGCCGCCGCAACCGAAATCGACAAGATTATCGAAGGAAGCACCGACGATTCAGTCAAAATGTATCTTAAAGACATAGGCAAAGTTTCCCTTCTTTCCGCTGAAGAAGAAGTGTATTTGGCGCAAGCCATGCAAGGGGGAGATGAGGACGCCAAAAAGAAGTTGTCAGAGGCGAATCTCAGACTTGTCGTTTCTATCGCAAAGAGATACGTCGGTCGCGGAATGCAGTTTTTGGACCTTATCCAAGAAGGCAATCTCGGACTTATGAAAGCCGTTGAAAAATTTGACTACACCAAAGGCTTCAAGTTTTCGACGTACGCAACTTGGTGGATTCGTCAGGCTATCACCCGCGCTATCGCTGATCAGGCGAGAACTATCCGCATACCCGTACATATGGTGGAAACTATCAACAAGGTCGTCCGTGCAACCAGAAAACTGCTGCAACGCCTAGGTCGTGAGCCCACCCCGGAAGAGATTGCGCTTGAACTTGGCATGGGAGTTGAAAAGGTGCGTGAAATTCAAAAAATCGCACAGGACCCCGTATCTTTGGAAACTCCTATCGGCGAGGAAGAGGACAGCCATCTCGGAGATTTTATCAAAGATAATACCGCGCTTTCTCCAAGCGACGTTGCCGAGAGCAATATGCTAAAGGAACAGCTTATTCAAGTGCTCAACACCCTTACCCCCCGTGAGGAAAAAGTCTTACGTTTACGCTACGGTCTTGACGACAGTCATCCGCGGACGTTGGAAGAAGTTGGCAAGGAATTTAACGTAACCAGAGAGCGTATCCGTCAAATTGAGGCGAAAGCGCTGAGAAAGTTACGTCACCCCAACCGTTTGAAAAAACTTAAGGACTTTGAGTGATGCCGATTAGACTTGATCAAAGACTTTTAGCTATTGCCGAAGGAATAAAATGTTCAATGGCGGCTGATATAGGTTGCGACCACGGCAAACTTTCGTATTATCTATTGCAAACGGAACGCGCCGAAAAGGTGATTGCCACAGATATAAGCGCGGCATGCTTGCAAAAAACTGAAAAGTTGGCACAAGAAAACGGTGTCACGGATAGGCTTATAACTCGCTTGGGCGACGGACTTGACCCGCTGGAAGACAAAGAAGTCGACGTTGTGGTGATTGCAGGTTTGGGCGGTGACGTTATCAGCAACGTAATAAAACGCGCCTACGATGAGAACAAACACTTTGACGCTTTTGTGCTGTCGCCAAACAAACACGCGCAAAAGGTGCGCGAAACTCTTTTAAGCATAGGGCATTGCATCATACAAGACCGTATGGTGGAATGCGGAAACAAGTTTTATCCCGTGATAAAAAGCCGAATGGCAAAAGACGAAGAAGTTTTAACAAAAAGGCAACTTGCCAACGGCAAATTTTATCTTAACGACGAGGTGTTCAAACGCTTTATAGAACACGAAATTGAAGAAACCGAGCGGATTTTGTCCGACCATTCTTCAAAAAAACTGTCCGAATTGTTAAAAGAATACAACTCTGTTTTGAAAGAAATACAAGGGGAATATAAATGACGATAAAAACAATAACGGAATATCTTGAAAAACTGTTCCCTCCGGAAATTGCCGACGAAGACGACAAAGTCAAAATCGGCTTGCAGGTCGGTTCGTTTTTTGATGAGTGCAGCGGTGTCGCACTTTGCCTTGACTGCACGTTGTCCGTGCTGGAACAGGCGAATGAAAGCGGATGCAATCTCGTCCTTTGTCATCATCCGCTCATCTATCACCCTCTGCAAGAAATATGCACCGACGAGGGCAAGGGCAAGGCTATTGCATATGCGCTCAAAAACAACATCACAGTCTTTGCCTTGCACACCAACCTTGACAAAGCCGCGGGCGGCATCAACGATTATCTGATATCAAAAGTCTTTGGTGCAAAGGTTGCGGGAAGCGACGGATGCGTGTTCTATGGCGACTTTGATGACAGTGCCGAAATTTCTCTCAAAGATTTCGC
Source organism: uncultured Bacteroidaceae bacterium (assembly GCA_964367645.1). Taxonomy (GTDB): domain Bacteria; phylum Bacillota; class Clostridia; order Christensenellales; family CAG-917; genus RGIG4097. The sequence goes on from CAYIYN010000008.1 coordinate 8,873, forward strand.
CGCGCTTATATCAAACAAACTGAATGACAAAACCGTGAAATTCGTCGGCGACGCTGAAACAAAAATCAAGTGTTTTGCCGTCTGCTCGGGCGGCGGCGCGTCTTTTTATAAGGTTGCAAAAGAGAGCAAAGCAGACGTCTTTGTGACGGGCGACATACCGCATCACGTGTATATTGAAGCGTTGGAAGACGGATTTAACCTTATAGAATTTTCGCACTATTTCAGCGAAATCGTATCGGTGGATATTATGTTGTCTGCGCTAAATTCCAGATTTGAAAATCTTCGCGTTATAAACGCGCTGCAATACTGTCCTTTTGGGACGTTGGAGGAACTATGAAATTTGATATGATACTTCAGTATCAAGCCGTCGATCAGGAACTTATCGGCCTTGAAAACGAATTGGCAAAATGTAAGGAACTGAATCAACTTTACGTTGCCAAATCCAAAATTGACGAGGCGACGCAGTCCGTTTCAAAATTGACTGCAGAAGCCAACGAGTTGATGAACAATTTTACAAAACTTCAAGTGCGTATCGGCGGTTTGAAAAACAAACTTGACGAATTTGACGGCATATGCGAGGGCATTGCCGACGTGCAGGAAGCGGATTACTACGTCAAACAAATCGATTCTCTTTTGGACGAGATTTCCTCTTTGGAAAAAAGCGCGTCCAGAGATTCTATGCATATTGACGGTGTTTGTGCCGAGTACAAAAAAACTTGGGAAGCGGGCATATTGGCAAGCGAAAACTACAAGCACTGTATGGAGGAATTTGAGAGCGTAAAAGCAAAAATTCAGCCGCGTGCAAAGGAAATTCAATCTCGGTTAAACGAACTGGAAAAAGACATTCCGCCTCAGTTGCTTTCAAAGTATAAAGAACTTCGCAACGCCAAAAAGATGCCGGCATTTGTGGAGTACGACCCAAGCAAAAACACTTGCGGAAGATGCTATATGGAACTGCCCAACGACGCAAAAGGTAAACTTAAAAATTCCGGAGATTTTTCGGAATGTCCAAATTGCCGCAGAATCCTCTATATGGCATAAAGCGGCGCGAATTTAACGCAAACGGTCTTTATTGAACAAAAATAAGATGTCATCAAAGCGAGGAGAGAATTATGAATTGCTACAACAATCCGGAAATTTACAGTGTGAATACCTGCCCAAAACACGGTGCAGGATTTCCTCTTGACGAAAACGGCAAGGCTAAAACCTTATGCCTAAACGGATATTGGAAATTTAAATATTTCCCGTCGGTGACGCTCATGACGCTTTGTCCCGCCTCTTGGGACACGATTGAAGTTCCTTCAAACTGGCAGTTGCACGGTTACGGTAAGCCGATTTATACAAACACCAAATATCCTTACGCAATCGAAACAAATCCTTTCAAATTGCCGCATATTAACGAAAAAGAAAATCCTTGCGGCGTTTATCAAAGGGAATTTACACTTGACGAAATCAAGTCGCGTATACATATCAATTTTGCCGCAAACAGCGGCGCGGAAGTTTATATAAACGGCAAATTTGTAGGTTATTCCGAAAGCAGTTTTGACTATCAAGAATACGATATAACCGATTTTGTCAAAGTTGGAGAAAACACCCTCACCATCGTCGTTTACCGCTATACCACGGGCAGTTATTTGGAAGATCAGGATATGTGGCGCATCAGCGGAATTTTCCGCGACGTCAATCTTGTTTTTGAGCCTTGCCGTCGCATTGACGACGTTTACGCCCGCGCCGATTTCAACACGGATATGACCGAAGCCGAACTTAACATCGATTTGCAGTTATCTTGCAACGGCGACGAACTGGACACGGGCAATTTATATATTGAACTGATAGACGGCGACGGTGCGGTTGCCGCAGAAGGAATGTTGAAAATTTTGGGGATTGACAGCGGTGAAGAACTAAAATTGACTTTCAAAGAAACCGTTGTCCTGCCAAACCTTTGGAGCGCAGAAAACCCCTATGTGTACAAACTGCGCCTGACGCTCAAATCTGCCGTCAAGGATAGAGAATATTTTGCCGATATGCGCGAAATCAATTTCGGGTTCAGAAAAATCGAAGTAGTGCCTGCGCGCGGCGACAAACAACCAACAATACTTTTAAACGGCAAAGTGCTCAAAATCCACGGAGTAAACCGTCATGAGTTCCACCCGGACCACGGCCATGCCGTACCTATTGAACTCACCGAAAAGGATATAATCCTTTGCAAGAAAAACAACATTGATTCCATACGCACTTCGCACTATCCCAATTCGCGCGGATTTTATGATTTGTGCGACCGCTACGGCATAATGGTGATGTGCGAAAACAACCTCGAAACGCACGGATTGGCAAGTTCCATTCCCGCCTCCAATACTCTTTGGACAAAGCAGGTTTGTTGGCGTATGCAAAATATGGTCTACACTTTCAGAAATCATCCCAGCATTTTGTTTTGGTCGCTTGGCAATGAATCAGGTGACAAAGGCAAGTCTTTCGTGGAGATGAAAAAGGCCGCGCTTGAACTGGACGGCACAAGACCGATTCATTACGAATCGGACGGTTGGTTGAAAGTCAGCGATTTGATGAGCGAAATGTATACTGTCGAGTCGCAAATGGAAAAGATAGGTCAAAACAAATATCACAATCACAGCCGTGCAACTTGGGCTTTGTTGGGGCACGGTTTAACACCCAAAATGTACCGTGACAAGCCCTATATACAGTGCGAATACTCTCATTGTATGGGAAACTCCCTTGGCAATTTTGCCGATTACTGGGAGCATTTCAAACGCTATGACAGGCTTTGCGGAGGCTATATTTGGGACTTTGCAGACCAAAGCATAAAAAGAGTAGGCGTCGACGGCACCGTCGAATGGACTTACGGCGGCGACTGGGGCGACAAACCAAACGACGGCAACTTTGCCTTCAACGGCATAGTCCGCGCGGACCGCTCTCCCAACCCCGCACTTTACGAAGTAAAGAAAGTTTATCAAAACATTGACTTTGCATTGAGCGGCGAATATGCGGAAATCAAAAATAATTATCTTTTCACAAACCTCAACAAGTTCGCTCTTGTGTTTGAACTTACCATAGGCGGAAAAGTCGAGGCAAGGGCAGAACAGGAAATGCCGTCTATACCCGCCGGTGAAAAGGCGCTTGTGCCTTTTCCCTTTACCGTGCCAAAAGTCGGTGAGTGTTATATAAACGTATACGCTGTTTCAAAAGAAGATGAAAACGGCGTGCCGAAAGGTAACGTTGTAGCGTGTGAACAACTTGAAATCAAGGGCTTTTTAAAACGCGAATTTAACTTGGCCGAAGGAAAGAGCGCAACCAAGAGCAAAAAGTATGTAGAACTTGATTGCGGCAAACTGACTGCCCTTATAAACTACGACACCGGTTATGTCGACAGCATCAAAATAGATGGGTTAGAATGTGTAAAATCGCCCCTAAAGCCAAATTTCTGGCGTGCTCCCACCGACAACGACTTCGTGCCGCATATAGGAATGTTCTTGAAAAAATTCCTCGGCGTTTACTTTTATAAAGACGCTCAGGCGGAACTTGTAAAATCCAATATGACAGTGCACGACAAGAGCGTTGTTATCGATTGGTATATGCCGCACCTTAGCGGACTGAAAACAATATACGAAGCGGGCGCTGACGGATTGAAAATTACAATGAGGTGCAAAAATCACATTTTCGGATTGCCGCGTTACGGATTTGAAACAAAACTTGACGTGTCCGACGATATTGCGTTCTACGGCAGAGGTCCCCACGAAAACTACTGCGACAGAAAAACGTCTGCGTTTGTGGGAACATATATGGGCAAAGTCGACGATTTCCAGCACGATTATTTGTATCCGCAAGAAAACGGCAACCACTGCGACGTTAGGTCGCTAGTCGTCGGCGGAGCGGACGGCGTGACGTTTGAATCGCTTGACAAGCCGTTTGAATTTAGCTGCCACAACTATTCGCTTGATGCGCTTGAAAATGCCAAACATTTACATGAACTAAAAAAAGAGGACGACGGTGTTTGGGTTTATATCGACGGTGCGCAGCGCGGCGTAGGCGGCGACGTTCCGGCTTTGGCGTGCACAAAAGAACGCTACAAAATTCTGCCCGGCAAAGTGCACGAATTTTCGTTTGTAATCAGATAGTAGTTGACTATCCGCGCGCTTATTGTATAATATTTTTTGTTCCTCAACCGCGCGCCGACAGTGCGGTTGAGGTAATAAAAAGTTAAATTACGTCCGATCGAGGGCACAAAAGTACAGCCGTAGTGAGGCTGAATGCAAATAAAAGGTACAGCTGTTGTAAGGCTGACTGCAAAAGGAGATACAATGGAAATTACACTAAAAAACGGCAACAAAATGACGCTCGACGCGCCCATGACGGCGCTTGAGGTCACCAAAAAAATAAGCGAAGGGCTTGCACGCGCGGCACTTGTTTGCAAAATTGACGGCAAAATCTCTTCAATGGACGAAGTTATCAACCGCGATTGCACTTTTGAAGTTTTGACTTTTAACGACGAAGAGGGCAAACTTGCCTATCGTCACACCGCGTCGCATATTTTGGCTCAGGCGGTAAAAAATATATATCCCACGGTACAACTTGCCATAGGGCCTGCAATAGCAGACGGATTTTATTATGATTTTGATTTCAAAACGCCAATAACACAAGCCGATTTTGACAAAATAGAAGCCGAAATGAAGAGTATCATAAAGGCGGATTTGCCAATCGTTCATTCCACCAAAACGCGCAAAGAAGCCGAGGAGTTTATTAAAAAGTATAAGCAAAGTTACAAAATGGAACTGCTTGCGGATATTCCCGACGGCGAAGATATAAGTTTTTACACACAGGGCGACTTCACCGACCTTTGCGCCGGCCCTCACCTCATTTCAACGGGCAAAATCAAAGCGTTCAAACTCACGTCGCTGACGGGAGCATATTGGCGCGGCAGTGAGAAAAACAAGATGCTCACCCGCATTTACGGCACGGCATATGAAAAAAAGGCAGACCTTGACGACTATCTGCAAAGACTTGAAGAAGCAAAACTTAGAGATCACAACCGTTTGGGACGCGATTTAGGCTTGTTTATGACGGACGAAAACGTCGGGCAAGGGCTTCCTCTTTTGATGCCAAAGGGCGCAAGAATTGTGCAGATTATGCAGCGTTTCGTCGAAGACGAAGAACAGCGCAGAGGATATCTGCTCACCAAAACTCCGATTATGACCAAGAACAATTTGTTTATCATTTCGGGGCACTGGGATCACTACAAAGACAAAATGTTTTGGATGGGCGAGGAAGACGTTGACGACGAAATCCTTTGCCTCAGACCAATGACTTGTCCTTTGCAGTTCACAATTTATAAAAACGGTTTGAAATCCTACCGCGATTTGCCTTTGCGCTATGCCGAAACCGCCACGCTGTTTAGAAAAGAAGCCAGCGGTGAAATGCACGGACTGACGCGCGTCAGGCAGTTCACGCTTGCTGACGGGCACATCGTCTGTCTGCCTGAACAGCTGGAGCAGGAATTTGCAGGCGCACTTGACCTCATCAAATATATGATTTTCACTTTCGGGCTTGAAGAGGACGTCAGTTACCGTTTCTCTAGGTGGGACCCCAAAAACGCCGACAAATATGTCGGAAGTGCAGATGACTGGAACAAAGTCGAAAACGCGATGAAACAAATTTTGGACGACCTAAAAGTGGACTATGAAGAAGCGTGGGGAGAAGCGGCGTTCTACGGCCCTAAACTTGACGTTCAGGGCAGAAACGTACACGGCAAAGAAGACACTCTTTTCACGGTTCAAATCGACTTTGCGCTTGCCACTCGTTTCGATATGATTTATATCGACGAAAACGGCGAAAAGAAACGTCCATTGATTGTTCACCGCAGTTCAATCGGCTGCTATGAAAGAACACTGGCAATGCTCATTGAAAAATACAACGGTGCATTCCCTCTTTGGATGTCGCCCGAGCAAGTCAGAGTGCTTTCGCTCACCGACCGCACCATAGACACTGCAAAGCAGGTCAGAGAAAAACTGTTTGGCGCGGGTATAAGAGCCGAAGCGGACGTCCGCAGTGAAAAACTGGGCAAAAAAATACGCGAAGCGCAACTTGACAAGGTGAACTATATTGTCATTATCGGCGACAAAGAAGCAGAGCAGGGCGTTATCTCCGTCCGTCACCGTGCAGACGGCGATCTGGGCACAATGTCAGTTGATGATTTTATGGCAAAAGTGTTGCTTGAAACTGTCAAGAGAGAAAAAACTCGTTAGACAAAAAGAATTGTTTTGAATATGGTTGACAAAAAATAGCGGTTTTGCTATTATAACTCACGCAAGCAAAGGTTTCCCTTTCACCGTGAGCAGAGCAAAACGGTCGTCACTGTATCCAAAATTCCCCTTAGGGGGCATTGTGTGTCGGAGAAACTTATTGTTTGCTCCGACACTTATTTTTCCGGAGAGAAAAGGGGGTTTATGAAGGAACTACTCATCAATGAGCAAATCAGAGACAAAGAAGTGCGCCTTATCGGCAGCGACGGCAATCAACTCGGCGTTATGAGCCTGTACGAAGCAAAGCGTGTTGCGATGGAGCAAGGGCTTGACCTTTGCAAAATGTCCGCTCAAGGTGTGACTCCCGCAACCTGCAAACTCATGGACTACGGCAAATACCGTTACGAGCAGCAGAAACGCGAAAAAGAGGCAAAGAAAAATCAAAAAGTCGTCGAAATCAAGGAAATCCGTTTGTCTGCCACGATTGACGTGGGCGATACGGCACGACTTGCTGCGCAGAGTGCAAAATTTATTCAAGAAGGAAACAAAGTCAAAGCGTCCATACGCTTGAAGGGACGCCAACAGGCACACCCCGATATAGCGGTGGACATCGTAAAAGACTATATAAAGTTGGTGGGTGACGGCGCTACGGTCGAAAAAGCACCCACACAAGAAGGCAGGATAATCTACACCATTTTGGCTCCTGCCACACCCAAAAAATAAACAATTCAAAGGAGATAGAGAATATGCCCAAACAAAAAACGCACAGCGCTTCCAAAAAGCGTTTCAGAAAAAGTGCAAACGGCCATTTCAAAGCGGATCACAGTGGTCATGACCATATTTTGACAAAGAAGTCAGCCAAGAGAAAGAGATCTCTTCGTCAAGCCCAGTATATGGATGCGACCAAAGAGAAGGAACTCAAGAAATTGTTGCCCTACGTCTAAGGAGATATAGAAAATGAGAGTTAAAAGAGCAGTAAACGCAGTAAAAAAGCGCAGAAAGATAATGAAGCAAGCCAAAGGCTACGTCGGCGGAAAGCATCGCCTTTACCGTATAGCCAAACAACAAGTAATCCGCAGCGGTTACTATGCGTACGTCGGCAGAAAGCAGAAAAAACGTGATTTCCGTCAACTTTGGATTGCGCGTATCAATGCAGCCGCCCGTATGAACGACCTTAGTTACAGCAAATTAATGCACGGCCTTAAATTGGCGGGCATTGATCTCAATCGAAAGGTGTTAAGTGAAATAGCCATATCCGACCCAAAAGCGTTTGCAGACCTTTGCAACAAAGCCAAAGCGGCGCTTGCAGCATAAAAGACGAAGGGCACAGAACAATGCGCCCTTTTTTTCTACGCGCGCGAGCGCGAAAAACGCGCAATATAATTGCATAATCACAGAAGTCGAATTTGTTGTGAAAGCAAATTTTTGTAAGTCGCAATAGAAAACAAAGACCGCAACCAATCGTAACCGTACGCAATCAAACGCGAGGAAAGAAACGCTATAAACTTAATGGAAATTATCACCTCATCAAGCAACCAATTTGTAAAACTTACCCGTTCATTATCGGACAAAAAAACCCGTTTGGAAACGGGACTTTTTGTCATTGAGGGAGGCATTTTAATAAAAGATTTGCCTTCATACGTCGAAGTTGAGTTTATCCTTGCAGTTCCTGAACGTGAACAAGAAGTTCAGAAACTAGTTGATACTACGCGCGCACGGGTGTATTATATAAGCGATAGTTTGATGAATTCGTTGTCAGACACGGTGTCGCCTTTTGGGATAATCGCCGTGGCAAAAAAGCCGTTTACGGATTTTTGCTTGCCGGAGGGCAACGCAATTTTGCTCGACGGTGTTTCCGACCCGGGAAACCTAGGCACGATTTTGAGGACTGCGGCAGCATGCGGCTTTAACACGGTTTATCTGCTTGACTGCGCCGACTGTTATTCGCCAAAGACCGTGCGCGCCTCAATGGGCGGCATATTCAAAGTGAAAACCGTCGAAGTGACGCAAGTGCAGGCACTATCACTTGTCAGCGCAACAAACAGCGCCGCGCTTGATATGTCGGGAGCAGACTTGACAATAAACGGCATAACTTCGCCCGTGCTACTGGTTGCAGGCAGTGAGGCTCACGGTGTCAGCGCACCTTTAATCGAGGCTTCAAAAACCGTGCTTTCCTTGCCTATGCAGGGCGGTATCGAATCATTGAACGTGGCGGTGGCTTCAGCCGTTGCGATGTATTATACAACAAGGAGATAAAAATGAGCGGACATAGCAAATGGCATAATATTCAGCAAAAGAAAGGCAAGAGTGACGCCGCGCGCGCCAACGTGTTCACAAAAATCGGCAGAGAAATTGCCGTAGCAGTCAAAAACGGCGGGGCGGATCCCGATACAAACAGCAAACTCCGCGACGCAGTTGCCAAAGCAAAAGACAACAATATGCCCAATGACAACATCAACCGCAGCATCAAAAAAGCAAGCGGCGAACTGGGCAGCATAAATTATGAAGAAAACACTTACGAGGGTTACGGCGTAGGCGGAACGGCGTTCTTGGTTGAAACGTTGACCGACAACAAAAACCGCACGGCGGGCGACGTAAGACACTTGTTTGATAAATTCAACGGTGCGTTGGGGGTCAGCGGAAGCGTGTCGTTTATGTTCAAACGCAAGGGCGTAATCACCGTTGCAAAGAGCGACATAGAAGAAGACGACCTTATGATGTACGCACTCGACGCCGGCGCGGAAGACATCTCTTCCGAAGACGACGAAGTTTTTGAAGTCTTAACCGCTGCAAACGATTTGCATTCGGTAAGAGCGGCTCTTGAAGAAAGCGGTGTGAAAGTGCTTTCGGCTGACGTTGACATGATACCCGACACAGAGGTCACTCCCGACGAATCACAGCAAGGCACGCTCCTTAAAATGATTGACAAATTGGAAGAACTCGACGACGTTCAAAACGTATATCACAACGCAGTTATAACAATAAGCGAAGAAGACGATGATTGATATAGTAAAACTGTGCCAAAAAACCAAAGCCGCATCATATAAGGCGGCGGGTTACACCGCTGAGGATAAAAACAATGCGCTTCAAGCAGTGTCGACGTGCCTAGCGGAAGACAAAAATATAACCGCACTCAAAGAGGCAAACGCACTGGATATAAGTATTGCTCTCGCCGCCGGCAAAGACGCCGCTTTTATCGACCGCCTTACGCTCACTGATAAGCGTATCGCGGCAATGAGAGAAGGCATCGCGCAAATCGTTTCTCTTCAAGATCCCGTGGGAGAAGTCGTTGAAGATTATGTTGCAGCGAGCGGAATAAACATCAAAAAGGTTCGCGCGCCCCTCGGAGTTATCGGCATAATTTATGAGTCACGCCCCAACGTCACGGTGGATGCCGCCGCGCTTTGCATAAAAAGCGGAAACGGCGTCGTTTTGCGTGGCGGGAAGGAATCCATAAATTCCAACAGAAAACTTTACCAAATCATGCAAGAGGGCATAGAAAGCGTCGGCTTGGACGGCGATATCGTCGGCTTTGTTGACGACACGTCAAGAGAAGCGTCCGCCCTTATGCTCAAACAGTCCGACTATATCGACGTGATTATTCCCAGAGGCGGCGAGGGTTTAAAGCACTTCGTGCTTGAAAACGCGGCAATGCCCGTCATAGCCTCCGCCGGTGGCAACTGCCACATTTATGTCCAAAAAACCGCCGACTTTGACGAGGCGATAAAAATCGTCATCAACGCAAAGGTTCAACGTCCTTCAACGTGCAACGCAGCGGAACATCTGCTGGTTGATCGCGAGATAGCAAAAGATTTTCTGCCCAAGTGTTATGCCGCACTAAAAGCAAACGGCGTAGAGGTTTTGGGCGACCGAGAAACTGCCGAAATTCTGCCTGTTTTTGTTGCAACTGAAGACGATTTCAAAACGGAATTTTTGGGCAATAAAATGACAATCTCGGTTGTGAATGGTGTCAATCAGGCTGTGGAAATTATCAACGCAAACGGCACTTCTCACTCCGAAGCAATATTATCAAAAGACCAAGCGGCAATGGATTATTTTTGCAAATACGTTGATGCCGCCGCGGTATACACAAACGCGTCCACGCGCTTTACGGACGGATTTGAATTCGGCCTCGGCGCGGAAATGGGCATCAGCACACAAAAATTGCATGTTCGCGGACCGGTAGCGTTGAAAGAATTGACTTCCGTCAAATACGTCATAACCGGACACGGAGAGGTCCGCAAATAATATTTTAGACAAAATATAAACAAAAGGCGGTTAAACCGCTCAATTATTATGGACAAAAGAATTTATTTCGATCACGCGGCAACTACGCCGCTTTCAAAAGAAGCGTTTGACGCTATGTATCCTTACTTTTCCGATATTTTCGGAAACGCCAACAGTCAGCACGCTTTCGGGCGCGACGCAGCCGCCGCGGTTCTCTTATCAAGAGAGAAAATCGCAAAGTGTTTGGGTGCCAAAACAAACGAAATTTACTTTACGTCAGGCGGTACCGAAGCCGATAACTGGGCACTTAAAGGCACGGCTTTTGCCAACAGAAAAAAGGGCGACCATATTATCGTTTCTTCCATTGAACATTCGGCGATTTTGGCAACCTGCAAGCAACTTGAAAATTATGGTTTTTCCATTACCTATCTGAAAGTCGACAACGAAGGCTTTGTTTCTGTCAAGGATTTGGAAGACGCCATAACCGACAAAACAATTCTTGTCAGCGTTATGTTTGCAAACAACGAAGTCGGCACAATAGAACCTATCAAGGAACTTTGCGACGCGGCTCACCGCCACGGAGTGTTGTTCCACACCGATGCCGTGCAGGCGACGGGCGCAGTGCGCTACAATGTCAAAGACTTGGGCGTGGATATGCTCTCGTTTTCAGGACACAAGTTTTACGGTCCCAAAGGTATCGGCGGACTATACGTCAAAAACGGTGTGAAGATTGACAAGCATATGACGGGCGGAGAGCAGGAGCGCAGCAACCGCGGAGGCACCACAAACGTGCCTGCGGTCGTGGGTATGGCAACCGCTCTTGAAAACGCCATTGAACATTTGGACGAAAACAACGCTTACGTTTCGGCGCTTCGCAACAGATTTGTCGAAAAATTGACCTCTTCGGTTGAAGATATCCTCTTCAACGGGCCAAAAAGCGATAATTTTGACAAACGTCTATCAAACAATGCAAGTTTCAGTTTCAGATATATCGAAGGCGAAAGCATACTCTTCTCGCTCGACCTAGAAGGTGTAAGTGCCTCCAGCGGCTCTGCTTGTTCATCGGGCAGTCTGGAACCGAGCCACACTCTGCTTGCAATCGGAGTGCCGGTAGGGACGGCACACGGCACGATACGCTTTAGTTTCGGCAAGAAAAACACTGTTGAAGATGTTGATTACGCTGTTGAAAAACTGATAACAATCGTAAAAAGACTCAGAGCGATGTCACCTCTTTATAAAGGCGGCAACGCACAAATAAAAACAATAAAATAAAACGCATTAAGCACAAGCGATAAATGGTGCGCGGCGCGATTTATATTTTGACGACAGCGCGCCGATAAGGAGAAATATGTACAACGAAAAGGTGATGAAAGTCTTCCAAAATCCGCAAAACGTGGGTTCAGTGGAAAACTATAATGCAATAGGTACGGTCGGAAACGAAGTTTGCGGCGATATTATGCAAATTACTCTAAAGATAGAAAACGACATTATTGTCGATGCAAAATTCAAAACTTTCGGGTGCGCCGCCGCAGTGGCAACAAGTTCAACCGCAACGAGTATGATAATCGGAAAGACGATAGACGAGGCTCTAAAAATCAAAAACAAAGACGTAGTCGAAGCACTTGAAGGTCTTCCTCCTCAAAAAATTCATTGCTCCGTGCTTGCAGAGGAAGCAATCAAACTTGCAATAGAAGATTACCGCACCAAGCAGTCCGCAAATAACGGCAAATAAGCAAGTCAAAAAGCAGTTAAAATTTCATAGCAGACGCTGAAATATTAACAATGCCGCAATCATAGTCAATCGAAAATTACTAACAAAAAACGCACCGAATGGGGTCCTTTCACTATCACTAACGGGTTTATGCCGAATTAGTGATAGCGTGGGGGATACTAACGGTGCGTTTTTATTTAAGTTTCAAATATAGCGATTGTTCAATCAACTTAATATTTTATCTGTATCAGTTGCGATCAATCAATAATTGCGCGCTATCGCAACGGTTTCAAAATTGCCGGCGAAAATAATGTTTTCATAGCGGTATATCTCAATTCTTTTGTTCGTCACAAGTTCATACTTATTATCATCGCGGAATTTTTTTACCATTTCTTCCACCCAGTCTGCCGAATCGGTGTCAGTGCAGTAGAACATTCTTACAAAACTTATTGCAGGTTTGCCTTCTTCATCAACGGCGTTTTCGTCTTTCGTGGCGAAAACTATGTCATCGATATGGACGCCGTTTTTTTGATAGCCGTCAATTTCCTCAGAATAAGAAGAGTATTTTATGGTGTATCCTTGGTCGCTAAGACGTTGGATAACACTGTTCTTTTTCATGCTGATTTTAAGACAACCGGCAAAAGCAACAGTCAAAACCACAACAAGCAGGGCGGCGCATAGAGTAATAAATATTTTGCGTTTCATAGTTGTATAATATCTTTTTTGCTTTGCTATGTCAAGACTTCCAACATTTGCCAATCAAAAATATCTGACGGTGCACAAACTATACTCGGAGGACGACTATGAAAGCATCATTTATTTTGGGCGCGATGATAGGAGTCGCTGCCACATCGGCGGTATGCGCTTCGACAAGTGCAAAATGTGTAAGACGTGCAAAACGCATGTTTGTGAACAAACTTGAAGACGTATTCAGCTGATAAAAAATGCACCGATTCCGGTGCATTTTTTATTGAGCGATTTAATGTCTGTTTTGATAGCGTAAGTAAGTAACGTTTTGTTTGTAATTATTTTTTGTAACGGTGTGATTGTAATGATTTGTTTGTAACGTTTTGTTTGTAAAGTTTTGTTCGTAACGGTTTGTTTGCAATGATGTATATGTGTATCTGCAATTATGTGCAATGTTGCAATCTGCTTTTTTGTCACTCTGAGCGCAGTCGAAGAGTCGCCTCTCAATTTAGCCTGCTACAGCCGTATAATCAATGGCGATATTTGTGCCAAGTTCATTATTTGCTGCGCCTGATGCCCAGTTTAAAAAGCCCACAAGAGTTTCAGAAGACACTGCAAAGCCCATATTGTCGATTTCGTCTGCGACCAGTTTTGATTCGACAACGCCGATTACAATGCAGTTGCGGTTAATAAGCGGTCCGCCTGAGTTGCCGTTGTTGACGGCCGCGTCCGTCATAATGAAGGTGCCGGCGCCCCAGCTCTCAAAATTCAAGCCGTCATTTGTCACAATGCCGTCTGCCATGCTCATTCCAAATCCGCGCGGATTCCCGATAAGTGCCACCTCGTCGCCTGTTTTGCAGTAATCAGTAGCCGCAATTTGTAGCGAAGGGTTAATGGTATTAGACGGCTGTTCTCCCACGATTTTGCAAAGGGCCAAATCGGCTTGGTCAAGGTTTTCCGATTCGCAATTTTCAAGTGTTATACCGCCGATTGCGACAACTTCGAGGTCGTATATCGCGGTTTCTCCGTCAAATTGGCAGCTGATTTCATCATATACCGCAGCGCTATATTCAACAATTGGAATGCGCTGACCAAAGTTATACACATAAGATATCGTCTGTTTTTCATAGAGCACAACGTGAGCGTTTGTAACGATATATCTTTCGGGGTTTTGTGCGGAGGAGTCTGTTATCAAAAATCCGCTTGCAACTCCCGAATATGTTTTGTTGGTCGTTGAGCAATAAATCGCCGCAACAGAATTGAAGCAGTTGTCATAAACAAGTTCGCTGACGGATGAGGACAGTTGCTCAAGTGCCTTTGCGCTTGCCGCATTGGTAACGTCCGAAACTACGTCGCTGTCATCAAGCACGCTTGATATTGCATCCATATACGTGCTTTTTGCCGACGCTTCCAAAGAGGCAACATAATCTTCGGCAATTTTGTCTTTAAGCGTTGCCAAAACGACTACGTTTACCAAAACTACCAGACACATAAAAACTGCCACGCAGATGCATATCACCACAGTCGGACTGCTTTTTCTGGTTTTGGGGTTAGGAGTGTGATAAATAGGCGTGCGATTGTTATCGTTGTTGTCGTTATAATTGAAAAAATTATTAAAATCGTCCATAAGATACCTCTTCAATTTTCTGTACTTATATTACTTATTCATAATTAAACAAGTATTAAAAAGCGGTTTTATTCTTGACAATAGTATGTTACAATAATCCAAGAGGTATATATGGCTCAACAAAGAAATGATTTTCCCACCAAACAGGAAATAAAAAAAGCCGTTTTAAGCGTGCTCGCAGGCACTAAGTTGGAACGCAAACAAATAATAAATCGCACCCAGTTAGAATACGGTTACAGTTTAGAGCAACTGAAAGATCGCAGTTGCGAATCATTGAACACACGTCTTAAAAGTCTGACGGGCGTTGTTATAAACGAAATGCTGGCAACTTCAAGCATTCTTCAAGACGAAGACGGAAAGTATTGCCTCCCGACTCCCGAACCTGTTTTAAGCGTAGCCGAAGGCAGCCCCGTGCGCCCAAAAAGACACCGTGCACCGCGCAAAAAAGCCGCGGGAACTCCAAAACCCGCTCATCCGGATTACCCCGACAGCCCTCTTGGCGATTTACTTACCGAGGCTGATAACAAATTTGACGATTTCAAAGCCAAAAAAATTGACGACCGCACATACATAGGTCATCTGAAGCGTATTGCCATAAAGTGCATCAACGAGGCAGGCGGTGAATTTTTTGAAGAACTCAGCATGAAACTTTTGATTGCCGCATACGGCGACAAAGTGCAAAAAAACGAATTGACAGCAGGCGCGGACGATAACGGAATTGACGGCAAACTATATGTCAAAGATCCGCTTGGATTTGAAGAATTGATATTTTTCCAATCAAAAACGAAACAAAACGAAAGAGCAAACGTGTCCATAAAAGTGGCGCGTGAATTTTTGGGCGTTATGTCGGCATACGGCGCGTCAAAGGGCATACTTATCACAAACTCAAACTTCCACCGCGACACAAGAACGTTTGCAAGCAAAGCTACCAATCTTATGCTTATTGATGCAAACGTTTTATTTGATATGATGATACAATACGGTGTTGGCATAATAAGCCGCGTCGGAACTTACGTTATTGACACAAGTATGTTCTTATCGTGCAAATAAAAACGTATCTTCTAAGCAAGGCACAATCAAAAAAATAATAGAGTGACGATACACAAGCCCTGTCAAAGCTTCGGCAATATTGACAAAAGCCGACGTTTATATTAAAATCATCGGTGTAACATCTTGTGCAGGACATCGGATTTCCCCTGCATAATTAACAAAGTGAATAAGGAGCGATAAAGGATTACAATGTCCGTTTTATTTTGCGATACAGACTGCGAATTGTGGTACACCACAGCACGCAAACTTGATATAAAAATTATAGGTATGCCTTACACCCTAGATGGTGTCGAAAAACTTTATGACCTCGGTGAAAACACTGATTTCAGCGGTTTTTTCCGTCGTATGAGAGAAGGCGCGATGCCGATTACGTCGGGACTTAACTCTGAAAACTACACGGAAATTTTTGAACCGTATTTTGCCGCGGGCGAAGATATTTTATACGTTGCGTTTTCTTCAAAAATGTCCGGAACTTTTGTACATATGCAAGTTGCGGTTGACGCCCTTCAGAAAAAATATCCAACGGCAAAATTCCGCCGTTTTGATACGCTCAACATATCAATGGGTGCAGGCATTATGGTTTATCTTGCCGCCAATCGCTTCAAGGCAAATGGAGGCGATATCGACGACACCTATGATTATCTTCGCGGTATAGTGGACAAAATTGCAGTTTACTTTGTTGTGGACGACCTAAAATACTTGTCGCGCGGAGGCAGATTGTCACCCGCTGCCGCAAAAGTCGGCTCAATCATTCAGTTGAAGCCTATTCTCACCGTCAACGATGCGGGTGAGATAGCCGTGTATGCAAAGCAACAAGGCAGCAAAAAAGCAATGGCTTTTACCGTTGCTGAATTTGCAAAAAAATATGTTGACATAGACAACGCTCCGATAACAATCGTCGGCGCGGACAACGACGAAGCTATGGAAATTTTGAAAAAAGAAATTTCTTCTATAAAACCGAATGCCGAAATATGGACTCAACCGGTTGGACCCGTCATCGGCGCGCATTGCGGTCCCGGAACGTACGGGTTGATTTACACCGCCGTCAGCAGATAATGAAAAAGGTTGCATTCTCAATAATTATTGTTCTTATGTGTGTGTTTTCCTTGACGGGCTGCAGCGTTACGGAAAACACTTTCGTTTTTGGCACCTTTTTGGAACTTAACATAAAGGGCGGCACGTCGCCGTCCAAAACTTCGGACGAAATTCAAAATTATATTGCGAGTTTAGAGCCGATAATATCGCCGACAGTTGAAGGCAGCGATCTATACAAAATCAACGCAGCCGAAGAGGGTGTCGCCGTCGTATGCTCGCAAGCTACGATGGAAATACTTGAAGTGTGTCAAAAAGTTTATGAAAAGAGCGGCGGTGCGTTTGACCCTTCCGTCTATCCTCTTGTAAGACTATGGCATTTCAGCGGTGATTTGTTTTCATTGGCAGGAACAGAAAATGCGCCTCCAAGCGACACGGAAATCGAAACCGAAAAGTCCAAAGTAGGCTTGATTGATGCCTTTACCATTGATTATGAAAACAACACTGTTACAAAAAAAGCAGGCCACTCAAATTCGATGTTGGACTTCGGAGGCGTGGCAAAGGGATATGCCGGATACAAAGCACTTGATTTTGTGAGCGAAAAGCAAAAGGCACTCATAAACCTCGGCGGAAATATCTGTGCCGCAAACTCTGATTATAAGATAGGTATAGGCAATCCAAGAGATAGTGCAACGGCTTATTACGGCAGTTTTACCCTCCGCGCAGGAGAGTGCATTTCAACTGGCGGAGATTATGAAAGATATTACGTTTATGAAGGCGTCCGTTACCATCATATCATTGATTGTTCCACCGGAAAACCCTCAAACAGCGGCTTGATTTCGGTGAGTGTAATTGGCAAAGACGGTGCGCTTGTAGACGCAGTGTCCACTGCGGTTATGGTTCTCGGAAAAGAGAAAGGCATACTGCTTCTGAATGAATTTTCACTTAAAGCAGTGCTAATCGATGAAGGATTAAACTATACGGTTGTTGGAGATTTAGATTTCACCAAAGTGTAGAAATTGCGGTTTAATAATACGAAACGGAAAGATAAAGTGTCAGTATGAAAAAATGCGAAGACAGAAAAAGTTTTGAATCTTTCAAAGGAATCTTCAAAAAAGGTGACCTTATTCTTGTCGCCATTTTGATTGTTGCCGTCGCATTAACAATTTGGATTGCCACAAAAGACGAGGGGAACGTTGCCGAAATCTACATCGACGGACAGTTGTCATATTCGCTTGATTTGGACAAAGATACTGCAATCGACATTCTCGACGGAGCGATGACTGTCGTTTTAAAAAACGGAGAAGTTTTTGTTTTAGAGAGCGACTGCAACGAACAGATTTGCGTTAACAGTGCTCCAATTTCAAAAGACGGCGGCATGATTGTCTGCCTGCCCAACAAAGTCGTTATCAAAGTGACGTCAAGGGAGGTCGACGCAATATCATGACTGCCTCTCCAAATAAAAAACGTGCCGGTTACAATTCCAAAAAACTTGCATTGAGCGGAATACTGCTCGCGTTTGCTCTTATCATTTCGCTGCTTGAAAATATGTTGCCGCCGATTATTCCCGCGTTGCCGTATGCAAAAATCGGTCTATGCAACATCGTGCTTTTGGCTTGTTTCTTGCTTGTCGGGGTGTGGGAAGGCTATGTGGTGCTTTTGCTTAAATGCCTATTAGCCGCTGTTTTTTCAGGTAATTTGTCAATGATGATATGGTCGCTTCCGTCATCTCTTGTTGCTTATACGGCAATGGTTCTGCTTTACAGAACAAAGTTGTTCAGCGTTACGGGACTCAGTATGGCAGGCGGTATGCTCCACAACTTTACGCAAATTCTTGTATCAACGCTAGTCGTCGGGAAATCTGTCTTTGCATATCTGCCGTATATGCTTCTTGCAGGGGGAATTGCAGGATTTGCTACGGGCATAATTTGTCATTTCTTGCTTAAAGCGGTAAATTTAAAACTCACAGGCAAGCGCAATCTTAATGAGGATTTGCAGAGCGCGGAAACAAGTGCAGACGAACTTGAACCCAATTTTGAAGATACGCAAAGCTCCGATGACGAAAAGGAAAATTCTAAAGAAGAAATGATAAATTTAGACTGTGCTGAAAATGACGCAGAAAATTCCACAGAACATACAAAAAATTTTGACGATGAAGCAAATGACAGCGACGCCGTCTAGAACGACGATAAATAAATCGTCAGTCACGGCATTGTAAACAGAAAAAAATAGCGAGGAAAATTATGAAAAGAAACGGAATGTGCCCTATATGTTTTGTCAAACAGTTGTTCATGCGCCCGAAAGCGGTGAGCAATCTCTATGACAGCGCAAAGTATGACAACGGCGTTGCATTAACTCCGCCTATGGGTTGGAGCAGTTGGAATACTTTCAGAAACACTATTGACGAAGACTTAATATACGATACTGCTGTTGCGATGAAAGAAAAGGGACTTGCCGACGCGGGCTATACATACGTCAATTTGGACGATTGTTGGCATTCAAATCAGCGCGACGCAGACGGAAAACTGCAAGGCGATTTAACGGCGTTTCACAGCGGGATTCCTGCACTTGTGAAAAAAATCAACAATCTAGGTCTAAAGGTAGGCATATATTCATCAAACGGCTTGCTGACTTGCGAAGATTTACCTGCCAGCCAAAGGCGGGAAGAGGTGGACGCTTTGACGTTTGCCAGATGGGGAATAGAATATTTTAAATACGATTTTTGCCACAATGTTCCGCTCTCCAAATATGCTCCTCTCGTTTACGGCATATCCTTGTCAAAGGACGGCAAGGGCGGCGAAATAATCCAATGTTCCAAAGCAAAACTTAGCGGACTGGCAAGGTTTATGAGCGATAAACACGTGACGGGATGCAAATACGTATCGGGTTTGGACCGTAACGTAGGCGCTGTAACTTTCAAAGTGAACGCGGAAGAGGACGGCGAACACGTTCTCACCGTGCATATCAGAAAAAAAGGTCGCTATTTCAAAACGCTTGTTGCGGAAATCAACGGCGAAGTTTGCGATTATATCGAATTTCCTCCGCAAAAACATTTCAACTATACAGCGAAATTCCAAGTCAAAGTAAACCTCAACAGAGGTGAAAATACAATAAAACTGTTCAACCCCGTATCTAACCGCGCCGACAGCGCGATGCTGCAATACCGGTATATGGGTAAAATGCTGAAAGAAGGCGTCGTGCAAGCGGCGAAAGAAGAGGGCAGAGAAGTCAAGCCTATCGTATTTTCAATCTGCGAATGGGGCAGAAATCATCCGGCAAAGTGGGGCGCAAAAGCAGGGAATTTGTGGCGCACAACGCCCGATATCCGCCCTTGGTGGTGGTGGATGATAGGATGCCAGTACGGGGTCACGGTTAAACTCTACAAGAGTGCAACAATCGGAGGTTGGAACGATCCCGATATGCTGGAAGTGGGAAACGGAAAACTCACTTATGACGAAAACGTGTCACATTTCAGCCTTTGGTGCATGATGTCGTCACCGCTCATTTTGGGCAATGATTTAAGAACCATGCCTACTAACGTACTCGATATTGTGACAA
Organism: uncultured Bacteroidaceae bacterium; assembly: GCA_964367645.1. GTDB lineage: Bacteria > Bacillota > Clostridia > Christensenellales > CAG-917 > RGIG4097. The sequence continues at coordinate 29,016 of CAYIYN010000008.1, forward strand.
ACCGCAATTTGATTTCCATCGACCAAGACGCTTTAGGCAAACAGGCCAAAAGACTTATCAAGGGAAGAGTTGACGTTCTTGCAAAACCGCTTGCCGACGGAGGAGTTGCACTTTGCATCTTCAACAAGAGCGGCAGAGAGATAAAATACAGCTACAGTTTGAAAGGTTTGGCATCAGACGGTTATATTGGTCTTAAAAATTGCTCTCAATACACCGCCATAGATCAGTGGCTTGACACTGAAGAAACCGTGGACGGCATTATAAACACAACGGTATCACGCCACGGAGTAAAAGTTTACAAAATTTACGCCAAATAGGATTTAGCCAAATAGGATTTAGCCATATAGGATTTAGCCAAATAGGATTTATCCGACTTGTCAATAGAATACAAAGTCCGTTGCATAAGCAAAACAAGCAAAAAACCAAATATAAAAAGCGCAACCGAAATTCGGTTGCGCTTTAAT
>CAYIYN010000009.1:0-22653 GCA_964367645.1 uncultured Bacteroidaceae bacterium
ACGAATGGGTGAAAGGTAAATATTTTGAGGCTCATCCAAATTGCGACAAGGAGCCTTTTTGCATTATGATGCCCCCGCCGAATATTACGGGGCAATTGCATATGGGGCACGCCCTCGACCAAACCACACAAGATATTTTGACGCGCTTTAAGCGTATGTGCGGTTATGAAACGCTGTGGCTGCCCGGTACCGACCATGCTTCAATTGCGACGGAAGTCAAAATCGTCGAGAAGATGAAAAAGGAAGAAGGTCTAAATAAAAACGACGTCGGACGCGATGGATTTATGCAACGCGCCTGGGCTTGGAAAGAGCAGTACGGCGGCAGAATCGTTGAACAACTGAAACGCCTCGGCACTTCTTGCGACTGGTCAAAAGAGGCTTTTACTATGGACAAAAACTGCTCCAACGCAGTGCTTGAAGCGTTTGTCCGTTATTATGAAAAAGGTTTGATTTACCGCTCCGACCGCATAATAAACTGGTGCCCTCACTGCAAAACCGCAATTTCCGATGCGGAAGTGGAATATGAAGAACAGCAGTCAAATCTGTGGTATTACCGCTATCCCGTCGTGGATGCGGACGACTATATCACCATCGCTACAACCCGTCCCGAAACTATGCTCGGCGACACAGCCGTGGCAGTCAACCCCGCCGATGAAAAGATGGCAAAATATGTGGGCAAGATGTTGCATCTGCCTTTGACGGACAGAGTTATACCCGTTGTTGCCGATGATTATTGCGAAATAGGCTTTGGCACGGGTGCGGTGAAAATCACTCCCGCTCACGACCCCAATGACTTTGAACTGGGGCTTCGACACAATCTTGAAGTTATCCGCGTCATAGACGACGAGGGCAAGATGAACGAAAACGCAGGCAAATACTGCGGAATGGACAGACTGCAATGCCGAAAAGCCGTTGTTGAAGATTTACAGGCGCAAGGACTTCTGGAGAAAATCGAGCCTTACACCCATAATGTGGGGCAGTGCTATCGTTGCGGCGAAACGGTTGAAGCCATAGTTTCAAAACAATGGTTTGTCAAGATGAAGCCTCTTGCAGAACCTGCCATAAAAGCCGTTAAATCTAAAAAAATCGAATTTGTGCCAAAACGGTTTGAAAAGATATATTTCAACTGGATGGACAACATCAAGGATTGGTGCATTTCCCGCCAACTATGGTGGGGACACCGTATCCCTGCGTACTACTGCGACGACTGCGGCGAAACGATAGTGGCAAAGGCTGCGCCGACAAAATGCCCGAAGTGCGGAAGCACTCATCTGCATCAAGACGAAGACGTGCTTGACACTTGGTTCAGCAGCGCACTTTGGCCGTTTAGCACCCTAGGCTATCCGAAGAAAAACAAAAACCTCAATTATTTTTACCCCACAAGTGTGCTTGTCACCGCCTACGATATCATCTTCTTTTGGGTGGCGCGCATGATTTTCAGCGGATTGGAATTTATGAACGAAGTGCCTTTCTCCGAAGTGCTGATACACGGCATCGTGCGTGATTCTCAAGGCAGAAAAATGTCCAAATCACTTGGCAACGGTATTGACCCGCTTGAAATTATCGACCGCTACGGCGCGGACGCACTGCGCTTTTCGCTTGCAACGGGCATCGCTCCCGGCTCGGATACGCGCTATACGGACGCAAAAACCGAAAGTGCCAGAAACTTTATCAACAAATTATGGAACGCGTCGCGCTTTGTTCTTACCAACATCAAAGAGGATGACGACCTCACTTTGCCCACACGCTTTAACGGCGCGGACAAATGGATATTGACAAGGCTGAATGACGTTATAAAAGAGGTCACCATTAGTCTAAACAAATACGAAATCGGACTTGCCGCGTCAAGACTGTACGATTTTACTTGGACGGAATTTTGCGACTGGTATATCGAAATGAGCAAGCCTCTGCTTTACAGTCAGGACAAAGAAACGCACCGTCACGCAGTTGCAATGCTTTGCTATGTGCTGACTCAAATATTGAAACTTCTGCATCCGTTTATACCCTTCATAACAGAGGAAATTTACGGAAAGTACGCCGCAAAAGGCAGCGTGCTTATGGTGTCGGAGTGGCCTTCTTATAACCGCAAATACAGTTTCAGAAAAGAGGAAACACGTTTTGAAGGTCTGCGCGATATGGTTGTGGCAATCAGAAATATTCGCGCCGAAATGAACGTTTCACCCGCCAAAAAACTGACCGCATACGTTATCGCAAAAGATGAAAAGTTTATGCGCTCCGCAGCGACATATCTGGACAAACTTGCAGGAATTAACGAAGTTAAGTTTGTGGCAGATAAGAGCGAAGTAGGCGAAAAGTTCACCGCTGTTGTCGCACACGACGCGGAATTTTTGATACCTTTGGGCGACCTTATAGATTTTGACAAGGAAAGAGAAAGAATCGAAAAAGAAATAGTCCAAACCGACGCGGAAATACAAAAGACGACCGCACTGTTAAATAACGGCGGCTTTGCATCAAAAGCACCGCAAAAACTCATCGATAACGAGCGCGAAAAACTATTGCAAGCGCAACAAAAGCGGGAAAAACTTGTTGATAAGCTGAATATGTTTTCATAAAAAGACCGACGAACGGCAATTCACTGCTCAAAAAAGCGCACTGTAAGGAAAAATGAGATACTTCAAGGACACATTCAAATATTTCTTTGACAAAGGAGCGTACTTGGTTCTTCTGACCGTAGTGCCATCTCTTATGTTGCCATTTGTCGTTTCTCCGTCGGACGAACTGTATTTTTTACTTCGTTTCAATGAAATCAATTATTCTTCTTTCGGAGCGATGTACGAAGAGTTGCACCGTTTGTCTTATGAGTGGTTTTGGATTGGGATAGTCGGCATTGTGCTCTACACTTTTGTCGTGGCTCTGCTTTTTGGTATTGTGGACAGACATATGCGCATCGGCGAATTCACTATTTCATTTAGACGCGCCAAAGCAAGAATAAACTACAACATTTTAACGGCGGTAAAGTTTGTGTTGTTTATATTTGCCGCCTTTGAATTGAGCAATCTGCTTACAGTTATTTTGTATTATCTTTGGTATGTGGTGTTCGGTGCCGGAGTGACCTGGCTTGTTTTTTCCGCCGTTTCACTGTTGGTGACTTCATCACTGTTTTTGATGGTAATGTCGTCGGTGATACTCTGGCCTCCGTTTATGCTCCACACCGGTTACAACACCGCGGACGCTTTTGTAACTGCTTGGAAACAAATTTCGGGCAAGTTGTTATCCGTTGCGTTTACACTTGCCGTGGTGATTTTGCCTTTCCAAATTACAATGATTGTAACAGGCGCTCTCAATACCGGAGTTGTCGTCGCCACCATTTTGGACGGACTGTGCTATGCGATAATCATGCCCGTGTATATCGTTTTGATGTACAACGTCTTCTACTCCGTCACGGGCACCGAAAGAATGGACCTTCAAAAGAAAGATATATGGTCAAAAAATCTGCCGAAAGGGTGATAATAGATTATATATTCGATTAAATCCCCAATAAAAATGTCGCTTGTACGGCATTAGCGGAGGAAATATGGAAATTAAATACGCAACTTCTTTGCTTTTCAGCAAACTTGGCTACGTGGCAAAGATATTAGTTTGGATTTTTTTGTGTGTCCTAGTGACTGCGGCAATCGGCTCTGCCGCCGTTTTTCCGCTTATCAACAGTTATCTAAAATATGCCGACGTATCCAATGCGTACGACGCCCTTAATGTAAACGTTGAAAATTTTATACACGGTGCAACAAGCCCTTACGAATTTGCAACGGGATTAAGTGCAGGAATAAAAACACTCTATGGAGCAGTTACAAATCAATCCGCTATGTTTGTCGGACTTGTTTTTTGCATCATTTTTATCTATGCGCTGTACAACTTTCTAAAGGGTTTCAGTTATTATCCTCTTGCCGACGTCATAAACAAATCAATGTCTTCAAACTACCGCTTCGGACTGGCGTCAAGTATGGTCGCAAACGCAAAAATGGCGTGCAAATTTTCGCTGTCCAAACTGTTGATTTCTTTCCCGATTGACCTTTTGATTTTTGGGATTTTGCTGGGTTTTGCACTTGTCTTTACAAAACTTATCCCATTTTTCGGACTCGCGATTGTGCTGCTCGTCGGGATTGTGCTTTGCGCATTGAGAGCGGTTCTCTTTTCGGGATGGCTGCCGCGACTTCTGTTCAAGCCTGATGAAAAGATTTATACTTCTTTTACGCGTTCACTGCCGTCCGTCAAAGCAAATTTGAAAGGTATGTTCAAAGCATACACCTGCATTTTCTTCTTTGCATACGCGTTTGTCGCGGGCTTGGCTCTGCCCACTTTCGGATTGATCTGCTTTGCCGTTCCGTCGGCATATTTATATATGGTGCGTTCTGTCGAATTGGTCGGCTACTATAAAATGAACGGACTTTGCTTCTACACCGATCAAGCAACGGTTATAAATACCGTCGAATACGGCTATCGTCAAGACAATCAGGAAAACGAAAACGAATCGGATATAAACTATTAATATGGTTATAATTCAAGCAAAAAAGAAATGCAAATATGGTCAGGTAAATCAATGAAATTTAGATTTGATTTAGGAAAAGTCAAAACGATAATGCTTGCTGCGATTGCACTTATAAGCGTCGCCGTGATTGTTTTTGATATTATTTTGCTTGCGGGGGCGGGGAATCTGAGAACATCAAATCCCGTTGTTGTAGGAGTTGGTCTTGCGGCAGCAGGGCTTGTTGCGTTTTTTGCCTTGATGCTGATTTTTAACAGTTATTATAAACTCTGCGAAGAAAATATATTGATGGTTATGGGCTTTTTTGTGAGCAGAATATATTATGAGAGCATTGTGACAGTGCGTCAAAACTCACAAACTAAAATGATATCTTTGGCAGTATCTTTAGACGGCTTAGCCACCGAACCGGTTTTGGGTGCAGATGCCATAGACGTTACACTAAACTTGCGCGCAGTCGACAGCGACAAATTTTTGGACGAACTTAAAAAACACTGTGACGCCATTATTGAAATTATTACCCCCGAGAAAAAAGAAAACAAGTAATGTTTTAACACAACAGAATTGATGGGAAGAACTGAAACATATGATTTTCAAATTATTTGACAACTACGCAAAAGATCGTCTTAAATTCTATTTGGACGGTTTTGACTATGTCGGAAGCGACTATTCTTACTATGCCTTTTTGAGTTGGTTTGAGGCTTTGGAATACGCAGAACAGGACGGTGCGTTCTATATGCGTGCGGAAATTGAGGGAAATTGGTATTATTGGCCGCCTCTTGTGAAAGCGGACGGGGCACTTTCAAGAAAAGCCGCTGCCGCCGCACTGCCAAAGGGAAGTTGGTTTGCCTTTTGCACCGAAGACTTTGTTTCTGAAATCGGCGACGAGTATGAAATTTTTACTCAACGCGAGTGGTCGGAATATATTTATGCTGCAAAGGATTTTATCTCTTTGCAAGGCAAGAGGTATCACGCCAAAAGAGGCCATATAAAAAAATTTTCCGCACTCTATACAGTCGAAATGCGTCCCTTAACGGAAGACGACGCTCCCGCCATTGAAGAATTTGAAACACAATGGTTGCAGTCGCATTCCTTTGACGGCAAACTTGACGAAAGCGCGAAAAGAGAAAACGAAATAGTAAAAAGATGGTATAGCGCCGCTCTAAAAGGTGAAACGATTTGCGATTTGCTTTTTGCAAACGGGAATTTGGTTGGGGTCACGGTAGGCGAAATTATGCCGTCCAATAACGCTGTCGTTATGTACGAAAAAGCCGACATCGATTATGAGGGAGTGTATTCGTATCTTGCCAACAAATTTGCCGAAAGGCATTTTTCCGAATGCAAATACATAAACCGTCAAGAGGATATGGGGCTGGAAGGTTTGAGAAAATCAAAACTCAGTTATTATCCAGAATTTTTGCTTAATAAATACATTTTAAAACTCGCAAAATCAAAGCAATGCTCTTTGCCGAAATCTCAAACGATTCCGCGTGCGGAAGGAGTTCAAGACAGCGACGATTCAAGTTCAAAATACAGTTTTTTGCAGTTAAAAACCGACGATTACGACACTCTTATGACGTTTTACGAATCGGGCATTGAAAAACTGGACGACAAACTTTTCTTTTTGAATTATACGCCGAATGAACTAAAAAGCGTTTTAAAAGACGGCTTTGTCATCGGTGCTTTTTGTAAAGGCAGATTGGTTTCGACGTGCGCCGTGGATTTTGACAAAGAATACGGCGATATGCTAAAGCGCAAATGTAAAGACGAGGGCGAAGAGCGGTATTATGAAATTTCCGGCATTATGACCGATGAAAATCATCGTAAAAAGGGGCTTGGCCGTGAAGTTTGCGGAAGGGTAATCGAGTTCGCAAAAGAGAATCTTTCGCCTTGTACTCTTTGCGCCGTAGTGCAATATAATAACGTGCCTTCGCTTTCCAATCTCAAAAAAATCGGTTTTGAAGAAAAATCGCAGGAGCCAAGCGGGCCGTATAATTTTAAATATCTCACATTGAAAATTTGACAAAACAGACACTAATTGCGCGTTAAGTATTTTTCTGTTGCAAAATCAATGCTGCTTGAGTCAAACATTTACGTTTGCGATTATCGCCTGATTATTGTTAAAAGAGCAGTTTATCAACTTTTTTGGTTGCATTTATATTTCGATAGCACACGCGACAACGCACGCGGTAACACACGCAACAACGCACGCGATAATGCACGCAACAACGCACGCGCCGCGATTAAACATTATCTGTTTGACTAATACGCGCGACGCTATTATAATTAATCTTTAAAGAGGTACGCATGATAACGCTCAAAAACGAAACAACATATTATCTTGACGGCAAACTGCTTTCAGAAGCGGAATTTTCTGCTATTAATTTGATACCTTCTGACGGTAGAAACAGGACCATTTCTTATGGTATTTTGTCATCTCACAACGTCGGAAATTCAGTTGATAAACTCAAAATCAAATTTGACGCGATGGCGTCGCACGATATTACTTATGTTGGCATAATTCAGTCGGCAAGAGCGAGCGGACTCAAGCGTTTTCCCATTCCTTACGTGCTTACAAACTGCCACAATTCTCTTTGTGCGGTGGGCGGCACGATAAACGAGGACGACCATGTTTTCGGACTTTCGGCTGCCAAAAAATACGGCGGAATATACGTGCCTGCAAATGTGGCGGTCATTCACTCATATATGCGCGAAATGTTTGCCAGTTGCGGCAAAATGATTTTGGGCAGTGATTCGCACACGCGCTACGGCGCGCTCGGTACGCTTGCTATCGGCGAGGGAGGCCCTGAACTTGTCAAACAACTGCTTGAAAAAACCTACGATATAGACTATCCCAAAGTCATTGCTGTCAGGTTAAGCGGCAAACCGAGAAAAGGTGTCGGACCGCAAGACGTCGCTTTGACGCTTATCGGCGCGGTTTTTGGCAACGGTTTTGTCAAAAACGCTGTTTTGGAATTTGTGGGCGACGGCATAAAAAATCTTGACGTTGAATATCGCAACGGAATTGACGTTATGACAACGGAAAGTGCGTGTCTGTCCTCCGTTTGGTGCACGGACGAAAAGGTCGAAAACTACCTTGAGAAGTTCGGCAGAAAGGCTGACTATAAAAAACTTACACCTAAAAACGGCGCGCGCTACGAAGGAGCAATCGAAATTGACCTTAGCCTAGTCGAGCCGATGATAGCGTTGCCTTTCCATCCGTCAAACGTGTATAAATTGGCGGATGTCATAGATAATCCGCTTGAAATCCTATCCAAGGTAGAAAAAGAAGGTTGCAAACTGCTCGGCTTGCCCGAAGGGAGTTTCAAACTTACCGACAAAATCAAAGACGGAAAAGTGCTCGTGTCGCAAGGCGTAATCGCAGGTTGCGCAGGCGGCACTTATGACAATATTGTCACCGCCGCAAACATATTGAAAGGTAAATCCGTCGGAAACGGAGCATTTAATCTAACCGTTTATCCCGGTTCGCAATCGGCAAATCTGGCGCTTGTTGAAAACGGCAGCGTGGCTTCGCTTATGTCTTCCGGTGCAATATTGAAACCTTGCTTCTGCGGACCTTGCTTCGGCTCGGGCGACGTGCCTTGCAACAATGGATTTTCAATAAGGCATACGACACGCAACTTTGAGCGCAGAGAAGGCTCAAAGCCCGACGACAATCAAATTGCTTCCGTCGCGCTTATGGACGCACGCTCAATAGCCGCAACCGCGGCAAACGGGGGAGTTCTTAGCAGCGCGCTCGGACTTGACTATGACGAAAAGGTGCCGGATTACAAGTATCGCAGCGCGGTCTACGGACTGCGCGTATACAACGGATATGGCAAACCGGACGAGAATGCGGAACTCATTTACGGCCCTAATATAACCGATATTCCCACTCTTAGTCCCCTTTTAGACAACCTAGCTTTGAGTGTGGTGAGCGTCATAAACGACCCTGTCACCACAACCGACGAACTTATCCCTTCCGGAGAAACGTCATCGTATCGCAGCAACCCTCTTCGCCTTGCCGAGTTCACTTTGTCAAGAAAGGACCCGAACTACGTCAAAAAGAGCAAGGCGGTGCGCGACGGCGAAAATAGCGTCAAAGACAGAATTGAAAACGCAATCAAACTTGCGGGATTGAACATAGACGATATGTCAATCGGCTCGACGATTTTTGCAGTCAAACCGGGCGACGGCAGCGCAAGAGAACAGGCTGCAAGTTGCCAGCGTTTCCTTGGCGGAGCGGCGAATATCGCAAGAGAATACGCCACAAAACGCTACCGCAGCAACCTCATCAACTGGGGCATGCTGCCGCTTCTGTCCAAAGACGCATTCAAGATTGACGACGTGGTGATTATACCCAACGTGAAGAATCTGATTTTGAACGGAGCAAAAACGCTGAACGCTAAACTCGTGAGAGAAGACACAGTGAGCGATATTACGCTCTCAATGGATGCGGTTACGGACACGGAAAAGCAAATCCTCCTGGACGGTTGTCTTATAAATTACTACAAGAATAATTGAGTCTATAAGACTAATGGAGCAAAACTGAAAATGCCTATAACTAAATTTTTGGAATATAATGCGGAACATTTCGGTGACGATATAGCACTCATCGAAATCAATCCCGAACTAAAAGATAAGCAACGCTTGACTTGGAAAGATTACAGCCTCGTTGAAACTCTGCCCGCAGATGAGCACAGGCGCGAGATAACTTGGCGCAAATTTGAGTCAAGAGCAAACCGCTTTGCAAATCTACTGTTGCAACACGGACTTAAAAGAGGAGAAAAAGTTGCAATACTTCTTATGAACTGCATAGAGTGGTTGCCGATTTATTTCGGAATACTCAAAGCAGGCGGACTTGCGGTGCCTCTGAATTATCGCTATACGGAGGATGAAATCAAATATTGCCTAGACCTAGCAGACGCAAGCATGCTGGTGTTTGGGAAGGAATTTATCGGACGCGTGGCAAGCATCTGCGGCAATGTGCCAAAAGTCAAAGAAATGATGTTTGTGGGTGATGATTGCCCTGCTTTTGCCGACAGTTACGATATAGAAATCAAAACCGCTCCGCGCACAAAGCTGGAAATTGAAATCACCGACGAAGACTATGCCGCAATCTACTTTTCAAGCGGCACAACCGGATTTCCCAAAGCCATTTTGCACAAGCATAAGGCGCTTATGCAAGCCGCTTTGACTGAACAAAATCACCATTCACAGGGGCGCGAAGATTGCTTTTTGTGCATACCTCCGCTTTATCACACGGGTGCGAAAATGCACTGGTTCGGTTCACTGGTATCTGGCAGTAAAGCGGTGCTGTTAAAAGGCGTATCCCCAAAGTGGGTATTGGAAACCGCAAGCGAAGAAAAATGCACCATAGTGTGGCTGCTTGTTCCTTGGGCGCAGGATATTTTGGACGCTATCGACAACGGGAGTGTGAACCTTGCCGATTATGACCTTAGCGCGTGGAGGCTTATGCACATAGGCGCGCAACCAGTGCCGCCAAGCCTTGTCCAAAGATGGAAAAGGGTTTTTCCGAATCACAGTTACGACACCAACTACGGGCTCAGCGAAAGCATAGGACCCGGCTGTGTCCATCTGGGAGTGGAAAATATCCGTAAAGTCGGCGCAATCGGAATTGCGGGCTACGGCTGGCAAACGCGCATTGTTGACACAAAACATAACGACGTAAAGCGCGGCGAAGTCGGCGAACTGGCGGTCAAAGGCAACGGAGTTATGGTGTGCTACTATCACGACAAAAAAGCAACCGACGCGGTGTTGCACGACGGCTGGCTGTTCACGGGCGATATGGCGCGCGAAGACGAAGAAGGGTTTATATACCTTGTAGACAGAAAAAAAGACGTAATAATAACCGGCGGAGAAAACCTATATCCGGTTCAGATAGAAGACTATCTTAGAGCCAACAGCGCGATACGCGACGTTGCGGTCATAGGTCTGCCCGACGAGCGACTGGGCGAAATCGCAGCCGCGATAATCGAACTGAAAGCCGAATGTGCCGCTACAACGACCGAAGGGGACATTATGGACTTTTGCGCCGACCTGCCTAGGTATAAGCGTCCGCGCAAGATTATCTTTGACAAGGTGCCGCGCAACGCAACGGGTAAAATCGAAAAACCCAAACTCCGTGAAAAATACTGCGGCGGAAGTTTGGTGCTAAAACAGACCGAAAACTGAAATCGGAAAATTTAAGGATAATATGAAAAAATTACTTTTAGGAAATGAAGCAATCGCAAGAGGCGCTTACGAGGCGGGCGTTAGGGTGGTTTCGGCATACCCGGGAACTCCGTCCACGGAAGTCAGCGAAGCGATTGCAAAATATGACGAAGTTTACGCTGAGTGGGCACCCAATGAAAAGGTGGCTTGCGAAGTGGCAATCGGAGCGTCAATAGCGGGAGCGCGCGCTATGGTGTGCATGAAACACGTCGGCGTGAACGTGGCGGCGGATCCGCTGTTCACTGCGGCATATACAGGCGTCAACGGCGGCCTTGTTGTGCTTGCCGCTGACGACCCGGGTATGCACTCATCTCAAAACGAACAGGATACGCGCTTTTATGCGCTGAGCGCGCATGTGCCTTTGCTTGAACCTGCCGACAGCGCGGAAGCAAAGGATTTTGTGAAAAAGGCGTTCAAGATTTCGGAAACATACGACACTCCCGTTATTGTCCGCACGACAACAAGGCTTGCGCACTCGCAAAGTTTTGTTGAAGAGGAAGAACGAGAGGAAGTCCCGCTTAAGCCTTATGTTAAAAACGTGGCGAAATACACGATGATGCCGTCAAGTGCAATCGGCCGTCACCTTGTGGTGGAAGATAGAGAAAACAGACTTTCAAAAGACGTGAACGATTGCCCGATTAACACAGTTGAGATGAAAGATACGTCGCTTGGCATTATTTGCGGCGGTGTAGTGTATCAATACGTCAAAGAGGCTTTGCCAAACGTCAGCGTGCTTAAACTCGGCATAGTTTATCCGCTTGCTATGGATTTGATAAAAAAGTTTGCGTCGGACGTAAAAAGGCTTGTCGTCATTGAAGAGTTGGAACCTTTTATCGAAACACAACTGAAAGCAAACGGTATCGCGTGCGAAGGTAAAAACCTGTTCTCAAAACAGGGTGAAATTTCCGTTGCGATAATCAAAGAAAAGATGCTCGATGAAAAACTCGACATCGAAAAGCAAGATTTGCCCGTCCGTCCTCCCGTTATGTGCGCAGGCTGTCCTCACCGCGGAGTTTTCTATGTGCTAAACAAACTCAAACTGACAGTCAATGCAGATATAGGGTGCTACACGCTTGGCGCGCAGGCTCCTCTGAACGCAGTGGACACCGTCATTTGTATGGGCGCAAGCGTCGGCATGGCACACGGCTTTGAAAAGGCGATAAGCAGAGAACAAAGCAAGCATACCGTTGCGGTCATCGGCGACAGCACGTTTATCCATAGCGGAATAACGGGGCTTATCAACGCTGTATATAATCAATCCAATATCACTCTCATAATTTTGGATAATTCGACTACGGGTATGACGGGGCATCAACAACACCCTGCAACTGGATTAACACTCAAAAATCAGCCCGCTCCCATACTGGATATTGTGGCTTTGTGCAAAATCGTGGGCGTAGAGAGCGTTCAGGTTGTGGACGCATACGATTTAAAAGCAGTGGAAACTGCCGTAAAAGAGGAACTGAGCCGTGACGGAGTTTCCGTCATCGTGGCAAAGCGTCCTTGCGCACTCCTAAACCGCAACTATCCGCCCGCTTTAAGAACGGAAAACTGCGTCAAGTGCGGAATGTGCTTAAAAATCGGCTGTCCCGCCATTGAAAAACAAGCGGACGGCAGTGCGAGAATCAACCCCACTGGGTGCGTGGGATGCGGCGTTTGCAAACAACTATGCAAATTCGATGCGATAAAAGGATAGGAGGGGATTATGAAAGCGGTCAATATACTTATCGTAGGCGTCGGCGGACAGGGGACTCTCCTTGCGTCGAGAATACTCGGCTCACTTGCCGAGCAAGCTGGCTGTGATTGCAAACTCAGCGAAATCCACGGAATGGCGCAACGCGGCGGCAGCGTGGTAACAAACGTAAAAATAGCGGATAAAGTCACCTCTCCTATTATCGGACTGCGCGACGCCGACATAATTTTGGCATTTGAACAATTAGAAGCCCTGAGATATACAAATTATCTCAAAAAGGACGGGACGATTATTGTAAATAATCAAAAGATACTGCCCATGCCCGTGATTATGGGAGCAAGGCAGTATCCGGAGGGCATTGTCAATGCTCTTAAAGAACGCGCCGGCAAAGTAAAGGTCGTGAACGCACTGGAAATTGCTCAAAGAATAGGCAATCCCAAAGGCGTTAACGTCGTAATGCTCGGTGCGCTTGCAAAGAGCCTTGACTGCTCGTTTATTCAGATTGATGAAGCACTAAAGACCGCCGTAAAGCCCAAACTTTACGACATCAACAAGATTGCTCTTTTCGAGGGCTACAATTTGGATTAAACGGAGAATATATGAAATATTACAATGAAGAAATAGAAACAATGTCGCGCGACAAAATGAACGCGCTGCAATCAAACAGGCTTGTCGACCTTGTCAAACGGGTGTATGAAAATGTGCCGTATTATCGTGCCAAAATGGACGAAATCGGACTGAAACCAAAGGATATTAAAGGCATAGAGGACATATCAAAACTGCCTTTCACCACCAAAAAAGAGTTGCGTGACAATTATCCTTTCGCAACATTCGCCGTGCCTATGAGCGACATCGTGCGCGTGCACGCGTCAAGCGGAACGACAGGCAAACTTACCGTTGTGGGTTACACAAAACGCGACCTTGAAGACTGGACGGAAAGCACCGCTCGCTGTATGGTTATAGCCGGTTGCGACAAAGAAGATATCGTACATATCTGCTATGGCTACGGACTCTTCACGGGCGGCTTGGGACTGCACTACGGAAGTGAAAAGCTGGGCTCTCTTACGGTCCCCGCTTCGGCAGGCAACACCGTGCGCCAACTCGCGCTTATGAAAGACTTTGGCGCAACAACGCTTGCTTGCACTCCTTCCTACGCTATGGTCATTGCCGAAGAGATAGAAAAAGCCGGTATGAGCATAGATGATTTCAAACTCAAACGCGGAATTTTCGGCGCAGAACCTTGGTCGGATGAAATGAAAGCCGAAATCGAAAGGAAACTCAAAATCAAAGCGTACGACATTTACGGACTCAGCGAAATCAGCGGTCCGGGTGTGTCAATCGGTTGCGGAAACAACTTCGGTCTGCACGTAATGGAAGATTTCTTCTATCCTGAAATCGTCGACACCGAAACGCTTCAACCGGTTAAAGACGGCGAAGCAGGCGAATTGGTTTTCACCACTCTCAACAAACAGGGCATTCCGCTTATTCGCTACCGCACCAGAGATTTGAGCGCGCTTTGCCATGAGGTTTGCCCCGTGTGCGGCAGGACGCTTGTTAGAATGAAGCGCGTCAAGGGCAGAAGCGACGACATGCTGATTATCCGCGGAGTCAACGTGTTCCCGTCGCAAATCGAAAGCGTATTGATGGCTATCCCCGAAGTGGTCGGCTCGCACTACCAGATTGTCGTCGACAGAATAAACAACCTCGACACAATGGAAATTATGGTGGAAATGGCACCCGAATTCTTCTCGGACGAAGTCAGAAAGATAGAATCGATATGCAAGAAGATAGAGCACGATATGATGGGAAACTTGGGCGTCGGCGCAAAGATTACGCTCGTGTCGCCCGACAGTTTGCCGCTTAGCAGCGGGAAGACGGTCCGCATTGTGGACAAACGTAAAATATGAGGAGGGACATAAAATGTTAGTTAAACAGATAGCGGTTTTTTTGGAAAACAGACAGGGCAGACTCAACGATTTGCTTTTAGCCCTAAGCGAAAAGAACATCAACATTCAATCTCTCAATATTGCCGACACAAGTGACTTTGGGATTGTGAGAATGATTACCTCAAACAACGCCGCGGCAAAAGAAGTGTTAAAAGACGCGGGTTTTACCTCCACGGAAACTGAACTTGTTGCGGTTGAAGTGTCAGATAAACCCGGCTCACTTTCAAAAACCGTGGATACGGTGACAAAATCGGGCTTGAACATCGAGTATATTTATTCGTTTACGATAAGCGAAGGCAAAACGCTCATTTTGTTCAAGACGGACGACAATGGGAAAGCACAAGAGGTGCTGTCGGTGAATAAAATATAAGTTGTCCGGGCGCTCCGCGCTCAAGGAGAACTTGTATGGAAATTTTTTCGCTCATCGATCTAAGCCGTATACGACGTAATGTCGCCATGTTGAAGCATAGATACGGAGCGGAAATAATGCTTATGGTCAAAGCAGACGCTTATATGCACGGTATTTTTGCCGTGTCCGCCGCAGTCGAGGACGAGGTCGGTGCGTTTGGAGTGGCTACAATCGACGAGGGGAAGGCTCTAAGGAGAGCGGGACTAAAAAAAGAGGTGCTCGTCACCTTGAGCGCGCCTGACGATATCCTTCCCGCCGTCGAATACGATTTGACGGTTTCCGTTGCCAATATAGAAACGCTTAACAGTTTGATTGAGTGTAAACGCATTTTGGGCAAACAGCCCAAAGTGCACCTAAAACTCAACACCGGTATGAACCGATTCGGGTTTGACGGTGCTCAAATCGACGACGTTTTGAGTTGCGCGGCAATCAACGACATAAAAATTGAAGGATTTTATTCGCACCTTCATTCGGCTGACGTCGGTCAAATAAAATCCTTTGACCACGTTTGCGGCAAGACGGAAATTTTGTATCCTCATGCGATTCCGCATCTTTGTTCGTCTTCGTCTGCCAATCTCAACACCTATCCGCTTTTGCGCGTCGGCTATTCAGCCTATGAAGGGGCGATGACGGTGCTTAGCCGTGTTATTGCCTCAAGAAAAGTCAAATGCGGCGAGTGCATCGGATACGGCAATTACCGCGCGGAAAAAGACTGCAATATCGCTTGGATTTTTGGCGGATACGCAGACGGGATAAGCAGGGAATATCCGCAAAAAATTTTAATCCGCGGCAGAGAATTCGGTGCGGTGGGATACGCTTGTATGGATTGTTTTGCCGTTGATACATTGGATTTGACGGCAGAACTGAACGAAGAAGTTATTCTGCAAAACGCAGTTTTAACTCCCGAAATCACCGCAGAGTATACGGACACGATTCCTTATACCGTATATACGTCAAGACGTGGAAGAATAAAAAGGATTTACTTTGATGACAAAGTGGGAAACACGATTAAAGGCGAAGGCAAGACTTGAAACGCTTGGCGATGAAAAGTGTGCGATATTCAGCGATGCCATAATCGATGCTGTCACATCTTTAGATTGTTTTAAGAATTCAAGAACAATTTTCGTGTATCTTGGCACCAAAAACGAACCTAATACTACCGAGATTGTGGGACTGTCGCTTGCTATGGAAAAAACCGTATGCGTGCCCAAAGTCAGAGGCGGCGAAATGGACGCGGTTTCAATCACCCCGTACACTGATTTTTACGTCAACAAATGGGGTATTCAAGAGCCGCTAAAAGGAATGAATATTGAAAATATCGACCTTGCCATCGTGCCAATGCTTGCCTTTGACGGACTTAAAAGAGTTGGACACGGCGGCGGATATTACGATAAATTTTTAGAAAAACATCCTTGCATAAAACTGGGACTGGCGTTTGATTGTCAGCGCGCCTATGACTTTCAATGCGAACCCCACGATATTCAACTGGATTATATTGTCACCGAAAAGAGAATAATAGACCGTAGCGGCGAAGTTATAAACGCCTTCGGAGGCACGATTTGAGAATAATATCCGGAAAATACCGCGGCAGAAAATTGTTTTCGCCCTCAACCGACGAAGTTAGGCCTACCACCGACAGAATCAAAGAAACGGTTTTCAACGTACTGCAATTCAACGTGAACGGCGCAAAATGTTTGGATTTGTTTTCAGGCAGCGGTGCGCTTGGCATAGAGTGCATATCGCGCGGAGCAAAAGAGGTCGTATTTTCTGACAAAAACGGCGACAGTCTTGCACTCACCAAAAAAAACCTAAAAGGCATTGAAGGCGATTACCGCATAATGGCAGGGGACTTTGTTTCTGTTTTGAATTCGCTTTCGTGTAATCATGAAAAATTTGATTTGATATTTATCGATCCGCCTTACGGAACTATGTTGGGCGAAATCGCAATTGATATAGTAGCAAAAAAGGGTCTTTTAAATTACGACGGCATTGTTTATTTTGAGCACGAGTCAAAAAAAGATTTCACTCCCCCTACGGGTATGAAAACACGGACAAAAAAAATGGGATATACGACGGGTGAATTTGTGTCAAACAAAACCGTGGCGATGGTTACGGGCAGTTTTGACCCCATAACAAAGGGGCATGAAGCCGTGATAGACCGTGCGACAGCGCTTTTTGATGAAGTTGTGGTTGCGTGCCTTGTCAATCCTTTGAAGCAATATTATTTCACTCCCGAAGAGAGGCTTGCGCTGGTTCAAGCGACGATAGGAAACAAAAAGGGCGTCAGGGCGGTTTTTAGCCGTTCCAGTGCGGTAGAATGCGCAAAAAATGAAAATGCGTCGGTGTTTGTGAGAGGCTTAAGAAGTGAAAAGGATTTGCCGTATGAAGAAGAAATGAAAGCATATAACCTGCAATATGGCATAGATACCGTTTTTGTCGAAACGGGAGAATTTTGCGACGTGTCTTCAACGCGCGCAAAAGAAGAAATAAAAAACGGACACTTCCGTTTAGTGCCAAATGACGCTATAATGAAGTTGAAAGAAATTTTAGAGAACAAATAATAATGACGTTTTTGTGCGTGCAATACTGTAAATTAAAACGCTCAAATGCAAACTGAAATGAAATAAATTAAAAGTAAAATTTGGAATTTATTACGAAAAAGATAAAACGTTTAAGAGGGGTAATATGGAATCTATCGAAATGTTGCTAAACGAAATCGAAGGCGAAATTCTTAGAGCAAAAAAAGCGGCTTTCAGTTCAACCGACATCACCGTCAATAAACAGGCGTTGCTTTCGCTCATAACGCGTTTCAGAGCGGCGTTCCCTCTGTCAATCAAGGAAGCCGAACAGATAAAAAAAGAGCGCGATGAAATTCTTGCTAAGGCCGAAGCATATGCTAACGACACAATGGACAAAGCCGAAGAGCGGGCGCGTCAGTTGATTTCCGAAACTGAAGTTCTGCGTCAGGCAACCGCCGATGCAGAGTCAATGCGAGGGGAAGCCGAAGAAAACTATCGCAAAATGGACTATGAAGCGCGCGCGCTTGCTTTCTCAATCCTGGACGGAGCCGAAAAGATAATCAAAGAGAGCCTAAACACCATAGGCGACAGAAAACGTAAACTAATCGAAAATTAAAATACCGCTTTAGAATGAAGAATAAACACATTTTAATAGCGCATTTGCATTTTATTGGCAAACCTAACAGTTGCCAAAACAACGGCACAGAATGACGGCGGAGGAATATCATGAGAAAATTTGGCAAATTTATTGATGATAAACGCCGCGCCGTGCCGATGTCCAAAAATATTGTGGGCGAAAACGGCAAAAAATACGTCCTCGACGGCATTCTTGGCATGGGTGAGGATAAACTTTGGCACTGTGAACCATTTGCCCCGTAAAATCGGGGCGTTTTATATATCGCTAACAAAAGAGGTAAATAATTCGATGCACATATTTAAAGGCAACATAATCACCGTTGACAAAAAAACACCGTAGCAAAATATCTAGTCGAAGACAACAGCGAAATCGCTTACGTCGGAAACGAATTGCCAAAAATCTATCAAGGGAAAGAAATTACCGATATAAAAGACGGCGCGATAATGCCGACTTTTGCCGACTGCCACGGACATTTCGCGTCCTATGCGATTTTGGCAACGACCGTAAAACTGGATAAGGCAACAACCATAAAAGAAATCCTTGACATCATCGCAGACGCAGACAAAAGTATAGAATCAAGCAAAACCATACTTTGTTTCGGCGCGTCGCCGAGAGTTGAAGAGGGGAGATTCGTCACAGGAGTGGAAATTGACTCCGTCATCAGACCAAACAGAAAAGTTGTGGTCATATGCAGCGACGGTCATACGGCAGTTTTGACAAAGGCTGCTTTGAAAGTTCTGCCAAAAGACGTTTCACAAACGCCCGGATACGACGGCGAAACCGGAATTTTGGGCAACGAATCATTTTATAAAGTTGTTGATAACATGCTGAAACTTGTCAATATCCTGGATGGGTTGCAATCCTTTCAAGGCGCAGTTGACGAATACATAAAAGCAGGTTTCGGGCTTATAGCCGTCGAGGGTGGCATCGGTATGCCTTTGGATCTTGACGTTGATTTGGTGAAATGGATTTACCGCGGACAGCAAAGCGATATACAAATGCGGTTTTTCATCCAAAGTTACGAGCCGAAAAAAGCAATAAAACGCGGTATACAGAGATTGGGTGGCTGCTTTAAGTGCGCGCTTGACGGCAGTTTTACGTCCGCCGACGCCGCTTTGCTTGAACCGTATGACGGCAGTGACGATAAAGGACATCTGTATTATACGGACGAAGAAGTGTATCAAAACGTTTTGCGCGTTCACAAAGCAGGACTTGCCGTCCAAATGCACGCGATTGGCGATGCGGCGGTTTTGCAGGCGGCAAGAGCGTATAAGCGCGTTTTGGACGAATATCCCAAAGAAGACCATCGTCACGGCATAATTCACTGCAATCTCGTGCCCGATGAGGCGATGGATATAATCGAAAAATATCACCTTACGGTTATCGAACAGCCCGGTTTTTTGGAACTTATCCCGCTAAATTACGATTTGATGATAGGTAGGCTCGGTGAAAAGCGCGGCAGACTTGCTATGCCTTTTGATGAATATATGAAACGCGGAATCACCGTATGCGCAAGTTCCGATTGCCCCATATCTTTCCCAAACGGTATTAATTGGCTGCATTGGCTTGTAAACAACCTCAACGAGCCTCACCGCATTTCCCTTACGGACGCAATACGTATCTGCACCATAAACGGCTATTACAACACCTTTGACGACAACGAAAGAGGCAGTCTTGAAAAGGGTAAAATTGCGGATTTCATAGTGTTAAACAAAAACCCTTACGATGTGCCGCAAGAAAATATCGCTTCCGATATAAAGGTGCTTGAAACCTATCTCGGCGGCAAAAAATGGTCGGCGGACGGCAAAAACATTATAGGCACAATCATAAAAGGAATGTTCAAAAAGAACGGCAAAAAACTATAAATCAATGGAACTTAAAAAAGCGGCAGTCTGTTTGACCGCCGCTTTTATTATGCCAAAAGATTGTACGATTTTTGGTGATGGTGCGACATGTTTTTTGTGATGGTGCAACGTGTTTTTGGTGATGGTGCGACGTGTTTTTGGTGATGGTGCGACATGTTTTTTGTGAAAATCTTTAAAATAAGTCAAATTAAATACATCGAATGCCATATTTTGTTAAGTATAAAAATTGAACTGGAATTATTTTTCAACATCCATTATAATAAATATATAAGGATTGCTTCCCTGTTATTTTGTTTAAGTCAACAAACGAAAACAATATAACAGTACAAAAGAAACCAAACGTTGATAGACCGATAATTTCTAATCAAATATAAAGAAAAAATAAAAGGATATAAAGATACAAAGATATGAAAAAAATGTTTCCGCTATGTTCAATTCTTATCTGCCTTACAATTTTACTCTTATCCTGTTCTTCTCAAATGACGGGCGAAATGGATATGGATCTAGATATGGGCAAGAATATGGGCGTGCTAAGGGCATCAGGTCTTGAAAACAACTATGAGTACGATGAAGTTATCGAAAATGGATTCATAGACCCTGCAACCACTCCAAATTCAACTTTTTCACTTGATAGAAACACTTCATCATATGCTTTTGCAAGACGTATTCTTACACAGGGTGGTACAGTTCCAACCGACTCGGTTAGAATTGAGGAATACATAAACTATTTTTCATACAATTATCCGGCTCCTAACGATGGAGAGGGACTTAATACAATAGCAACAATCTCTGATTGCCCTTGGAATTCTGAAAACAAACTTTTCACCATCGGTATAAAGGCGGAGGATATTACGTTTGAAGAAAAAAAGCCAAATAACTTCGTGTTTCTTCTTGATATATCCGGCTCAATGTATGGCGATGACCGACTTGGTCTTATACAGCAGGCATTTACAATGCTTACCGACCAACTTGCCGACAACGACCGCGTGTCCATTGTGACATACGCAAGCGGCACCTATGTTCGTCTTGAGGGTGCAATGGGATTTGAAAAAACAAAGATTTCCAATATTATTCAGGACCTTGAGGCAGGCGGCTCAACTAATGGCGAGGGTGGTATTCAGCGTGCCTATGAGTTGGCGCAAAGTTTTTTTATTGAGGGCGGAAACAATCGCGTAATTTTGGCAACCGACGGCGATTTTAATGTTGGTATTTCAAGTCAGCCCCTCCTTAAGGAATTTATCAAAGAAAAGGCAAGCAATGGCGTGTACCTCAGCGTGCTCGGTGTTGGTATGGGCAACACTCAGGACACAACAATGAAAACTCTTGCCGAAAACGGCAATGGTAATTATGCATATCTTGACAGTTTGACTGAGGCGAGAAAGGTTCTTGTAGAAGAGATGGGCGGAACACTAGTAACAGTTGCAAAGGATGCAAAAATTCAGGTTTCCTTCTCACCGGAGCTTGTTGCGGTATATCGTCTTATCGGTTATGAAACAAAGATGATGACCGAAGAGGAGTTTGAGGACGAAAACAAGGATGCGGGCGAAATCGGTGCAGGGCACACAGTTACCGCAGTTTATGAAATCAAGCTCAAAGAGGGCGCGCAGGGCAACTTTGCAAACGTTGAGCTTAGATACAAAGACCCAAGCAGCGATGAAAATAAGAGCAAGGAACTCGCTTGTGATACAGATATGACGCACGATCTTACAGAAGATGTTGCGTTCATCGGTTGTGTAACCGAGTTTGGTTTGATTCTTCGCGATTCTGCTTATAAAGGAAGTGCAAACTTTGAGAACCTCATTGCTCGTCTTGAAGCACTCCCATCTGTTAACGGAGAGGACGCTGATGAATTCCGTGCAGAATTCTTGACACTAGTTAAAAAATCAGCGGAAAATTATAGTAAAGCGGAAACATAAAAGCGCAAACCATTGAAACGGTTTGCGCTCTTATTTGTGTTGAATTAGCCGTTTTGATACGACGGTGCATCTCTGCGAAATTTTACGCACCCTTTTATGATAAATTAAAATTTGTCCATCCCCCATCTTGCCTTTGCAGTAAATGAATCGGAGATAATTTTGATTACCTCTACTGAGTTTGCCATAACGCTATTAATGGCAAAACGACGCTCAGTCTGATTGCTCATTAGCAACTGTAGCCCATGCATTTTTTCTATCTCGTCGGCTACGATTGTGGCAATACCTCTTGCAATAACCGATGCATATGTTGAACCATAATTGCAAGGACACTCACCCCCAGAAACTAAGTTGACATTGCATTCTAATTGAGCACAGACATGCTGCTCTTTTTTTATTAAATCTAGTTTACGTCCTTCTTTTGCACAGTGCATGTAAAAAACAAGTTTTCCATCCAAATACTCATACCCATAATGAAGGGGGACAATGTACGGATAATCAGCGTCGAATAAGCCCATATGAAGTATTTTCGCTTCTTGCACAATTCTCAAAATATCATTAATATCCGTTACTTCTCTATCCTTTCTTCTCATTTGTTAACCTCCATAAATTGTTATTTCTTCTTCAATCTATATTTTTTACTGCCACAGTGCGTACCTTGTTATCATTATTAATATAACATAAAAATACTTCTTCTAAAAGTATGTCAAATGAAAGACCGGGAATTAAGTCCTTTATTCTGAAAAAATGGGTTGATAGAGTTGTATCCGACCTTTGCTTTCAATATGGTGCGCGGGACGGGACTTGCTCCGCTTGACCTATGCCGATGAGCGCACACAGCACAGGGTGACATAATGCTTGCACAATGTAGGGTGGGTCTGCGCTATCACGCCGGCCGCTAAAAAAGGCAGGTGACTGCCTTTTTCTTTACGCGGC